>JAKAFB010000003.1 GCA_021818105.1 Acidobacteriota bacterium
GGGATCGTGAGCCCCCGGCTCCGCACCCCTTCCCCAGACATCTCTGCGTTATTGCTCAGGCGGCTTGGTTTTCTCCTCTTTTGGAATCGTGATGGTTTCCCAGGTGGTTACGGTTGCCATCTCGTCCCGCGCCTTCTTCTCGCTCTTCGCTACCGGGAGAACCATGCCAGTTGAGAACGACGGGCCCTGCACTTCGCTCAAGAAGTACTTGTCGCCGTATTTGTGGAATATCAGCTTGCCCTGCTCCTTGGTTTCCGTACCGCCGGACCGAGTCAAGTGCAAGACGGACACCCCATCATTGCAGTTGCGAACCACAACGGCGCTCTCACTGCAAGGAGTGATCCGGTAGGTGCCGGAAGGCATCAGTTGGGAATTCCCGACATAGAAACTGAAGGGAACCTTGGCCTGCACACCCTGCTGGGCGAACAACGGACCAGCAAGAAACAGGCCTGCAACAGCCAGGGTCATTTTTAGGGTTTTCATGGGCTCAGCTCCTTCCTCCCGGAGACTGCGTAGAGAAAATCTCTCCAGATACTGGCACCATCTGCCCTGCTCGTGCCCAATGCGATTCGAGCAGCCGGGTGTGCAGCGACCTGACGCTGTCACCAGGAATTTTCGCTGTGTCGTGATCGAGTTACGACGCAATCCTGGCCGCCTCATCACTGACTCACCCGAGAATTCGGCAGCCGGATCGAGGGGATCTGGGCACAACTTGGCCAAAGTGTATCTATGCTCGTGTTGAAATGCAGTGACTGGCAGTACACTCGTTAGCGATTTCGGGCGGGAGCACCTGGCGGCAGGTGGCCCGCTCACGGATTCCAGCATCTGTTGAAGGCTGTTGAGATGTGTGCCCCGCTCATCGCGGCCCTATCGCGATGAGCGGGGCCTTGGGATGAGCCCGCCGGGTTGTCCCGTCGTGGCCGTTCGAGCCAGCAAACGGCAGGGTTGGCGCGCACGAAAAAATATCGCGCCGCACTTTGCAGATAATTACCCCCACTTATCGCACAATACAAAGAGCGCCATTCCTATCCGCACGCGCCCGGAGGAGTGAGCGACTGGCAGCCAGGGACCGGCGGCTGTGGACACCCCCTCATCCCTCTTGGTGCATCAGGCAGATTTTTCAGCAGCCCCTTCGGTATCATGGTGACCAGTGCCGAGGTGAAGTTTTTTTGAACACCGCTATCGCCAGTCGCTCCAAAGCGACCACCTTCCCGCTCTCACGCACAGATGTGGCAGGCGCATTTGGTGATATCGGCGTGCTGTTTCCCATCGCAATTGCCCTGATTACTCTCAACCACCTCAATCCAACAGCGGTGTTTATGGCTGCCGGACTGACTTACATCCTGGCTGGCCGCTATTTTCAAATCCCCATCTCCGTGCAACCGCTCAAAGCGGTTGCGGCAATCGCCCTTGCCACGGGGTTGGCGCCTTCTGCAATTGCAAGCGCCGGCGTGATCATGGGCATCCTGTTGGCGCTGGTGGGAATCACGAACACGGCCGCCTGGCTCGCAAGGCTCTTCACCTTGCCCATCGTACGCGGAATGCAGCTGGGCCTTGGTTTACTGCTCGCGGCCGAGGGCCTGCGTCTCATCTTTCGCCAGCAGGTTGGCCTGCCATTAGGCCATGCACTCCACTTCACCGGCTGGGAAATTGCATGTGCTGCCGCAATCCTGTTGTGGGTATTCCATAAATCACAACGCTACCCGGCCGCCTTGGTTCTGCTTGTCGCAGGCCTCGGCTTGGGCTGCCTGGCGCGGTGGGGAACGCCTCTCTCATTTTCCTGGGGACCGGTTCCGCCTACGCTTCTGAACCCCCGCATCGATGAGTTCTGGAAAGTTCTCCCGCTGCTGGTCATCCCGCAATTTGCGCTGACCTTCGGCAATTCAATTGTGGCCACTGAAAATACCGCACAAATTTTGTACGGTCCGCAAGCACGGCGCGTCACCATCCGTGGATTGACCCTGAGCATCGCCCTCACGAATCTCGCAAGCGGGTTCATGCAAGCTGCCCCCATGTGCCACGGATCGGGCGGCGTAACCGCGCACAACAAGTTCGGAGCGCGAACACCAACAGCTAGTTATGTCATCGGAAGTCTTTGCCTCCTGCTTGCGCTGTTCGGCAGGGCTGCAATCACTCTCCTCCAGTTAATCCCGCTCGCAGTCCTCGGCGTCTTCCTGGTGTATGTAGGCCTCCACCATGCGGCATATCTGCGCGACGTGTTGAGACGATTGCCTCTGTTGCTCATCGCAGTCGTCGTCGGACTGGTTTCGTTTTTCACCACCAACTTAATGTGGGGATTCCTCACCGGCTTTGTCCTGCAGGCAGCGATAGAAATCTATATAAAAGTCAATCTCAACCGTCCGGCGGGTGCGTAGGTCTGCCCTCGCGCAACAGGACGGCTGCACATCGCGCTGTTGAGATGCAGAGGAGACAAACTGGGAGACATCTCCGAGAAATATTCTCCCCGTAGTTTGCCGAGAATTACCCTCACTTCGCGCACAATAAATACAGACTCAGGGAAAGATCTGGGCTCAGGGCATCCGGATGGAGACACCCCCACCCCCTACCCCCCCCTTGAATATTTTTCTTTTCCACAGAAAGCTTGCCGATAATTTCCTGCATACGTGAAACGCCCGGCGCATTTCGCACCGGGCGTTTCTATAAGTGACTGATTTAATTACTGTTGCCTTAGCGCTTGATCCACTGCCGCTGCCAGCACCTTTAGCCCTGCTGCAACGTTCGTGCTCAGATGCACGCGCAGTGCCCTCCGTCCGCGGGCCTGCAGCACGGCCAGGTCGCCGGCGGCTTGCGCGGCAATCACCACGCCAAAGCTGAACTTCTGTCCCGGAATCGCCACATCCACCGCGTGGTCCGCAGTGATCTGTAGAAACACGCCCGTGTTAGGCCCGCCCTTGTAATCCTGCCCTGTCGAATGCAGAAAGCGCGGCCCGAATCCGACGCACGTCGCCACATGCTTCGTGTCGCGCACCTTGTGCCTCAACTCCTGTATCGCCGCCTCGTGCTCTGGGAACATCGGCAGATACGCCAGCGTCGCAAAGTAGTCGCCTGCTTGAATCTGCTGCAGGTGTGCGGTCAGATAACCCGCCAGCGTCTCGTCCGGCGCTACTGCCTTCAGCTTGGCCGCGTACGTCTCATCCGCGAAAACCGCAAACTCGACCCCTTCCATGGATCCCACCAGCATCGGCGCACCTTCCGGCAGCTTTCCCGTCTTCTCGTAGGATGAGGTCAGGGCACGCGCCTCCACCTTGGCAGACTCCACATCCGGCTGGTTGAACGGATTGATGCCCATCACCGAGCCCGCCACCGCTGTCGCCACTTCCCATGTGAAAAACTGTCCGAATATCTCGTACTTGTCCGCTATCTCAAAGTGCACCACCGGATGCCCTGCGGCCTCCAGCGCTGCAACCTTCGCGTCCAGGCTCGTATCCGCCGTGCCCTTCAACCGCACATAGGCAAACACGCGGTCCTTGCCATACACTCCGGGCGCGCCAATCGCCTCGCGATCCACGGGGGTGATGCCTTTTCCCAGCTTGCCCGTAGACTCGGCAATCAGTTGCTCCAGCCACGCACCCAGGTCGTAGATCTCTGGTGAGGTAAAGATCGTAATCTTGTCGCGCCCTGCTTCGTGCGCCGATCCCAGCATCAAGCCCAGTTGCACCGCCTCGTTCTTCGCCGGATCCAGCTTCGCTGCCGCCACGGCCTTCGCCGCCTCGGCCAGCAACTTCTCTGTGTCCAGCCCCATCACGGCCGCTGGAACCACGCCAAAGTTCGACAAAGCGGAGTAGCGCCCGCCGATCTCCGGGTCGCCGTAGAAGATCTGCCGAAAGCCGTCCGCCTTCGCCACCTGCTCCATCTTCGAGCCCGGGTCAGTGATCGCGATAAAGTTCCGCCCGGACTTGCCCGCGCCAACAGCCTTCTCCATTTCGGCAAAGAAGTACTGCTTCAGCACGTTCGGCTCCAGCGTCGATCCCGATTTGCTGGACACAATCACCAGCGTCTCCGCAAGGTTCATCTTGTCCCGCGCGGCTTTCACCTGCGCCGGGTCAGTGGAGTCCACAATGTGCAGCGCCGGGAAACCAGCCTGAGGACCAAACGTCACGGCCAGCACTTCAGGGCAAAGGCTGGATCCGCCCATGCCCAGCAACAGTACGGACTTGAATCCAGCGGCTTTCACATCCGCGGCCAGCGCAGCAAAGTCGGCCAAGTCCTTTTGCTGGCGCTCGACGATGTTCGTCCAGCCCAGCCACCTTTCTTCGCCGTCGCTCGTCCACAAGCGCGCATCCTTCTTCCAGAACCTGGCCACCTTGTCAGCAGATTGCCAGTCAGCAGTCGCCGCATCCACGGCGCCGCGAAGATTATCGGGCAGCACAATTCGAAAGCTCATAACGCTATCTATTGTGCATCAAACTCTTCCACGGCGGTGCCAGATAGCGCAGGCCTTCTTCTTCACCATTTCTCCCTGTGGGATAGGCGGTCCAATGGGAGCGCGCAGGCGAAGAAAGAGTGCACCAAGCCTGAAGCCGCGTTCAGGACAGAATGCCCGCCCAGCGCGGGGTGATGCGGATCAAGTCCAGCCCGCCCAGATCCTCAATGGCGAACAGTGGTGACGACGCAGGTACGGCAATGATGCCACGCTCCGGCAGTTCAAGCGGGTCAAAGCCTCCGCTTGCCAGTCGCGCCGAGCCCGCCGCTGCAAACAGGAACTCCAGTCCCGGCTTCGTCTCATGGCTCCCCGGCAGGCTGCTGCTGGTGCGGCTCGTCGTTACCGGAATCCGTTCCACACAGAAGTACTCTTCTTCCACAAGCACGATGCGATCCGCCAACTGCCGCGCCGGCACCTTGCCCGCCCGCGTCGCCAGCTTCGTCGCCTCCAGTGCCTTCTCCACATGCAGTTCGCGCGGCCTTCCATAGTCATACATCCGGTACGTAATGTCGCAGTTCTGCTGCGTTTCCAGCAGAATCGAGCCAGGCCAGATCGCGTGTACGGTGCCCGCATCCACAAACACCATATCGCCGGCTTCAATGGGCACAACGTTCAGGGCCGATTCGAGTGTGCTGTTCTCGATGCCGGTCCGTACCTGCTCCAGCGTCACGCCGGGCTTCAGACCCACGGCCACCTGTGCTCCCGGCTCGGCGGCCACCGCATACCAGCACTCCGTCTTGCCGCGCGGCTGCCCATATTTCTGTGCCAGTTGGTCATCGGGATGCACCTGTACGCTCAGCTTCTCCCGCGCAAAGATCATCTTGATCAGCAACGGAGAATCCGTCGAGGGAGCGCCATTCCCCAATAGCGCCTCCGGCTGTTCCTTGAAGATACGGCCAAGCGTCTTGCCGGCATGAGGACCGGTCGCGATGCGGCAGTCGTCGCCCGTCAGCCACACTTCGCCAATCGGCTCATCCTCGCTCACCAGGTTGTACCAGGGGCGAAGATCCTTGTATCCCCACACGCGGGGTACGAACATTTGTTCAATGCGAAATGGGGTCAGTTCAGCAAACACAGAAGTCCCGCCCGCCGCGCGCGTCGCAGCAGTCTTTCTCCGAAAAAATGAAAATCGTGCCATTACGACAGGTGCTAAAGGTCGGGCTGGTGAGGACCAGCAACGGCAACTCCACTCTAGCAGACAGCATGCCGCATCCTGAGGAGTGATTGAGGGGCTCGGAATCAGGTAGGCTCAGGCATTTCTGCTGCTTTGCGGCTCATCGACCGCTCGGCTCGCATCTCTCCGGGGCCTTGTTCACCGTTTCTTCGGCCTTTTGGGCCATTCATACGTCAATAAAAGGAGGGGATGTATGTAAGCGACACCCTGTGCAGCCTGTCACATCAGGATGGAAAATGTGGCTGCTAGAATCGTGCCGCTCCTGCGCTCCAAAGGGAAAAGACAGATGAAACGGTTCATTTGGTTGTTGGCTTTGCTGGTAGCAGCGGTGCCCGCGTGGTGCACCAAGAAGATTACCGTGGGACAGCTCGAAGAGATGCTGCGTTCAATGAACCAAGACAAGAAATCCGACACTGATGTTGCCACTGCCCTCAAGCAGGTCGAACTCAGCGAGCAACTCACAGTTGCCCGGATGAACAGCTTGGTCTCCTATGTACCGGGGGCTAAAACCACCGAGCAGATCTACGTGCTGGAGGCGCGCAGCGCAATGCTTCCGCCACCTGCCGATGACTTGCCCTCCACGCTGGCCCCGGATGCCGCAGCCCAGCAGGCGATTCTTGCCAAGGCCGCTGACTACGTGACAAAGACGTACCAGCAGCTAACCAAAATGACGGTCACCAAGACCACGCTGCGATTCCAGGACAACGTTGAGGCGGTGGCTGCAAGCTCCGGCATTAAGGGGAGCGCAACGGAGGTGGTCACGACCGCGGGCTTTGCCAATGCCGGCTCGTTTATCCACTACATCAACTCCACTGAGGCAACCATCGCCAGTGAGCGTGGCGCGGAAAAGCTGCCCTCAGAGAAAGACAAGACACCATGGGGTGCCAACCGCATGATTGCCTTGCAGGAGCCAGACCCGAGCCTGGGCATGGTCTACACCGAGGCGCAGGCCGCCGGCACGCTCAAGTGGCTGCGGTGGGAGACGGTGAACGGCAAGCAGGTGGCTGTCTACACGTTTGAAGTACCGCAAAAAAAGTCCAGGATGGCACTCAACGTCTGCTGCTTCCCTGATATCACCCAGACTGGCGTTGCCCACTTCTACACGGCAACGACCGCTTCCGCAATGGGAGGGACTGGTGGTGGAGGCGGCGTTGTCGGCAATTTCCAGACCAACACCAATTGGCACAATTTCAAGTCCTCCGTGCCCTACCACGGCGAGCTTTTCATTGAGCCGACCACGGGGATCGTTGTGCGCATGATTACCATGGCCGAGCTGAAGCCCTCTGAGGAAGTACACCAGGTGGACACGCGCGTCGATTATGGCCCGGTAAAGGTGGGGCAGCAAACGCTCATCGTGCCCGTGAAGACCTTCGTAATCACGAACGTGGTGCCCAACGGCGACTCCGGGGTAGGCACCTACACAGAGCGAAATACGTTGTTCACTTCCGAGTACAAGAACTACCAGCTCAGTGGACGCAAGTAGGCAGCAGGGATGCGGGCGCGCAAAGCCACCGCCCGCACGATCCCAAATCCTCGCTACATCCTGCTGGAAAAGCCGCGTCCGGAGCCGTATCCTCGGTTCCATGATGCACGCGCCAATCCTTGACCACATGTTTCTGCTGCCGCTTCCCGTGGCGGAAAAGCTGATCCGTCCTGTCATCGTTTACCTGGTGCTGGTTCTGCTCCTTCGGATCTTCGGCAAGCGCGAACTGGCCCAGCTCAACCCCTTTGACCTGGTCGTCCTGCTCTCGCTCTCCAACACGGTGCAGAACGCCATCATCGGCGAAGACAACTCCGTAACCGGCGGCGTCATCGGAGCTTTCAGCCTGCTGGCCATTAATTGGCTGGTAGTGCGTGTCCTGTTCCGCTCGCGCCGGCTCACCCGCGCCTTTGAGGGCCGGCCAACGGTGCTTGTTCACAACGGCCACGTGGACAAAAAGGCCCTGGAACGCGAAATGCTCACCCGCGAGGAGTTGCTGGAGGTAATTCACCGGCAGGGATTCGAGGGCTTTCATCAAGTGCACCGCTGCGAGCTTGAACCTAACGGCACCTTCTACGTGGAGGCCTTCGACCCGTCCGTCGCCGACAAGCGCCACACAGAGCTGCTGGAGCGCCTCGATGCGCTGACACGGGATCTGGCCGCCCTGCGTGCACAGCCTTCCGGTCAATAAACGCTCGCATTTGCGCTCTTTTCGCGTCTTACAAATGTAGAATCGCTCCTGCAGGAGTCTTCCCCACATGCATTCGGGACCGGGCAGCAAATCCATCATCTTCGTGGCGTCTTCCGTGCTGGCCTTCGCCGCACTGGCGGGGGCGCAAACGCTCAAGCACAGGCCTCCCGCTGCGCCCGCCGCACCTGTTGCACCCTCCGTCCACGCCGCTGTGCCGGCCGCGTCCGAACCCACACTGCCCAAGGGCACCAGCCTGCAGGTTGAGATTACACATCACTATCCGATGAAGGCTGGCGAAGCCATCGAAGGCCGCCTGCTGCATCCCATCTTCGCTGATGGAAAGCTCGTGATTCCGGCCAACACGAAGCTGCACGGCGAGGTGGTGCGGTTGCAACCCGACAAAAAGGCCCGTTGGCATGCGCGACTGATGGGAGACTTTACCCCTTTCCACAAGCCCGTCGTTCGATTCGATGAGATGCTGCTGCCCGATGGGCCGCTGAATATAAGCGCCGCCACAGCCTCCGACGGCGCCCCGGTGCTGCACCTGATAGCCCCCGGCATTACACCGCACAAATCCTTCTTTGCCCGCTACTGGTCCCAGGCAAAGGCCGACTTTCACGACCGCATGAGTTACTTCACAGCACCGGGTAAGGGTGACCGCGCACTGCAATTGCTCTATCACCAGTTGCCCTACCACCCCGAGCGCATCGAAGCACACACCGCATGGTCCTTTGAATTAAGCGCGCCCGTCGCCGTTCCTGATCCACCGCAGGATGCGCCCGCGCTTGCGGCTGCGCCGGCAGCCCCGGGTAATCCCGAGACGTGGGCCGTACATGCGCTCCTCATGCGTGGGTTGACCTCTGCAACGGCCCGACCGGGCGATCCCGTGCAGGCATTGGTCATCGAGCCTGTCTTCGACAAGGACAAGCTGCTCGTCGTCCCGCAAGGAGCCACGCTCATCGGCAAGGTGGCGTCCGCGCAGGCCGCCCGCTCCTTTGGGCGAAATGGCAAGCTGCGTTTCACCTTCCAGCAGGTGCGCTTCCCCGAGGGCTATGACAAGCAGGTGCAGGGCTCGCTGGCCGGCGCCGCAACCGAGAAGACGCAGGATCTCTCGCTCGACGCCGAAGGCACCATTACACCGCGCAACCGTTCCAGCGCCGTTGCACCGCTGCTGCTAACGATGCTCGCCAGCCGCGCGCTGGACACCGACGGAAATGTCACGGCACAAGCCGGCGTGGCCTCCAATGGCTTTGGCCTCGTGGGCCGCATCGTCGGTGTGGTAGCCGGCGACCGCAACCTGGCCGCCGGAATCGGCTTTTACGCCGCCGGCCTCTCGTTCTATGAGAACTTTCTCGTCTCCGGCCGCGACGTAGTCTTCCCTAAAGACACACGTATTGAAATCCTTACGACTCCGTTACGCGCGCCCGTGCTGAGGCCGGCAGGGCAGTAAGGAAATCGCACGGATCCATTCGCCTTGCGCTGCCGGCGGCGTGGGCGCCTCAGCGGCCAGTCCCTATTCCCACTCGATAGTGCCGGGCGGCTTGGACGTGATGTCGTAGACCACGCGATTGATGCCGCGGACTTCATTCACGATGCGGCTTGAGATGCGCTTGAGCACGTCGTAGGGCAGCGGAGTCCAATCCGCTGTCATGCCATCCTCAGAATGCACGGCACGCACCGCCGCCGTGTAGGCATAGGTGCGCTGGTCGCCCATCACACCCACGCTCATCACCGGCAGCAGCACGGCAAAGCTCTGCCAGATGCTGGAATAAAGCCCCGCCGCCTTGATTTCCGAGACGACGATGTCGTCGGCCTCCTGCAGCAGCGCCACGCGCTCCGGCGTCACTTCACCGAGGATGCGCACGGCGAGGCCGGGGCCGGGGAAAGGCTGGCGGCCAAGGACGTCCTCGGGCATGCCGAGGTCGCGGCCGATGCGGCGCACCTCATCTTTGAACAGATCGCGGAGCGGTTCAATCAGCTTGAGCTTCATGCGCTCCGGCAGGCCGCCCACATTGTGGTGGCTCTTGATGGTCTGGCTTGGTCCCTTCACGCTGCTGGACTCGATCACGTCTGGATACAGCGTGCCCTGCACCAGCCAGTCCACGCCGCCGGTTTCCTTCGCTATGCGCTGCGCCTCGTCGTCAAAGACAGCAATAAACTCTGCACCGATACGCTTGCGCTTGACTTCCGGGTCGGTAACCCCGGCCAGTTGCGCCATAAAGCGTTGGCTGGCATCGACGGCAACGATGTTAAGGCCAAGCTTGTCACGCAGATTGCGCTGCACATTCTCAAACTCGTTCTTGCGCAGCACGCCGTTGTTCACAAAGATGCAGGTAAGCTGGTTGCCGATGGCCTTGTGCACCAGCACCGCCGCCACGGACGAATCCACGCCGCCCGAGAGGCCGCAGATCACATGCCCATTGCCCACCTTTTCGCGAATCTGCGCCACCGTGGTCTCGATGAAGTGGGCCGGAGTCCAGTCGCCGCGGGCACCGCAGATGTCGAAAACAAAGTTCTTGATAAGCTGCGGTCCGAGCGGCGTGTGATGCACCTCGGGATGAAATTGCACGGCCCAGATGCGGCGCTGCTCATTGGCAATGCCTGCCAGCGCATTGGACGTGACGGCGGTGCGATGGAAGCCCACAGGCAGTTCCAGCGCTTCGTCGCCGTGGCTCATCCACACGGCGAGTGTTTGCGGCAGCCCGGCAAAGAGCGGCGTGGATGCGTCTTCAATCGTCACCACGGCATGGCCGTACTCGCGCTTGGGTGCAGAGCGCACTTTTCCGCCGAGATGATGCACGATGAACTGCAGGCCGTAGCAGATGCCGAGAATCGGCACGCCCAGTTCGAGCAGCTTCGGGTCAGCAGCAGGCGCATCGGCGTCGTACACAGACGATGGCCCTCCGGAGAGAATCAGGCCGATAGGCTTCTGTGCCTGCACCTCCGCAAGCGGAGCTGTACAAGGAAGCACCACTGAAAAAACGTTCTGCTCGCGGATGCGGCGCGCAATCAGCTGCGTGTATTGCGAGCCGAAATCGAGGATGACAATGGTCTGGGTGTCCACGTTTCAGTGTGGCAGGAGCGCGGGCGATATGTAAAGAACTTGCCTCCGGATGACCCGCGATTTGCTTACTGCGCGTATGGCGTTCAACGGTGTAAGACGCGGTAGGCAATGCCCACGCTGAATCCGTTGGGCGTCATGCCGTTGTTAGTCTGGCCCGGAATGGCAGGCGCCGAGGGCCAGATCTGGTACTCATAGTCTGCCCGCACCGCCCATTTGCGGCTCAACTCGTAATCAACGCCACCGCCGGGCGCCATGGCAAAGTATTTGCCGTAGCCAATGTCGTACGGGAACTGGTTCCTGCCCAGACCGATAAGGAATTTGGCGTACGGCTTCACTGTTGTCCAGCGCAGCAGGGAGACCTTGGGCCCAACGAGGTAGTGATCCTGCGTTTCCCCTGCGGTACTGTTGAAATGCAGAAAGCGCATTTCGCCCTCGACGGCGACTCGCTGCGTCAAGCTCCAGTCGGCGTAGAAGCCCGCGCCGTCCAAGCGTGACGCAGGCTTGTAATCGGGCTCAAAATTGGAGTACTCGGCGCCGACCCAGAGATTCAGGTGCCTCTCATAGGCAGTTGGAGCAACCTGCGCAGACATGCAAACAGGCAGCAGTAGAGCGACAAGCAAAAGGGTCAGCGACATCCAAATGCCCTGCGTAGATAGTAGGAATCCGTTCCGTCCTGGGCCTGCCTGACACACTTTCATGACTGTTCCCGATTCTACCGTACTGTGCCTCCGGCAATCTGTGCGGATGGCTTTGAAGCGTGAGCCGGCTACGCGCAGGCGGGGCTACAAGCCGGTCACGCTGTTGCGGCCCAGACGCCTGCGCATGGCAGGGTTGTTTTTCACTCCTTGATCGTGGAAACGGGTGCACCTGCCTGCTTGTAGACGACGCCGCCCTTCATGACGAACTGCACGTTTTGCAGCACGCGAATGTCATCGAGCGGATTCTTGTCGACGGCGATGATGTCTGCCCATTTGCCGGGCTCCAGCGTGCCGGTCTTCGCCGTCCAGCCCATCAGGTCAGCGGCGTTGATGGTGGCCGTTTGCAGCGCGGCAAGCGGAGACATGCCGAGTTGATTCACATACACGTCCAGCTCATGCGCATTGAGCCCATGCGGATAGACTGCGGCATCGGTGCCCATGGCGATCTTTACGCCGGACTCGATGGCATGCCGGATGTTCTGCTTAGCCACCGCGCTCACGTCCTTCATCTTCTGCTGGTAGAAGGGCGGCAGGTGCCCGTACTGAAGCATCCAGTCTTCCAGGTAAACCGTGGGCACAAGGTACGTGCCGCGCTTCTTCATTTCGGCAATGCCTTCGTCGTTGATGTAGCTGCCATGCTCGATGGAGTCGACGCCGGCCTGAGTGGCCCAGAGGATGCCCTGGGCGCCGTGGGCATGTGCGGCGACTTTGCGGCCGAGGCGGTGAGCGTCGGCCACAATGGCCTGCATCTCCTCGAGGGTGTATTGCGAGGCCTGCGGATCGTCGCCCTTGGAGAGCACTCCGCCGGTGGCGCAGATCTTGATGACGTCGGCTCCGTATTTAATGTTCTGGCGCACCATGTGCTGCACGGCAGGGATGCCGTCGGCCACGCCGTCGCCGACCAGGTGATATTGGACAGGGAGCAGGTTTTCATCGCAGTGGCCGCCGGTGATGCCGAGCGGCGGCCCGCTCACCATCATGTGCGGCCCGGGCACCTGGCCGGAATTGATGGCGTCGCGCAGGTCCACATCGGTGTAGCCGTTGGCGCCTACATTGCGCACAGTCGTGATGCCGGCCAGCAGCGTGGTGCGCGCGTTGGCCACGCCAGTGATGGCTTCCTTCGCGTTGGTCATCGTCAGTTCGTTGTAGGGATCGAAGTTCGTAGCCATCGTCAGGTGCGTGTGGACGTCGATAAGCCCGGGCAGCACGGTCATTCCGGTCAGATCCACAACTTTGTCTGTGGGCTCTGCTGGAATCGAGGCCGTAGGCGCAATGGACTGAATCGTGTCACTGACGACGACGATGGTCTGAGCATCGAGCACCTTGCCCGTCTTCACGTCGAGAAGGTGGCCTGCCCGCACGAGGGTGCGCCCGGGTGCTAGCTTCTCAGCCTGCTGAGCAAGGCCGCGGCCAGAAATACCTGCCGCACCAAGGGCTATGCAAACCGCAATTGTCAGCTTCTGCTTGGATTTCATGTATTTCTCCAGCGGGAACCGTCAGCGGAGTTTAGCAGACGGCACGGCGAACGAGCACGCAGATTTTCCATCCTATGAAAGGTGATGAACGGCGCATGCATCCTACGTGGTAGCCTTTTAAGCCAAGAAGATAGGGTCTGTTTCGGCTGCTGCTCTTTCTTGAACGTGGCGCCTGCGGCTCCTGCAAGGCTGCCGACACGTTTCGGGCCCAATCTCAATGAGGACATCCAATGAACATTCTTCGTATTCTTCCTGTTCTGGTCATGGCCGGTGCGACGGCCATGGCATTGCCGCCCGGTGCCGCACCCTCCGATGACGCCAAACCCACGCCGCCGCCGGCAATCAAGAGCTTTGACCTGAATGCAATCGACAAGAGCGTAGACCCGTGCACTGATTTCTACCAGTATGCCTGTGGCAACTGGAACAAGAACAACCCGATTCCTCCGGACCAGGTGCGCTGGGCCCGGTCGTTTTCGCTGCTGGCTGAGCGCAATCGCTACCTGCTGTGGGAGGAGTTGAACGCTGCCGCGCAGGACCCGAAGACGCCTCTCGAAAAGCAGTATGGCAATTTCTACGCCGCCTGCATGGATACATCTCTGATTGAGAAAAAGGGCCTGTCGCCACTGGAGCCGGAACTCAAGCGCATCGCGGCGCTCAAGGATGCTCAGAGCCTGGGGGCGCTGATTGGCGAACTGGCGGCGGAGGGCGTCGCCACCACACCCTTCCGCTTCGGAGTCCGGCAGGACGAGAAGGACTCGTCCAAGCAGATCGCCATCATCTCCCAAGGCGGGCTGTCTCTGCCGGACCGCGATTACTACATCGTGGATAACAAGCGCTTCCAGAACATTCGCGCGGAGTACGTAGCGCACATCACGAAGATGTTCACCCTGGCCGGCGACTCACCCGAGCAGGCCGCACGGGAAGCAGAAGCCGTGATGAAGATTGAGACGGATTTGGCCAAGGCTTCCACCAGCCGCACCGAGATGCGCCAGCCGGAGAATCGCTACCACATCTACACGGTCGTGGACTTTGAGAAGATGGCGCCCGCGCTCAATTTTCCTGCGTATTTCAAGGGTGTTGAGGTGGGCCACTTTGACACGTTGAACGTGGCCACGCCCAACTTTTTCAAGGAACTGAACACGCTGGCCAGCGCTGAGCCTGTTGATGCGTGGAAGTCCTACCTGCGCTGGCACCTGATTCACAGCGAAGCCAGCAACCTGCCCAAGGCGTTTTTTGATGAGAACTTTGCCTTCTTTGGCAAGACCCTCGCGGGGCAAAAAGAACCCACCCCGCGCTGGAAGCAGTGCACGGCAATGACCGACCACGCGCTGGGCGAAGCAGTAGGCCAGGACTGGGTGAAGCAGAACTTTCCTCCCTCGTCCAAGGCCAGCATGGACAAGCTCGTTGCCGCGCTCGAAAAGGCTCTGGGCGAGGACATCAAGACCCTGCCGTGGATGAGTGAAGCCACCAAGCAAGCAGCTGAGCAGAAGCTGGCCATGGTCCGCAACAAGATTGGCTACCCGGAACAGTGGCGGGACTACTCATCGCTGAAGGTGGATCGGGGCGACCTGATCGGCAACGTGGAGCGCGCTGCCATCTTTGAGCGCAACTGGAACCTGGGCCACCTGGGCAAGCCGGTGAACGAAAAAGAATGGGAGATGACGCCGCCAACGGTGAACGCCTACTACGATCCTTCGATGAACGACATCAACTTCCCCGCCGGCATTCTGCAGCCGCCGTTCTTTGATCCCTCCATCGATCCCGCGGTGAATTTCGGTGGCATCGGCGTGGTGATTGGCCATGAAATCACGCATGGCTTTGACGATGAAGGCTCAAAGTACGATGGCAAGGGCAACCTGCGCGAGTGGCAGACGCCTGCCGACCGCAAGGCCTTTACCGAGCGCACGGACTGCGTAGCCAAGGAATACGACGGCTTTGAAGCTGCTGCCGCGCACGCCGAAGCACCTGCGCAGATGCTGAATGGCAAGCTGACGCTGGGCGAGAATACCGCGGACAATGGCGGTTTGCGCATTGCCTACATGGCCCTGCTGGATACGCTGGCTTCCGAAAACAAGTCAATCGATGAAAAGATTGACGGATACACTGAGGCGCAGCGTTACTTCCTGGGCTTTGCGCAGGTGTGGTGCCAGAACCAGACCGAACAGTCGGCGCGTCAATCGGCGCTTGTGGATCCGCACTCGCCGGGGCGCTGGCGCGTGAACGGCTCCGTGCAGAACTTTGACGAGTTCGGCAAGGCCTTCGGCTGCAAGAAGGGCCAGCCGATGTATCCGGCGAATTCCTGCCGCGTTTGGTAGTTTCGCTTCATCCCCTCCCGGAGCCATCCATGGTGACCTTGGCTCCGGGAGGCTCTTCGGCAAGTGACTTTTTCCACAACTTCTGCGACCAACGGTCACCAACGGGCAATGGTTCCAACAGGGTCATGCACACTATTTTGAAGGCCTGACTGCCGCAGTTGGCAGACATGGAGCTGCCGGGATGTGCACTGTTTTGCCCTGTGTGTACCGGAAACTAGGCACAACACGGCCTTGGCTTTTACAATGCAGCAGGGACCCATCCCAACCCAGCTCTGCTGTGGAACTAGCAAACTTGGCGGCGCACGCCGGACCAGGATGAAGGAATCGCATGAAGTTTAGGAAATTCGGCAAGGCCTTTCTGATGAGCGCTCTATCTGCTGGCGTCATCCTCGGCATTACGTCTTGCGTCCAGAGTTATACGGTCGGATATTTGTGGGTCACGGGCACCGTCACCGCTCAAACAACCGGCAACGGCATTATCAGCGGCTTCAAGATCGACCACAACACAGGCACGCTGGTTCCCATCAACGGACTTCCCATTTCCTCAGGCGGCGCCAATCCCGGCCGCGCAGTGGTTGTGACGGGTGGTCGTTTCATCTATGTGCTGAACCGGGGCGTCAATTCCTCGGGCGGCTCAGTCTGCACCACGACCGATCCCTGCCAGAACTCGAACATCACGCAATTTGCCATCGGCGGTAACGGCGTTCTCTCTCCACAGGAGACTTTCTACACGCAGGGCATCAATCCTTTCCGCATTATTGCGGACGCCTCGGGCAACTTTCTCTATGTGCTCGACCACGACTCTCCGTCGAGTTCCGCATGCGCGCTGGCCCTTGGGCCTAGCGTGACCAGCTGCGGCGATGTGACGGCCTTCAAGATTGACTCGAACACGGGCCGCCTCACGCTCGTGGTCAACTCTCAGGTCACCTCGTCCAGCGGACAGGCTCTGCCGTACTTCCCAGTGCCGGCCAACCCGATTGATTTTGTTCTGGCTTCCGGCTACATCCTCACGGTCAGCGGAACACCGGCAACTGGCGACTCTGTCTTTCCCTACACCTACAATGCAAGCACAGGCCAGCTGACGATCAACCAGAACGGCTCACAGCCACTGAACATTACCCAGGCGACAGGAATTGTGCAGGGTGGCGGCTTTATCTACGTGATGGACAACGAGCCGATTACGGTAAGCGGAATCACCTCTCCCAGCCAGGTGCTGCCCTTTTCAATTGGCGCGAACGGTGCTCTGCAGGCGCAGACCGGCGGCGCAGTTCCCATCGATCCGACGCTTTCGAACCCGATCTACCTGATTCTTGAGTCGAAGGGCAAGTGGGTGTACGTGGCGAACCAGGGCAATAACACTGACCAGAACAACACCCAAAGCGGCCTTGCAGGCTTCGTGATTGACCCGGCGACGCACCAGTTGAGTGAAATTCCGGGCAGTCCTTGGGGTACGGGCGCAGGACCGCAGTGCCTAGTCGAGGATCCGTCCAACCAGTTTGTGTATACGGCCAACTTCAACGACTCCACGGTAACCGGCCGCGTAATCGATCAGAACTCCGGCGTGCTGAATAACCTGCCCGGGAAGGCCAACCGCAGCTATCCGCTGACGGGACCGGCTGCATGGTGCATGGTATCAGGACGCACGAGCTAGAAAGACGGCGATTGCAATGTGACTTGGGCAGGAGCGCTCTGCATTCCTGCCCCGGGTTCCGGTAGCTCCGGATTCCTGAACAATCAAAGCGGATTACGAGAGCGGCTGGCTAGCCTGCCGCAAGGAATCCGAGAGTCAAAATCAGGATTTTTCGGGCCGAGGTTCTGGTCCGCTGACGAAAGATGCGCATGAAGTTGAACAGAACGAGCCAGCTGGTGCTGGTTTCCGCGGTCGGTCTGCTGGCGTCGGGCTTTCTATCTGCCTGCAGCTTTCTCACCGGCACGCTCACCGTGGATTTTGTGTATGTGACCAGCGCTCTGGCCGCAGGCCCCAACCAGTACGGTGAAGTGAACGTCTTCGAGATCAACAGGGAGTCGGGCCGCATGCGCCAGATCCCGGCGTCGCCTTTCCCATCCGGCGGGCGTAACCCTGTTGCGGAATCTCCCTCGCCGGACAACACCAATCTTTACGTTGTGAACGAGGACGACAACACCATCGTCCAGTTTGTCATCGGTAATGACGGCAAGCTTTACCCGCAGAACACGGTGAACACGCCGGGGGTCTTCCCGATCCGCGTGGCGGTGGGAGGCAAGAGCCTGTATGTGCTGGACACCTACCAGCCGTTGCCAACCTGCTCAGTTGCCGCGCCCTGCTCGGGATCGGTGGCGGTTTTCCCAATCAAGTCCGACGACTCATTGGATGCGCCGGTGGCCAACGCAAGCGTGGGCGGCAACTACTGGCCGCTGATCCTGCCTGGCAATCCGACGCACGTGATGACGCCGACGGGCATCACGACGGCGGCGTCGGGCGCATACGTGTACGTCACGGCGTATGACTCGACTGCGGGTGGCGGATACATCTTCGGGTTTGCGGTGAATGCCGACGGCACCTTGACGGCACTCAACTCCGGCGTGCCATTTGCTGCCGGCAAACAGCCCTCGGCTGCGGCAAGTGATCCCAACGGCAACTACCTGTATGCGACGGATGCGGCTGCCGGCAATGTGCTGAGCTACCAGATCAACGGCGGCATGCTGACGCCGGTGAATGGCAGTCCTTTCCCCGCGGGCAGCCAGCCATCAGCGATAACAGTGGATGCCACGGGCAAGTTCGTCATTGTTGCGAACGCACAGGACGCAACCCTGAACACCTATATAAGCACGGCAGGCGTGCTGGCGAACGCGGGCACATACACTACGGGCACGCAACCGGTGGCCGTTGGAATTGACCCCGCGCTGAATCAGTACATCTACACGGCCAACTTCCTGGATGGCACCGTTTCAGGCTTCCAGTTGAACACAACCAACGGCACGCTGCTGAACTCGCAGTTCTCGCCGTTCAAGTCCAGCGCACAGCCCACGGCGGTGGCAGCGATTCCGCATGGGTCGGTGCAGAAGTAGCGGCCCCATCATTTTCCCTGCCTGCGGCGCATATTGTGCTGGAACCATGCAGGACGAGCAGTAAGCGCCCGATACCGGGCGAAGTAGCAATACCCCGCGCAGGGCTTTTACAATGGCAGCGGGGGCAACTTAACCAGTTCTCAACGGGCTCGACACAGATGGCCCACGACGAAGGAAGCGCATGAAGTTCAGCAAATTGAGCCAGCTGTTTCTGGTCTCTGCCATCGGCCTTCTAGTGGCCACACTTTTGACTGCCTGCCAGCTTGTCACCATCGACTATGTCTTTCTGTCCACCGCCGGCAGCGGAGCCGGGGACGGACAGATTCAAACGTACGCGGCGGACTCGCAGTCGGGTGCGCTGCGCCCGGCGAATGATGCTGTGGACTCGGGCGGCGCCGACCCCATTTCCGTGGCGGTTTCAGCGGATGAGAAGAATCTCTACGTGGCCAACCAAGGCAACAACAGCATCGTGCACTTCACGATTGCCGTCAATGGCGCACTGACGAAGAAGGATTCAGTGACGCTGACAGACACGCCAGTCTCAATAGCCGTGAACCAGGCGGGATCATACCTGTACGTACTTTCAGGAACGACCTCGGCAACATTGACGGAGTTTGCTCTCTCAGCAGGAGTGATTGGATCGCCCACCGATCAGCAGAGTCTGCTGCTCTCCGGTTATCCGGGCGATACGATTGTACCCACCGCGGTGAACGTGCTGGCCAACAACAGCGGCGTGTACGCCACGGTGTATGATCGCTCGGCATACAACCCCGGCGGAACGGTGACGAGCTCCGCTCATCCCGGGTGGATCTTCGGGTTCAATGTGGGCTCAGGTGGTGCATTAACACCGACAACGGCCAGCCCCTACCAGGCAGGCGTGAAACCGAGCGCACTGGCATCCGACCCAACGAACCGGTTCATCTATGTGACGGACTTTGCCTCAAACCAGCTGATCGGTTACGGTATTCAGTCCACCGGCATCCTCACCTACCTTATCAACGGCCCGTTCCGCACCGGCAACCAGCCGAGTGGCGTGGCCATTGATCCGCGTGGCATCTACATGTACGTTTCAAATGCGCTGGATTCGTCGGTATCAGCCTATGTGATCGACTTGAAGACGGGCACACCCTCGGCCGCTATCAACCCCACAGGTAGCGCAACAAACTCCACGGATACGCAGCCTGTGGCCATTGCGGTTGACCCCGCGCTGGGCCGGTTTGTGTATACGGCGAACTATCTTGGCAACTCGATCTCCGGCTTCCAACTGGATCCGAATGCCGGCACGCTGAAGCAGGCGCAGTCCACGCCTTACCCGTCGGGTTCGCATCCGACGTCACTGGCGATTGTGCCGCACGGCAACCACTCGACGCAGGCCGTCTTCCCATAAGGCGACCGGCAACAACCCAGGCAAAAGCCCAGCCGCGAAAGGCTGGGCTTTTTGCTGCGCGCAGTTCCAGGACAAATGCGAGACTCTCCTGGCACCGGAAGCAAGGACTGGGTGATGGAGCAGGGTGTTGCCCTAGAACGTGACGCGTTATGTTGCGGACATCCACTTGCGCAACTGGCGCTGGGCGGGCTTCTCAACGAAGTGCAGGGCCAGCAGAGCAAACCCAATCAGCAGGGCGTAACTGATCCACGGATCAAAGCGGTTGAGGCCTAAGCGGTTGAGGATGTGCGAATCGTGAATCAGGTTCCACATGTTGAAGTGGAGCAGGTAGAGGCAGTAGCTTGCCTCTCCGACGAAGACCAAGGGACGCGCGCCAAGGGCGTAGGCGAGCGGATTGTTGCCGGCGAGGCCGATGATGATGCAGCCGAAGAGCGGCATGAGCAGGCCGTCGTGCAGCAGCGCGAAGGGGATGGCGGAGCCGAGCGATAGCAGGCTGAAGGTGATGATGAAGCCACCGACGCCCAGGATGAAGCGGAGGCGCATGCTGCGCGGAACGAGTTCATCGAGTTCAGCAAGAAGAACGCCGAAGACGAAGCTGGCGAGGTGCGGAATTGGCGTGTATTTGAGCGCCTGCAGCCAGGGGCCCCAGCTCCAGCGGTCAGGGTGCGGAATGCCGTCGGGATTCAGGATCATGTAAAGCGATCCTGGAATGAGACCAAGCATCCAGACACCAAACATCTTCCAGAGATGGCGGCGGATGTCAGTGGGCTTTTTCCACTTTGCCATGAAGGGGAAGAGGACGTAGAAGAAGGACTCGGCGGACATGGTCCACGCGGGGGTGTTGAGGAAGGTGGCGATCTCCGGGACCCAGCCCTGCAACAGGAGAGGCGAGAGGACCATGCCGAGCCAGAACATATGGTGCGTGTGGGCGTGGTACTCCGGCATGACCATGCGCCAACTGAGGAGGAGGCTGAGGAAGTAAATGGGATAGAGGCGGGTGAAGCGTGCCTTGTAGAAGCGGACGATGTCCAGCTTGCCGTCGCGAGCACGGGCGTTGTAGTTATAGCCGAGGACGAAACCTGAGAGAAGGATGAAGTAACTGACCGAGGCGTAGCCGGCATTGACGATTGGGGCGAACCAGCCGAACCAGTTAGGGTCAGAGAAGTGGAAGAAGACAATGTTGATGGCGGCAAAGCAGCGCAGGCCGGTGAGTGCTTTCAGCGGGGCTGGCTTGCGCATTTCCACAGAACGTTGGATGTCTCCGTGCTGCCCCATGTTTACGCGGAGGAGGCCGAAGATTGTGCCCGGCCTTTTCCATACTCCCCTGCGGTTAGGCTGTAACCAGTGAGCCGACCTTCTCGCCGAGGACGACACGGCGGATGTTGCCAGGCTGGTTCATGTTGAAGATGATCATGGGCAGGTTGTTGTCTTTACAGAGGCTGACAGCGGTGAGGTCCATGACCTTGAGGCCCTGACGGAGGATCTCCATGTAGGTGATTTCGTCGTACTTGACCGCATCTTTGACGAGGACGGGATCTGCACTGTAAACACCCTCGACCTTGGTGCCCTTGAGAAGGACGTCGGCCTTGATTTCCATGGCGCGGAGGCTAGCGGCAGTGTCTGTGGAGAAGAATGGGTTGCCGATGCCAGCGGCGAAGATGACGACGCGACCTTTCTCAAGATGGCGGACGGCGCGGCGGCGGATGTAAGGCTCAGCGACCTGGTTCATGAAGACGGCGGTCATGACGCGGCACTGGACGTCACGCTGCTCGAGAGCGTCCTGAAGGGCAATGGCGTTGATGACGGTGGAGAGCATGCCCATGTTATCGGCGGCAACGCGGTCCATCTCCCTAGCCTGTTCGGCGACGCCGCGGAAGAAGTTGCCACCGCCGACAACGACGCCGATTTGGACGCCGAGGGAATGAACATCGGCGATTTCAGCCGTGATGTCGGCCACCTTGGCAGCATCGAGACCAAAGCCACGCGCGCCCGCCAGAGCTTCACCCGAAAGCTTGAGAATAATGCGCTTGTACATGCTTCCTTGAGTATCGCACAGGGGCGACGGGCCCGCAGACGGGAGGCAGAAGCGAAAAGGCCGCGAAGCCAGGCGCGAAATTATCGGCAAGACTTCTGTGGAAAAGTGCAAATAAAAAAGGGGGGGTGGGGGGTACCGGTACGGACCGGATGGATGTCCGACAGATTAGACAGGGCGCATCTCCTACCTCCTGAAGCGGAGTCGCCGTTACGCTGTGCGACTTTGGAACGGCGACCAACCAAATTGAATCAACTTCCCCTTTATCGTGACACAACGACAGGTAATTCTCTGCAAAATGTCCGGGCACAATGCGCTCGCATCTCGTGCTCTGCCATCCTCAAGAGAATCAGCGGCATGCCGGGTGACCAGCATACCGCCAGTTGTCAGTGACGTTTGCCGGCGTAGCGGTTGGGTTCACCGGGGGTAGGATCATTGTCAGAGATTTTTGCCCCAAGTGCATGCCCCCGGGTTATGGCCGTGGTTAGGGAGATGCCGGTGCCAGAGACCTGTGCGCCCGCCGCATGTGCATGTTTAAGAGGCGCGGTAACGGTGATTGCGCTGGCGCCGAATCTGCGGATGGAGGCAACCACCGCCGTCTCGGCATTGGCGCCACCATCAATCGTGATGACCTGGCCGTCGCGGAAGCCCATCGCGCCGGCAACAGGGATGACTGTTGCTCCAGCGGCGGTGGCTGCCGTTGCACTCGTGGCTCCTGCCGTGCCCACCTTCGCAATGACAGCGGTCTCAAGGTTAGAGCCAGTATCAATGTGAATTTTCTGCCCGACGTTGAAACCTTCCACGCCTGCAACTTTTAGATTGGTATCCCCTGCGTTCGCGGGGGTGGACAAAGTTGCAGCGGCCTGCGTTCGGAAGTCAGTGCAGTTGCTGTCGGAGTCAGCACCGTCAGGGGAGCGGCCCGCGCTCGTATTGATGTTGCCCTCAGCTGTGCCGAACGGCCCGGAACGGCCGGAGATGCCGGGCGCCGGTGCATAGCAACCACTCTCATCGGTGCCGGAGGTGGCCTGGTAGCCCTCGGCGGCCCAGGGGTCAGCGAGTCCGCCGTAGTTGAGGCTGTCAACGACCAGACCAGATGCATCGCGGAGCACCATGCTGCCCTCGCGGAGGGTGAGGTGCAGTCTGTCGAAGAGGGTGATGTTGGTTGTAAGCTCGGGTCCACCGAACCACTGGTTGGGCAGCGGATGTCCCTGATAGCCCGCGGATGTGACCGCTGCATCCTGTACCACGGAATTGATTGCGTGGGCGCTGGCCAGCGGCTTGTCGAGCGCGATGCCGGTGCCGAGCGCCTGGACGGGTTCGTTGCTGGAATGCGCAAAAGCCGTCGCGGGTTGGAAGCTGATGCCCGTTCCGCGATCACTGAAGGGGAGATTGGCCGCGTGATCGAACTTGAGCGGGGCGGCGAGATCAAGACCCGTACCGGCAACGACCACCCACTCGTCCCGAATGTGCGCCTGAGCAAGGGCCGGAGAAAATTCAACCTCCGCGCCGTTGTGGTGCCCGGCTCTGACGGCGGTCACGGTGACAGTTTCCCTGGTTGCGGGAGTGCCAACCGTCATCTTGCCGCCCACGGCTATATCCTGCGCACTGCGCACCTTGATGCTCGTGGCACCTGCACTTGCATCCTCGGAGAGATTGGTGCGAGCTGACACTGTGCCAACATGCGCGACCGTCACGGTCTCGATGCCATGGCCGAGGCTGTCAATGTCCAGCCGGATCTTGTCGCCGACCGAAATGTTGGATACAGAGGTTACCTGGAGATTTGTGGAACCTGCGGGCGCGTCGGCGGCCAGGTAGGCCTGCGTGCCGGCCTTGCCAACCGCAGTGACGGTGGCCACCTCATACTTTTCAACCGAGCTTGCAACGACGGGGTAAGTTGCGCCGTAGCCGAGGGCGATCTTCTCACCGACCTTGAAGCCGGCTGTGCTGGTGACTGGCACGTTGGTGGAACCGACGGGAATGGTGATGACCGGGCCATCGGGGAGCGGTTGCCACAGCGTTGTGTGGTTGCTGGCCGCCGTACCGAGGCTTGCGATATTTCGCGTCTCGGCACTGGAGCCGGTGCCGATGGTGAGGGTATCACCCACGGACATGCCTGCGGTGCTGCGGACGTGAAGGGTGCTATCACCTGCCTGCGCCGGGATGGCCAGCCCGGAGTTCGAGAGGCCAAGCAGGTAGAAGCCACCCGCGGCGATCTTTGTCCCGGCCGGGATCGTGACCGTGGAGAAGATGGCCTGCTGTGTTGGGTGCTCGGTCAGGGTCCAGTTGGAGATGTCGATGGTGCGGGAACCGGCGTTGTAAAGCTCGATGAAGGAGTCCGTCGAGTTGGCGCCGCCGGAGCTGATGCGGAATTCATTGATCTTGACTGGGCTGACGTTGCGCACCTTCTCAGCTGTAGTTTCAAAGTGCTTGTTGCCGGTGGCCGGGTTGGTCCACTGGGCATTGGCGACGAGGTCACCGTTGAAGGCAGCGGGGCCGGAGGTGATCTTGAAGGTGGCGCTTACGCTGGCGCCGGGCGCGACGGGCTCGGCGAAGGTCTTTGATGATTCGCTGGTGCCGGAGACAACGGAGGTCCACTGACTGCCGGGCGCAGAGATGCTGAGCTTGACGCCGACTGCGGGCGCGCCGGTGATGTTGGTGAAGGTGACGGTGGTGGCTTGCGAGGAGCCTGGGGAGAATGTCTGGAGCCCTGGAGGGGTGGCCATTGCCGAGGCCGGCGCCATGCTGAGCGGAGCTACATTGTACCCGGCGGACACGATGTTGGCCTGTACGAGCTGGTCAGTGGCATCGGTGGGGAAGGTGCCGGCAGCTGTCATAGCGCCCTCATAGAAGGTTCCCTGCGAGCCGTTGCTGTTATCGCCGCCATTCCCCAGAAGGATGGCTCCCTGCTTGCGCATCGGGTCATAGGTGGCGTTGACGCGTGGGCCATCAAACATGACGGATAGGGGGCCCTTCTGCGCATCACCGCCCATGGAGGTCCAGTGATGCGGTTCGCCCTTGGCCATTGCGGTGACAAACCGCCAGGTGATGCTCGGCAGGTTGGGGCAGCCTTTGGTTCCGTCCAGATTGACGCAGCCGACGAGGTTGTTCTCCTGATCGGTCATGATCCAGGGACCGTTGCCGGGCCCGTGAAACCAGGGAGTGGTATTGCCGAAGTAGGCGGTTTCCATGGTGCCGTTGTCGTCGTCGCGGCTGTCGATCTCGGCGTTGCCGTAGTCGAAGCAGCAGCCGTTGTTGAAATGATGACCGTTGATGACCCAGTACTGCCCCTCTGCCTGATCATCGACTGCGGTTCCGCGGGGATCGTCGTTGCGCAGTCCCATGCCTGGCTCAATGAAAACGCCGTAGACTTTGTGGCCCATGACGGTGACGGGGGCCATGTCTGCAATGGGGAGATTGTTGAAGCCACCCATGGCCGGTCCGTGGAAACCGCCGCGGGGAGCTTGCGTAAGATGATTGAGCTTCGGCGATTGGTCGTAGATGGTGGTGATCCAACAGTAGGTGTTGGCGCAGAACTTGTCCTGCGCGGCGGCATCGGCGTATCCGCCTGCATCCGGCACAGGCGACGCGGTGGGCTGGACAACGCCAATGTCCAGCGTCTTGCCATCTGACTGACGGAGTACCTGATAGAGCGGGCCGTTGTAAGAGGCGTAGAGAGCGCGTGTGGTACTGTGAGCGGCTACGCAGGCGTCACCGGCAGCGGCATAGATATCACATGGTCCCTGGGGTCTGGGAGGAGGAACATGTGAGCCTGTCCCGGCCTGCTGAGCCATGACCAACGTGGCACCCAAAGCGGTGAGTGCCACAACGAGCGTACGTACAAGATGGATTCTCGATTTCATGCGTGTCCTGTTTGCCTTGATAAAGGGATTCGGCGTATGCGAGAGGCAAGCGGAGGCTCTCTGCCCCGGATTGTGCAAGTTCTGCAAAATTCTCGTCGGGAATACGTATACCACCCCGCATCAGCGTTGTTCTACTTTTTCGGACATATTCTGAAGAATACGTATTCCATCGGTGTCTACTACGTGTCTTGGAGATAGCGGGAGGAGCGGACAAGGCGAAGGCTAGTCGTTCCTCATTGGTGGGTGAGTGGGGCAATGTACTCCTCACCGATGGCAAAACTGCTGAGTGCCTGATTCGGGCCAAAGAAGCGGTGAAAGTACACGGGGAGGATGCTGCTTCGTCAGCTTGCCGGAAGCTTCGCAATGGATGAATCGTAAGCCAGTTGAAACCAACTGGCGATGGGATGTTTCGAATGGATTGTTCCGATGCGATGAACAGCCTCGTGGAACGTGCGGGCAGGCCTTCTGCAGGCCTGCCCTGTTTGGATTAGGCAAGGTCGAAGCGATCGAGGTTCATGACCTTGGCCCAAGCAGCCGCAAAGTCCTGCACGAAGGTCTTCTGCGCATCGCTGCTGGCATAGACCTCCGCAAGGGCGCGGAGCTGGGAATTTGAACCGAAGACGAGATCAACGACCGTGGCAATCCACTTGAGCTCGCCTGTCTTGCGATCGCGTCCTTCCAGGACATGCTCAGACTTACCAGACCTCTGCCATTGCGTGCCCATGTCGAGCAGGTTCACGAAGAAGTCGTTGGTCAGAGTTTCAGGCCGCTTGGTGAAGACACCGTGTCTGGACCCGCCGAAGTTTGTGCCAAGGGCGCGCAGGCCGCCGATCAGCACGGTCATCTCCGGTGCAGTCAGGTTGAGCAGTTGTGCCTTGTCGAGGAGAAGGTTGGCAGCAGAATCTTCGAGCCCTTTGCAGACATAGTTACGGAAACCGTCCGCTTTGGGCTCAAGCACGGCAAACGACTCTACATCGGTTTGTTCCTGCGAGGCGTCCATGCGGCCCGGCGCGAAGGGTACCTTCACATCGTGACCGGCCTTCTTAGCAGCGGCCTCCACGGCTGCGCAGCCCGCGAGAACGATCAGGTCAGCCAGCGAGACCTTCTTCTTGCCGGACTGCGAAGCATTGAACTCCTTCTGGATAGCCTCGAGCCTGGACAGAACCTTTGCGAGTTCCGCCGGCTGGTTCACTTCCCAGTCCTTCTGCGGGGCTAGACGGATGCGTGCGCCGTTCGCGCCGCCGCGCTTGTCACTGCCGCGGAAGGTTACTGCTGACGCCCATGCGGTGGTGACGAGCTGGGAGATCGAAAGGCCTGAGGCAAGGACCTTGGCTTTGAGCGCTTCAATGTCCTTATCATTGATGAGTTCATGGTTGACGGCGGGAATCGGGTCCTGCCAGAGCAGCACTTCTTTGGGCACAAGCGGACCAAGATAGCGGGAAATCGGCCCCATATCGCGGTGCGTGAGCTTGTACCATGCGCGGGCGAATGCGTCAGCGAACTTATCCGGATGCGCCATGAAATCACGCGAGATCTTCTCGTAGATTGGGTCGAAGCGCAGGGAAAGGTCCGTGGTGAGCATGGTGGGCACATGGCGCTTTGACGGGTCGTGCGCATCGGGAATAAGACCTGCGCCTGCATTGCCCTTGGGTTGCCATTGGTGCGCGCCAGCGGGACTCTTGGTCAGTTCCCACTCATAGCCGAAGAGATTCTCAAAGAAGTTGTTGCTCCACTTGGTTGGCGTGGTTGTCCATGTGACCTCAAGGCCGCTGCTGATTGTGTCCCCGCCCTTGCCGGTGCCAAAGCTGCTCTTCCAGCCGAGGCCCTGCTCGGTGATATCGGCGGCCTCAGGCTCAGGACCGACGTGGCTGACGGGGCCTGCGCCGTGGGTCTTGCCGAAGGTGTGGCCACCAGCGATGAGTGCCACCGTCTCTTCGTCGTTCATGGCCATGCGGGCGAAGGTTTCACGGATGTCGCGTGCCGCGGCGATGGGATCTGGATTGCCGTTCGGGCCCTCGGGATTCACATAGATGAGGCCCATCTGCACGGCCGCAAGCGGGTTGGCCAGCTCACGGTCACCGCTGTAACGCTCATCGCCCAACCATGTGGACTCCGGACCCCAATTCATATCATCAGGCTCCCAGATGTCTTCACGGCCACCGCCAAACCCGAAGGTCTTCAAGCCCATCGACTCCAGCGCCACGTTGCCGGCGAGGATCATCAGGTCAGCCCAGGAGATCTTGCGACCGTACTTCTGCTTGATGGGCCAGAGAAGACGGCGCGCCTTGTCTAGGTTGACGTTGTCTGGCCAACTATTCAAGGGTGCGAAGCGCTGGGCGCCCCTGCCGCCGCCGCCGCGGCCGTCGTGGATGCGGTAGGTGCCCGCAGAGTGCCAGGCCATGCGGATGAAGAGCGGGCCGTAGTGACCGAAATCTGCCGGCCACCAGTCCTGCGAATCCGTCATGAGGGCATGGAGGTCCTTGACCACGGCGTTCAGGTCAAGGCTCTTGAATTCTTCGGCGTAGTTGAACTCTTCGTCCATGGGATTGGACAGCGAGGAGTGCTGATGCAGAATGCCGATATTTAGCTGGTCGGGCCACCAGTCACGAACGCCCTTGGCTCCGGCCTTTGTGTGCTGCAGCATGCCGCCCGAGAATGGGCACTTCGATTCGTTAGACATGATCTCTCCTGTAGTCGTGTTTCAAACGACTAGCTTGTTCAGTATAGGAGCGTTACGAGCGTTGGAGTGAATGATCCTGTCAATGGTGTTGATAGCTTTCAAAAATTGAAGCGAGAAATTCAAGAGTTACCATCAATCGACGTTAACCTGAATGCAAGTCTCGCTAGTGGGGCCTGCCTCCAGCGGGAGCCGAGACATGTGTACCGCCGGATGGCATAGAGGGTGTGGGCGCGGACATGCCGGGCGCCATGCCACCGCCAAGTCTGCCGGAGAATCCGGGTTGTACAGAACCTGAAGAAGCAGGCGCAATGCCGCTCTGCATGTTTGGTCCACTCGCATATCCGTGGTTCATGCCAGCACGGTTGGCACCGGGTGCCTGAATATAGATTGGAGTGCTGGCAATGCCGTGCGACCCCGCGCGCTGCGAGAACTTGTGCAGATTACCGAGGGAGTCACGGGGAATGCCGAGGCCGGCCGAATCGCGACGGAACTGGAAGGACATCTCCGGGGTGACACCGGAGTGAACGAGCGGTCGGGTGTTGACGGGCACAACAGTGGGCTGGCCGAGGCGCGGCGGATGGATGGGAGCATGCGGAGGGCCGGATGGTCCTGTGGTGGCGACGCCGCTTGAGTACTGCAGTGCAGTGGAATATCCGTTATTGAGCCCGTACCAGTTGCCACCGGGCATCCAACCCCAGCCCATGCCAGGGCACATGGACCAACTGCCGTAGTGATAGGGCATCCAGCCCCACGGATAGGGCGAGACCCAACTGTATCCGCCGGAATAATAGGCCCAGGCGCCGTTGGAGTAGGGGTCCCAGGCCGCACTGGCGAAATAGGGGCGCCACATCATTCCGCAACCCGGAGCATTGACAAAGCTGCCGTAGTAGGCCATGTCACTGAGGCCGTAGGAGTATGGCGTATTGAAGCCACTGGCGGAGGCCACGCGCTCATGGTATTGCTTGTTGCTCTTGTCCCAATCGTCGAGAACAGCTTCAGAAGCGACACCCTTAGAGAAGGTAGGTTCGCTCTGCTGCGCCAGATTGAAGGTAAGAGTCTGCTTCCTGGGCAGCTCGACGGGGGATGAGGGATCGCCTATGCGTACCGGACGGCCGAGCGAGGCGAGCTGCGCCTCTTTCTGGTCCATAAGGAGACGGATGTGGGATTCAGGCGGCAGGATGAAGCTACGGTTGCCAAACGCGAGCGTGAACTGGCCGGCATGGGACTTCATGAGGCTGACGTAGGCTGTGCCCTTGAGTACATGCACGGTGGAAAGCGTGACGCCGGCAGGAGTGCGCTCAAGCTGCGGGAACTCGACGATTGTCTCTGGGCCAAGACGAAGGGTGGAGTTGTCTTCAAACTCGATTTCGGCGAGGCCCATCGCTGTTTCGACTTTGGCGTTTTCGACGATGGGGAGGTTGGCCATGGCGGGCTCAAAGCCGCGGCCAATGGCGCGGTCGACCTGCACGGTGCCCTTGACTTCACTGAGGCGAACTATGCGTACCTTGGAATTTGCAGGGGAGTTTGCAGGGTTTGCCACAGATGCTTGCGCGGCGGGATCTGTCGGCTCCTGAATGGATTGGGCGGGAAGTGCTGCTGCAATTGCGAGAGCGGAGAGGAAGATGGTAGCGGCTGAAAGGGTGGACGTCTTCATGTCCGCCTCCTTTGGCGTGTGGCGAACGCTCAAGAGGAAGATCGCACAGACGGAGCACGCCAATGGCCCACATAGTAGCACGAAGCGAATGCGGAGTGCGATGGGTGAGCGAAGCTGCTTTGAAGCGCATTGAAGGCAATCAACTTGGACGCAAGCAGAAAGGCCCGGAGCGGGTGCTCAGGGCCTTGGAGGGTGGGACGGCGATGGCCGCGGGAGTTACTCCGCAGCTTCGACAGCCTTGGTCTGGGCAACGGTCCAGTCAGGCGCGCCGACCTTAAAGCGGGCGAAGCGGCGAACGGTGATATTTTCGCCGAGCTTGCCGACCTTCTGCGCGATCAACTCCTTGATGGAGATGGACTGCTCCTTGATGAAGGGCTGATCGAGGAGACAGACCTCCTCATAGAACTTGGCCATCTTGCCTTCGACAATCTTCTCAATCACGGGCGCGGGCTTGCCGGTGGCAGCGGCCTGGGCGCGATAGATTTCGCGCTCGCGCTCCATGTCCTCGGGGGTTACATCCTCAGAGCGCACGTAGCGGGGGTCGCTGGCCGCGATGTGCATGGCGATGTCCCGGAGCAGATCCTGGAAGTCCTCAGTGCGGGCGACGAAGTCACTTTCGCAGTTGACCTCAAGCAGCACGCCGATTTTGCCTCCGGCGTGGATGTAGGTGCCCACGGCGCCTTCGTTGGTGGATCGGGCGGCCTTCTTTTGCGCAGAGGCGATGCCGCGCTTGCGCAGGACGACAAAAGCGTCCTCGATGTTTCCCTTGGTTTCCTGAAGAGCCTTGAGGCAGTCGCCCATGGGCGCGCCGGACTTATCACGCAGCTCTTTCACGAGCTTGGCATCAATCTTTTCACTCACTGTGGTCATCTCTCTTTTTCCAGTCTTCGAAACTGAGTCGGGCCGGGGTGTGGTCCGGCATAACATAAGAAAAGCGTGGCACCCGAATTGCGCGGCCACGCTCCTCTTGGTGTGCGCACCGCTGTGCGCGGGAAAGTTAGAAGGCGCCTTCAGCCGCTTCGGCTTCGTCGAGGCCCTCGACGGCCGGGGCCTTGCGGATGCCGCCGCCCAGGGCGGCTTCGAGATCGACATCCTCGGCGGAAGCAGCTTCAACAGCCACGTCCTCCTCAGGTTGCGCAGGCAGTTCTTCAGCGAATGCCTTGTCGCCGACGAGGTTGACTCCTTCGGCGGCGGAGTCGGCAATCTTGGCCGTGAAAAGGCGGATGGCGCGGAGCGCATCGTCATTGCCGGGGATCACGTAGTCAACCATGGTGGGATCGCAGTTGGTGTCCACGACGGCGACGACCGGGATGCCGAGCTTGCGGGCTTCCTTTACCGCGATGGCTTCGTTGTTGGAGTCAATCACGAAGAGGGCGTCGGGAAGGCGCTTCATGCTCTTGATGCCGGCGAGGTTGGCCTGCAGGTGCTTGCGCTCGCGCTCAAGGTGGATGACTTCCTTCTTGGTGAGCAGCTCATAGCGGCCATCCACGGCCATTTCGTCGAGTTCCTGAAGGCGCTTGACCGATTTCTGCACGGTGATCCAGTTGGTGAGGAGACCGCCGAGCCAGCGCTGGTTGATGTAGGGCATTCCGGCGCGGTTGGCTTCCTCTGCCACGGCGTCCTGTGCCTGGCGCTTGGTGCCGACAAAGAGAACTGTCTTGCCCTGCGCGCACAGGTCGGTGACGAACTTGGACGCATCCTTGAAGAGCTTGAGTGTCTTCTGCAGGTCGATGATGTAGATTCCGTTGCGCTCGCCGAAGATGTACTCCTTCATCTTTGGGTTCCAGCGCTTGGTCTGATGCCCGAAGTGAACACCTGCTTCGAGCAGCTCCTTCATGGTAATCGTGGCCAAAGGGCCTCCTTCGTGGATTGCATCCGGGCTAACCTTCGTCTGGCCCGGATTGAACCCGCTTTTGCGGGAGATGGAACAACAAAATCAGCGGTCCATGGCCAGCAGGCTGACCATGGATACCGAACTAACGCTTGGAGAACTGGAACCGCTTGCGTGCGCCCTTCTGGCCATACTTCTTGCGCTCCTTGACGCGGGCGTCGCGGGTGAGCAGCCCTTCAGCTTTGAGCGCCTTGCGCAGCTCCGGGTTGAACTGGATCAAAGCACGGGCAACACCCATCTTGACGGCATCAGCCTGCGCGGAAACTCCGCCGCTGCTGACGGTGGTGATGACGTCAAAGCTGGAGGCCAGCTCAGTAATCGCTAAGGTGCGCTTGGCAGCGGCGCGCTGCTGCTCGGTGACAAAGTACTCATCAAAGGGCTTGCCGTTGACCTTCCACTCGCCCGTGCCCGGACGCAGGAAAACGCGGGCGATTGCCGACTTGCGGCGGCCCGTCCCGTAGTATTGAACCAGATCTGCCATTCTCTCCTGACTCTCTCCGCCGGGGCCCTTTGGGGGACACGGCTAACAACCAATTATGCGATGTCGAGTGCCACGGGCTTTTGCGCCTCGTGGGGGTGCTTGTCTCCGCGATAAACCTTGAGCTTGGAGCCCATTGCGCGTCCCAGCTTGGTCTTGGGCAGCATGCCCTTGATGGCCTCTTCGAGAATCTTCTCAGGCCTGCGGCTGAGCAGGCGGGTGAAGGACTCTTCGCGCAGGCCACCGGGGAAGCCGGTGTAACGGCGATAGAGCTTGCTCTGCGACTTGAGACCGGTGAGGCGGACCTTCTCCGCGTTGATGACAATGACGTGATCGCCCATATCGATGTACGGCACATATTGGGGATTCAGCTTGCCGCTCAGCACACTGGCGGCTTTGGTGGCCAGCCGGCCCAGCGTTTGACCACTGGCGTCCAGCACATACCACTTGCGGTCAACATTCTTACCGCTCGGAACAAAGGTCGACATCTCTCTCCTGCCCTCTGACAAACCCTGCCCGGCTCCTGTATTCCCGGTCATCCCGGCATGCCGTGCAGCCTGACATTGCTGCTAAAACCTGCAGCGCAACGCGCATTTTGCCCACGCAACATGCACGGGCCTGAATTCCACCCACTGCCAAACAAACCTGTTCGGGTGAGGATTGCGTGGGTCTGCCCGCAAGGGGCTCTGGCTTAGCTGGAAGCGCGTTTTAAGAGCCGCCGCCAGCAGCCGGTGGCCTGGTCCGGTAGACGCTCAAGCCAATGAGCACCACCGGCTGGGTCAAGGCGCATACATACAGACCCCAGGCGCAACACCGCGCAAGGACTCCAGAATACTTGAATTACTGCATGGAGTCAACGGAGAGGCTGGCGGTAAATAGTGGCGGCGGGTTGGGGCGCTCTCACGACGGCTGCGGTATTCAATCTGGTGCAAGGCATTGTTTGGCTGTGGCTTGCCCGGCAGGTTGGGCTAGAGTGGAGGCAGAGACATACAAGCCTCCCTGGCAAGCCCTTTAGGCACTGCCCGTGGATGAGACTGTGTTCCACCCGGCTGCTGCAGGTCAGGATTAAGCGAATGGGAAAGAGCCTACTACGCAGGACTGCCGCAGTGTGCATTATTGCAGCAGGGTTCTGGTTTATCGGCGCACTCTACGCGATCGCCATGCGAGGCAAAAAGCCCGGCCTCGAAGGCGACTACATCGGCTACTGGGCCGCGGGCCAGCAGCTCATCCGCCACGCCGATCCCTTCGATCCCGAGCCGCTGCTGCGTATCGAGGCTGCTGCAGGCTTTGACCGTGCCGCTCCTAGCATCACGCCCAGCCCGCCGGTCACCTTTCTTCTTCTGCTGCCGCTTGGCTTCATCGATGCGTGGACCGGTCTCATCCTCTGGAGCATGGCAATGATGGCTGCGCTCGCGGGCTCGCTGTGGATGCTTTGGAGTCTGAGCGGTCGACCCAATACGCTGCTGCCACTCCTGGGCTTCTGCTTTGCACCGGCGCTGGTCTGCATGTTCGGAGGCCAAATCGGCGTCTTCTTCCTCCTCAGCATCACGGCGTTCTTTTACTTTGTCGAGAGCAGGCCTCTGGTCGCAGGCATGGTGCTGTTGCCCTGCTTGATGAAGCCACATCTATTCCTTGCGCTTGGTGTGGCCCTGCTGCTGTGGATTTTCGATCGCCGCCAATGGCGCATGCTTGCCGGTTTCGCGCTGGCTCTTGCCGTCAGCACTTCTGCCACGCTCTACTTTGACCCGCATGTCTTTGCGCACTACGCGCAAAGCGTGCGCGCCACGGATGTGGTCAATCGCGTTACGCCCACGTTGCCAGTTCTGCTGCGGCACACGCTGGCGCCCGGGGCTGCTTGGCTTGAGTTCCTGCCCGCCGCGCTGTCGTGCGCCTGGGCCGCCTGGTTCTATGTGCGCCGCTGCGCCAACTGGAACTGGCTGCGTGAGGGCCTGCTCGTCCTACTGGTCGCACGGCTCAGTGCGCCTTATGCATGGTTCAGCGATGAAGCCGTCATCTTGCCTGCGGTGATGATCACACTACTGCGTGCACGCAAGAGGCACGGCGTGCTGTGGCTCTCCGCAGGTCTCGCTGCAGTCGAGCTCGCGCAAGTCTATAAGCGTATGGACATGAAGACATATGCCTATGCGTGGACTGCGCCGGCGTGGCTGGCGTGGTATCTTTACGCAACCCGGAACCTGGTTGCAGCGGCAGAGAAGGCACGCGGCGCAGCCAGCCTTGAGGACTGATCTGCGCTTCTGCTTGATTTATGCCGCGTTCTCGTTAATCGAGCGGACACGGAAGCGCTTCATCTGAATCGCAAGCGCACGCTCAATTTTGCGCAAATCGCCGCGCTCCGACGGTCCGGCAAAGGTGGAAGCCACGCCCTTGGCTGAGGCGCGGCCTGTTCGGCCGACCCGATGCACAAAGTCTTCGGCTACCTTGGGCAGGTCGTAGTTGACCACGTGGGCCACATGGGATACGTGGATACCGCGGGCGGCCACGTCTGTGGCGACCAGGACACGGTGATGACCCTCAGAGAAGCTGCGCAACGCAGAGTTGCGCTGGGCCTGCGAGCGGTCACCATGAATCTGCGTGGCCGAGTGTCCGTTGCGGGTGAGCCTGCGCGCAACACGGTCCGCGCCATGCTTGGTGCGGACAAAAACCAGAAAGCTTCCCTGTTCAGACGCGAGCAGATGTTCGAGCAATTCCTGCTTCTTGTCCTGCTCCACCTCAAAGGTGCGCAACTCCACGTTGGCCGAGGGCTTGAGCACGGAGCCAATCTCAATGCGTGCGGGGTTGTTGAGGTATTTGCGCGCCACTTCCTTGACCTGCCCTTCGAGCGTGGCGGAGTAGCAGAGTGTTTGGCGCGTGGCAGGCAACGTGGCTGCAATGCGTGCGATGGCCGCCTGAAAGCCCATGTCAAGCATGCGATCCACTTCATCAAAGACGAGCATCTGGACCTGATCGAGGCGCACGAGTTTGCGCTTGATGAAGTCCTCGATGCGGCCCGGAGTGGCAACAATGACGCGTGCACCGCGGCGGATGGCTTCGATCTGAGAGCGTTCCTGAAGGCCGCCGACCACCAGAGCCACGGTTTGCGTGGGAACCGGGCGAATGAGTTTGAAGGCCGCCTCCACCTGCATAGCCAGTTCGCGCGTGGGCAGCAGGATCAGCGCTTGTGCGGCGTTGCGATCCCGTACGCGCAGGAGCATTTCCACGATGGGGAGGAGGAAGCTGAGGGTCTTGCCGGTGCCGGTTTGTGCCGTGGCCAGAACATCGCGGCCTTCGAGCGCGGGGGGAATGGCTGCGGTCTGCACCGGGGTGGGATTAATGAACTTGTTGGCATCGAGCCGGGCCAGAAGGGCCGGCGAAAGGGAGAACTGCGAAAACTGAGTCGTCAAAATAGGTGACATTCCTGCATGGTTCCGGGAGCCCCTGTTTTCCCTGGGCCTGCAAACGGAACCGGACTTGAGGCACGCGCACGCATCCTTCAGGTGCGGCCCTGCTGCTGAAAAATGTGCGTAAGAGAGAACCGAAAGGCCCTAGGGACTGACTGACAGGCATTCTATTGAAGAAATGGCTGCAGCCCGGAGCTGACCCACGCGACTGTTGTACGCCAGGCGGCACACTGCCGGCCGGCACCACACTCCCGCTTCTTCCCGGGTGCAGCGTGCTCCATGCAAAGCAGGAACAGATGCGCTTTGGCCAGGCCGACTTGCAGCCCAGGCTCGGCTCCGGGACGGGAGACCGAAGTGGTTACGCTGTAGGGGCTTGGGGAAATCTGTGCCAGGCAGACTCGCCTTGGGAAGGGCAAAACCGCCGCTCACGACCAAATCACTGAGCGCATGGCTAGTGTAGCACGTCTTAGCGTGTCACGTGCTGGAGTGTCAGCCGCGACCTTCGAGCTTGGCGACAACCTGCTCGACAAGGCGGTCAAGTTCAGCCTGGCCGGGGCCGACGGGGCCGGAGGATTCCGGCAGGCGCGCGATGCGGGGATCAGGGAGACCCATGCGGCGCTTGAGCTGGAGAAGCTCCTGAATCTTCTCATCGGGAATGGGAGTGAGGGGTCTTCCAAGCTGGAGCGCGATGAGGTAGGTCTTGCAGTAGTTGTCGAGGATTTCGACGAGCCACTCGGCGTGGGTGGGAGTGTCAGACCAGCAGACGACGCCATGATTGCGCAGCAGGATGGTGTTGTGTTCATTGGCTAAGATCTGCACGGAGTCCGCAAAGGCCTGGGTGCCAGGGGTTTCGTAGTTGGCCATGCCAACCGGGCCGATGAAGACTTCATATTCCGAGCTGAAACCGAGAGGCGGCGTGGAGCCGGTCATGGCGAAGGCAGTGGCATAGGGCGGATGGCAGTGCACGACGGAGCGGGCGCGGGAGTTGGACCTGTAGATGGCGAGGTGCAGCAGGAGTTCGCTGGTGCGGGGACGGTCACCGGCGAGGATGTTTCCCTCCATGTCAGAGAGGCAAATGTCTGCGGGCTCGAGATCGCCCTTGCTAAGCATGGTGGGCGTGCAGAGGACGTAGCGGGGACCGATGCGGACGCTGATGTTGCCGCCGTTGCCATCGACATACTGGCGCTGCCAAAGCTTGCGGCCGACGCGGATGATTTCAGTACGGAGGGCGTCTGCCTCGAAAGAGTTGGCAACGGCCGAGGGCGAGAGGTCCTCAGGCGGAGGCACGCGAAGGGCTTCCATGGCTGCCTGCACCACTTCGCGAACCTGATCTGAAATCGGAACTGTCGGCTGCTCCATGTGGTCCTCGCGTATGTGGCGGTTGCGGCTGCGTATACGCGCAGCCGTCATGTCTTTCCCAAGTGTCCCACAAACGCGGGCCGAACAAAACCCGAGATGAACGAAGTTGCCCTTAGAGCTATGCATGCGCCGGCAGGATGCGCTTAGTCCGCGGGCACGAGCTTGCGCTGCAATTCCTCGAGGGTCTGGCCCTTGGTTTCAGGGTAGGTGAAGAGCACGGTGAAGAACTGGACGGCGGTCATGACAGCAAAGAAGACGAAGGGCGCGCCGCGGCCGATAGTACCGGCAATGACGGGAAAGGCGAGGGCGATGATGGTGTTCATTGTCCAGTGGCTGGCGTTGCCGACACCCTGGCCCTTGGAGCGGACGTGGTTGGGGAAGACCTCTCCGATGTAGACCCAGATGACGGCACCCTGCGAGAGCGCGAAGAAAGCGATGTAAGTGACGAGCAGCCAGACGAGCATGCCCTGATGGGAGTGGCTGGAGAATATCCAAGAGACGCCGGCGAGGCAGCTTGCCGTGCCCGCGGCGCCTATGAGGAGCAGTGTCTTGCGGCCAAGCCTGTCAATGACGGACATGCCAACCAAGGTAAAGATGAGATTGGTGAAGCCGATGGCGATGGCCTGCTGATCGCCGGAGAGCTGACTGAAACCGGCAGCGGCAAAGATGTCATTGAGGTAATACAGGATGGCGTTGATGCCGGCGAGCTGGTTGAAGGCGCCAATGGTGATGGCGAGGAAGAGTGGGTAGCGGTACTTCCAGCGGAAGACGGCTTCGTGGGCGGAGGCGTGCTCCTGGGCGAGGGCGGCGCGGATGTCGTTGAGCTCGGATTCGGGGTCAGGTTCGCCCATGAGCTTGAGGACGGCGAGAGCATCGTCAATGCGGCCACGGGCGGCAGACCAGCGCGGGCTGCGGGGGATTCCAAAGAGAAGGACAAGGAAACCGAAGGCGGGGATGGCGGCGACGCCAACCTGCCAGCGCCACTCGACGGCGCCGAGGTGCATAAGGCGGATGAGGTAGTTGGAACTGTAGGCGACGAGGATGCCGAAGACGACATTGAACTGGAAGGCACCGACGAGGCGGCCGCGCCACTTGGCAGGCGCGAGCTCGGCAATGTAAACGGGGCCGAGGACGGAGGAAGCGCCGATGCCAAGTCCGCCGAGGAAGCGGAAGACCATGAGCGAGGGCCAGTTCCATGCGAGGGCGCTGCCGATGGCGGAAATGACATAAAGGACGGCAGTGAGGCGGAGGGTTTCGCGTCCGCCGAGCTTTTGTCCGACGACGCCTGCCCCGAAAGATCCGACGACGGTGCCGATGAGCGCAATGGCGACGGTCCAGCCCTTGCCGTAGTCGCTGAGCTGATAGAGATGCGAAACCGAGTCAATGATGCCGGAGATGACGACGGTGTCAAAACCAAAGAGCAGGCCGCCGAGCGCTCCAGTGAGCGTGGCTTTCATCAGGTTGAAATTGGGTCGCATCGTGTGGGTGTCCCTCAGGTTCCAACTCATCGTACAGACTGAACCGGAAGTGGGCCAACAGGCAACTTTGCGGGATGCAGATTTTCAAAGGTGGCGTGACTTAAGTCGCTGAGAAGAATTTTGCGGGAGCCTAGTCTCAGAGCATCGAGGAGGTTGTTCCATGATTGCTGCTGAATCCACACTTCGTTCCATCGCGCTTGAAAAGCCCGCGACGATTCGCGTTTTTGAAAGCCTCAACCTGGACTACTGCTGCGGAGGCAATCGTCCGCTGGCCGAAGCCTGCGCCCAGAAAGGGCTGGATGTGGACGAGGTGGTGGCCAGCCTGACGGAGGCAGCGCATGGCGGCGCGCCAGCGGTGAAGGATTTCTCGCAGGCAGCACCGACGGAATTGGCACACTACATTGTGAAGACGCATCACGGGTACGTGCGCAACGAGCTGCCGCGCCTGCTGGCGATGGCGGAACGCGTGGCCCGCAAGCACGGGCCGATGCACCCGGAGGCGACGCAGATAGAACGCCAGCTGACGCAACTTGCCGACGAACTGCTGATGCACATGCAGAAGGAGGAGATTGTTCTCTTCCCCTACATTGAGAAGTTGGAGCGCAGGCGGAACGGCAGTGCGCAGGCGCCGGAAGCCTGCTTTGCGAGCGTGGAGAGCCCGATTCGCATGATGGTGCATGAGCATGAGAGCGCGGGCGCACTGATGGACGCCATGCGCACGGCAACGGGAGGATTCCGGCCATGGGAGGGCGCGTGCCCGACGACCGTGGGCCTTTACGATGGGCTGGATGCCTTTGAGCGCGACCTGCACCGGCATGTGCATCTGGAAAACAATGTTCTCTTCCCTGCTGCGATTGCGCTGGAACAGGAAGCGCTGGCGACGCAGTAAGAGAACAGGCAGCGAAGAGAAGAACGAGACGAAGGACTCAGCGCGCGGAGTTATGCGAGCTGGGTCCTTCGGAGTTTTTGGGGAGTTATGGGATCGGAATAACGGAGATACTATGGACGGTACAACTCCCATGCGCTGGGATGTCTCAAAGTGAATGAGCATAGAATCAAGCAGTAAAACCTATGAAAGGACCCTCTCCCTATGATCCTGCGCACTGGCCTGAGGCAGTTCTTCACCCATAAAGCCACTTCCCTTCTACTCGTGGTTTGCAGTTTGGCAATGACGGTCATGGGCGGCAAGATGGCTGCCGCGCAGAGCAAGCCTGCGCCGGATGTGCTGGTGCTGAGCAATGGTGACACCCTGCACGGCAGGTTTGTGAGCAACGTGCTGGGGACTGTCACCTTCCACAGCGACGTGCTGGGCGACATTTCTCTGACGTGGGACAAGATCAAGGAGCTGCGCACGAACGAAGAGTTTGCGGTGGTGGACAACGATCTGAAGGGCAAAGGCAGGAAGCAGATGTCACAGGTCCCCACAGGCACGCTGGAAGTGAAGGACCAGCAACTGACGCTACATCCTGCGGGCGCCGCTGCCATTGCACCAGTACCGGTGGCGAGCACGGAGTTCATCGTGGACACGGAGACACTGGACAAGCAGTTGAATCACAGGCCGGGCATTCTGGCGGGATGGAGCGGTTCGGCAACGGCTGGCGCGGGAACAGTGACGGCGACACAGAACCAGTACACGTTTTCAGGGGGCGTGGGCCTGGTGCGCGTAGTGCCGACGGTAAGCTGGCTGGACCCGCGGGACCGGACATCGATTGGCTTTACGGGGTCGTTCGGGAAGATCACCGAGCCAGCGTATTTATCAGCAGGAACGCTGGTGCCCGCGGTGGAGACAAAGACGGCAATCTACCATGCGGAAGCGGAGCGGGACCAGTACTTTTCGCCGCGTCTTTATGCGCTGGCACAGACTGCCTTTGACCACAACTATGCACAGAACCTTGACCTGCAGCAGATTTATGGAGGCGGTCTTGGCTGGACTTTCCTGAAGACGCCGCGGCAGGAGGCGGACCTGAAGGGAACAGTGCAGTATGAGAAGCAATTGTTTCTCGACGCCGCACCGGGCAGCAATCAGAACCTGGTGGGCTCTACTATTGGCCTGAACTACATGCTGCACCTGAAGCTGGTGACATATTCACAATCGCTATCGTATATCCCGGCGTACAACAACCTGCATGCGTATTCAGCGACAGAAACAAACATGTTTACGTTTCCTGCGTACAAGAATCTAGGGTTTTCCATTGGAACGCTGGACAGCTATTTGAATAATCCCCCCGCGTCATTGCCGCCGACACAGCGGAACTCGTTTCAATTCACGATGGGGCTGACGTACGCAATCAAGTCAAAGTACTGACGGGGTAAAAGGGCGCCGGACGACCGCAGGCGGCAGGGTGTGAGCCCGGGGCATCGGCGAACTTATCCAAAAGTAAAGCGATAAAGCTAGCCAACCGTACCGTAAACCTAGTACAGTTTTTTGCGGTTGCGCTTTCTGTGACTCCGGTTGCGGCAATTGCCATCCAGCGGCATTGAGCGCGGGAAGGCACTGCACACCGGCAGGGGGCGCGGCCCGCACGGGTTGCGCAGGAGGATGTGCGCAGAACCGGTGCGGAGATCGAGGAGGAACGACCCCATGCGACTTCGCCGCTGGCTTTTCCAGTTGCCACTTGCCTTTGTTGCCTGTGCCGCACTTGCGCCTGCACAGCAGCCTGCGTATCTCGACACCAAGCTCTCCCCGGCGGAGCGGGCCCACGACCTGGTTGGGCGCATGACGCTGGAGGAGAAGGCGAATCAGCTGGAAGACTGGGCGACGGCTGTTCCGCGGCTGGGCGTACCGGACTACCAGACGTGGAACGAGGCGCTGCATGGAGTGGCGCGCGCGGGCTATGCCACGGTATTTCCGCAGGCGATTGGCATGGCAGCAACGTGGGACCCGGCAGTGGTACACAGCATGGGCGACGTGATTTCCACCGAGGCGCGCGCGAAGTACAACCAGGCGCAGCGCGAGGGGAACCATCGCATCTTCTTCGGATTGACCTTCTGGTCGCCGAACATCAACATCTTTCGCGATCCGCGCTGGGGACGCGGACAGGAGACGTATGGCGAAGACCCGTTTCTGACGGGGAAGATGGGCGTCGCGTTTATTGAAGGCGTGCAGGGCAATGACCCAAACCATCTGCGCGCGGTGGCCACGAGCAAGCACTTTGCGGTGCATAGCGGACCGGAGCCGCTGCGGCATGGCTTTAACGTGGACCCGACGCCGCGCGATTTGGAGGAGACGTATCTGCCGGCGTTTCGCGAGACGGTGATGGACGGGCATGTCCAGTCAGTCATGTGCGCGTACAACGCGATTGACGGATGGCCGGCGTGCTCGAACACGATGCTGCTGAAGGATCATCTGCGCGATGCGTGGGGCTTCAAGGGCTTTGTGGTGTCAGACTGCGGCGCGATTGTGGACATCAACCAGGGGCACAAGAAGACGCCGGACGTGATGCATTCAGCAGCGCTGGCGCTGAAGGCGGGAACGGATCTCTCGTGCAGCATCTGGACGCCGGGCTTTAACACGCTGGCGAAGGCGGTGCAGGAGGGCCTTGTACCGGAGCAGCTGGTGACGGAGGCGGCGGAGCGACTGTACACGGCGCGCTTCCAACTGGGGCTGTTTGATCCGCAGGGCTCGAATCCGCTGGACAAGATTCCTTTCTGGGATGCGGCTTCTCCGGCGCACAGGCAGATTGCCCAAAAGGCGGCGGAGGAGTCGATTGTGCTGCTGAAGAACGACGGCGTGCTGCCATTGAAGAACACGGTGAAGCGCATTGCGGTGATTGGGCCGACGGCGGACTCGCTGCCGTCGATTCTGGGCAACTACGTGGGAACGCCGCTGCACCCGGTGACGCCGCTGGACGGGATGCTGCAGCAGTTCCGCAGCACGCCGATCCTGTATGCGCAGGGTTCGACGCTAGCGGAGGGTGTGGGCGTGCCGGTGCCGCGGACGGCGTTTGGACTGGGCAAGGGATTGAAGACGGAGTTCTTTGCTACGGCGGACTGGACGGGGCGGCCGGTGGCGGTGACGACCGAACCGAATGTGCAGGCGGACTGGGAAAACGGCGAGCCTGCGCCGGAGGTGGATACACATGACTACTCCGTGCGCTGGACGGGCACGCTGACGCCGCCGGCACCGGGGCACTACGTGTTCACGCTGGAGCCGGGCGACAGCTTTCCGTATTCGCCACATGAGAGCTATCGGCTGCTGATGGATGGCAAGGTGATCGGAGAGGGCAGCCTGCGCGAAGGGCACGACGTGACGACGGCAGGAGACTTCCACCACGACCTCTCGTCGATGGGGAACTTCAAGGCCGCGCCGGGCGCGTCGCCCACGGCACCGCCGGTGATGGACTTCCCGAAGAATCCATCGATTCCGGTGGACTTTGCGGACACGAAGCCGCACGAGATTGTGGTGGAGTATTCACACTCAGGGGACCGCGCCGGCGGCGGCCTGACGCTGAAATGGCAGGCTCCGGCGCAGGTGCTGCTGAATGAGGCGGTGGCGCGCGCGAAGGAAGCCGACGTGGTGGTGGCGTTTGTGGGTCTTTCGCCGCAGCTTGAGGGCGAGGAGATGCGCATCAAGATTGACGGCTTTAACGGCGGCGACCGCACGAGCCTGAATCTGCCGGATCCGCAGGAGAAACTGCTGGAGGCCGTGGCGGCGACGGGCAAGCCACTGGTTGTGGTGTTGCAGAGCGGCAGCGCGGTGGCGCTGAACTGGGCCAACGAGCATGCAGCCGCTGTGCTTGAGGCGTGGTACCCGGGCGTAGCGGGCGGTGCGGCGATTGCGCGGACGCTGGCGGGGCTGAACAATCCGTCGGGACGGCTGCCGGTGACGTTCTATGCGAGTCTGGATGGACTGCCGGCGTTCACCGACTACTCGATGAAGAACCGGACGTATCGGTACTTTACTGGCAAGCCGCTGTGGGGCTTTGGCTACGGGCTGAGCTATACGAGCTTCAAGTACGGACCGGTGAAGCTTTCGACGGAGACGCTGCGGGCAGGGGATCCGCTGACGGCGACGGTGACGGTGACGAACACGGGCAAAGTGGCCGGCGATGAAGTGGTGGAGGCCTACCTGAAGACGCCGCAGGCGGATGGGCCGATCCACTCGCTGGTGGGCTTTGAGCGCGTATCGCTGGCGCCGGGCGCGAGCCGGGAGGTGGTGATCAAAATCGATCCGCGGGCGCTCTCAAGCGTGGACGATGCGGGCAAGCGGTCAATTCTTGAGGGCAAGTACACTCTGACGGTGGGTGGCGCTCAGCCAGAGGAAACGACGGCGAAGTCAGAAGCGGAATTTAGCGTGCGGGGATCGATGCCACTGCCTAAGTAGAGAGCAGCCCGCAGGTGGGATTGATGCGCGCTGAAGAAAAAACGGCGGCAGGAGGATCGCCCCTGCCGCCAACGGTATGAACTACAACCGTCAGTTAGCTCTCTGCCATAAAACACCCGATGCAACCTAGTTGGTGGAAGGCCCCTGAGCGGGCGGGGCCGGAGGCGCAGGCTGCGCTGGAGCTGCCGGTCCCTGCATCATGCGGGGGCAGTCACCGCCGTAGGGGCAGTTGGGGCCGGGACCCTGACCAGCGCCCCACCTGCCCTGCCTGTGCTCGGCACGAATGGCCTGCAGTGTCTTCCACTGTTCCGGCGTAAGCTTGCCGCGCAGGGCGAGCAGGAAGCGCGCGTTGGCCTTCTCAAGATCAGCGCGGGCGGCTGCGACCTTGTCAATCTGCGCGAGGATGGCGTTCTCATTGGGCTGATCTTCGCTCATCATCGGCTGCATGGCGAGCTCTGCCTTATCGAGGTTGGCACGCAGGTCGATGAGCTTCTCACGATGCGCCAGCATGATGGCGTCCATGGCCTTGCGCTGGTCATCGGTGAGTTTGAGCTTCTCGATCATGGTGGGGTTGTTCCACCAGCGGCCGTGCCCACCCCATGCGCCAAGATTGCGCTCCATGGGTCCGCGATGCGGTCCGAAGCCTGGCCCGGGACCCATGCCCGGCCCCTGCGCAATGGCCATTGTGGCCGTGAAAAGCGCGACAAGCGCCAAAACGAGGAATCGTACTCGTACTGTCTTCATTGTGTTTTCCCTCCCCACGCCTGCGGCGTGGCTGTTGCTTTGAACTCTGCCCATGCGGGCTGAAACACTACTTCGTTGTCGTGTCATCGCTCATGAGATACGCGAGCGGCTCCAATGCGCTGGGGACCTCACGCGAAACATCGCTATCCACTTTGGCGAGAAGGTCCTGATCTTCGCGGGCACGCTGCGCTTCCAGCGCGCGCTGCTGCTCCTCGGCCTTGTGCTCGGCGGCGATGCGGGCCTGCTGCACCTGGTGCTCGTGATGCTCGTACAGCTCCGCTGTGACGGCCCCGGCGATGAGCACGGAGGCCAGAACGGTGCCGGCGGCGAGGCGCCACGCCCGGCGCACCACGGTGTGCTGCACGGTGCGGGGACGGCTGACCATGGCGTCGCCCCAGGCATGGACGCTGGCCTTGAAGTCCCCGAGAGCCTGCTGCAACTCGGGGTCGAGCGCTTCGATGTCCGCGTGCTGTCCCGCGTGCTTTGCGAACTCCTGATCCGAATTCATCGTTTCCCTCCCAGCTCTGCCCGCACCCGGGCGAGAGCCCGCGAAAGATGCGCCTTGACCGTGCCCTCGCTCAGGCCGGTGGATTGCGCAATCTCGCTCAGTTCCATCTCCTCAACAAACCGCAGCAGAAAGACCGTGCGCTGGCGCTCGCTCAGGTCCCGCACTGCGCGCCAGACATGGGCGACCTTCTCGCGGGCGAGCAACTGCTGCTCCGGGGAGCTTTCCCGGCTGGGCAGCCAGTGGCTGGCCTCGTCCACATCAACGGCGCTGGTGCTTGCGTGCCGCCAGAATTGCAGGCGGCGGTTGCGCCAGTGATCCTTTTGCAGGTTGATGGCAATGCGCATGAGCCACGTCATGGCTGTGGACTCACCGCGGAACTGCGACCAACTGCGATGCGCCTTGAGAAAGCACTCCTGCGTGAGCGTTTCTGCCAGGTCCGGGTCGCGCGTGGACGCCAGCAGAAAGCGGAAAATCTGCGGACGGCAGGCGGCAACAGTATCAGAGAACTGCTGAGCGGCAATCTCATCCGCTGAGGCCATGGTCATCGGTTCCACTGTAGTTCCGGCTGCCATCACCTCAGGTAGACGGCGGCATTGGAGGCAAGTTTACAGCGGACGCTGCTTTTGCGGATGTGCGGGCGAGAACGGCTTTTCCAAGCGAAGAACGATACGTGAGAGCAACGCGGGGAGCAACTGTGTTGCCGCAAAGGGCGCGGAGACTGTTACACTGGTTTGGGTAAACGCTTACCATAACGCGCACAAAGGATCGCCTACATGCTGCTTGCATCGCTCCGCGAAGAAGTTCTGCAGGCCAACCGGGAAATCGCACGCCGGGGGCTGGCTCCGCACACGTTTGGCAACGCCAGCGGGATTGACCGCTCTGGCGACCGGCCGCTGGTTGTAATCAAGCCGAGTGGCGTGGACTATGCGAAGCTGACGCCGGCGGACATGGTGGTGACGGATCTGGACGGCAAGATCGTGGAAGGAACCCTGAGGCCGTCGAGCGATCTGTACACTCACACGCTGCTGTATCGCGAGTTCCCGCAAATTGGCGGGATTGTGCACACGCACTCGGAGTTTGCGACGTCGTGGGCGCAGGCGTGCCGGGCGATTCCCTGCCTTGGGACGACACATGCCGACTACTTTCACGGGCAGGTGCCGGTGACGGAGCCGCTGACGGCGGAGGAGGTGGCCGAGGCGTATGTGCGAAACACGGGAGCGGTGATTGTGCGGCGGTTCCGGGCAGGGGGGCTGGATCCGGTGGCAGTGCCGGGCGTGCTGGTGGCTGGCCATGCTCCGTTCGCCTGGGGTAAGTCCGCAATGGACGCTGTGGAACATGCCGACGTGCTGGAGTATGTGGCGCGGCTGGCCTTCCGCAGCGTGCTGCTGAACCCAGGGGTGGAGGGCCTACCCGCCTATGTGGGGGAACACCACTACATGCGAAAGCACGGACCGAAGGCAACCTACGGCCAGAGGTAAAGCAGACGGAGCAAAAGTGGGCAGGAAATCCAGAACCTGGAACCCTCAATGCGGCGTACAATAGCGTGTACGTACGGCAAAGGACTGCACACGAAGCGACTATGATTTTCAGTAGCGCGTTTCAGTTTGCTATAGCAATCATATTGTTTCTTGCATTTTCCACAGCGCCGGTCTAGAGACCGGACCGGGTCTTTGTTTGGGAATGCTCCTTGAACGTTTGCATTATCAACGAGTTGCTGGCGCGGTATGCGAAATTAGCCTTGGATTTTTCCTGGCAAGCAACGTGCTAAATAACTCATTGCAGTAAGGTGCTCCCCCATGGAGACGAATCTCTTCAATCGCTTGCAGGCGACACTGCTGGCCGTGGCAACGGTCGGACTGGTGCTGTTGGCGGTGTTGAATTTTCGTCAGGAGAATCAGTTTCAGCAGCCGGATGACGGCGTGTGGTGGGTGGAGTCAGCCGGGGGCAACGGGCTGGTGGCCGAGAAGGTGCTGCCGGACAGCCCGGGGCAACGGGCCGGTGTCCACGTCAGTGACCTGCTGACGGGGGTGAATGACGCCCCGATCGTGCACCTGTCGGACCTGGAGCGGGAACTCTACCAGACCGGGGTGTACGGCAAGGCCAACTACGCAATTACCCGCGACCATATTGCACTGGACACACCAGTGGTGGTGATTCCGGTGCCGCCGGACCGAAGCCTGGAGCAGGCGCTGCGGGTCATTGGACTGATCTACCTGGCGATTGGAATTTATGTGCTGTTCCGGCGGTGGACGGCACCGCGCGCGACGCACTTCTACCTGTTCTGCCTGGTTTCATTCGCGCTGAATGCGCTGAAGTATACAGGCGAGTGGGACCTGCTGGACAAGACGGTCTTCTGGGGCAATGTGCTCGCGGAGTCGCTGCAACCGGCGTTGTTTTTGCACTTCGCGCTGAGCTTCCCGGAGGAGCGCATCAAGAACCTGCGGCGCAGGCTGCTGGTGCCGCTGGTGTATGTGCCGGGCGTGGCGCTGTTCGGGCTGTGGCTGATGGCGATTCTGCGCTGGGAGGCCACGGGACTGCTGAAGCACCGGCTGGACCAGGCAGGTACGGCGTATGTTGCGCTTTTCTATGTGCTGGCGGCTGCCCTGTTCCTGCATAGCTACCGGAGAGCGAACACACCGCTGCTGCGGCAGCAACTGAAGTGGCTGACGCGCGGCGCGCTACTGGCAGTGCTACCGTTCACACTGCTCTACGCGATCCCGTTCCTTCTGGACATGCGGGTGCCGGGACCGGTGACGAAGCTGGCGGGACTCTCACTGGTGTTTCTGCCGCTGACCTTCAGCTGGGCGATTGTGCGCTACAGGCTGATGGACACGGACCTAATCTTCAAGCGCGGCGTGGCGTATACGCTGGCCACTGGCCTTCTGCTGGGCGGCTATTTTGGCGTGATCGCGCTGATTGCAGAGTTGGTGCACAACGGCATGCCGGTGGCAATGCGCGAGTGGGCGCTGGTAATCGCGATCCTGATTACGGCGGCGGTGTTTGACCCGCTGAAGCGGCGGATTCAGGGCTGGGTGGACCGCGCGTTTGACCGGCATCGCTATGACTACCGGAAGGCACTGGTGGAGTTTGGGCGCGGGTTGAATTCCGAGACGGATTTGAAGGCGCTGCTGGAATCGATTGTGGAGCGGTTGCCAAGCACGCTGCTGGTAGCGCGGGTGGCAGTGTTTCTGGCTGAGGGGCAGGGGAAACTGCGGCTGGCGGCATCGCATGGGCTGCCGGCTGAGGTGGCAGACAGCAAGGGACGGCAGGCAAGTGTGGCGTTGGATCTGGGCTTTCTGGACTTTGACCGCGCGACGGACCACTCGCATATCTTTCTTGAGAATGCGCAGCAGGCGCTGCACCTGCCTGAGTCGCAGCAGAAGACGGCGGCAATGCTGGACTTGAACTACTATCTGCCATGCCGCGTGCAGGACGGCATCGGCGGGCGGACGATTGCCGTAATCGGACTAGGGCGGACAATTGGCGGAGACTTTCTTTCCAGCGAAGATGTGGAACTGCTGGAGTCACTGGCGAGCTACATCGGGATTGCGCTGCAGAACGCCAGCTTGTATGCACGGCTGGAAGAGAAAATCAGCGAGTTTGAACGACTGAAGGAATTCAACGAGAACATCGTCGAGTCGATCAACGTGGGCATTCTGGCTCTCGATCTGGACGACCGCATTGAGAGCTGGAATGCGCAGATGGAAGCGATGTATGCGTTGAGCAGGGCGGAGGCCATTGGGCAGCCGGTGGCGCAAGTATTTCCGCTGGAGTTTGTAGAAGCGCTGGATGGGGCGCGCAATGATCCCGGCGTGCATCACCTGTACAAGTTCCCGATGACGACACGGGCGGGTGAGGCGCGCACGGCGAACATTGCGATTGCTCCGCTGATGTCCCGGGACTTTGTGGCGGTGGGCCGCATTGTGCTGGTGGACGACATTACAGAGCGCATGACTCTGGAGGCACAGCTTGCGCAGGCTGATAAGCTGAGCTCGATTGGCCTGCTGGCAGCCGGAGTGGCGCACGAGATCAACACGCCGCTGGCGGTGATTTCCAGCTACGCGCAGATGCTGACGAAACAGTTGCGCGGCGACCAGCGGCTGGGGCCTGTGCTGGAGAAGATTACTCAGCAGAGCTTCCGCGCTTCCGAGATTGCGAATGGGCTGCTGAACTTCTCGCGCACATCGACGACGGAGTTTCGCGAGACGAACTTGAACCAAGTGATTCGCGACACGCTCTCGCTGCTGGAACATCAGTTCAAGACAGCGCAGATTGTGGTGGAGGCAGAACTGGCGGAGGATCTGCCTGCTATCCATGGCAATCCTGGCAAGCTGCAACAGGTGTTCCTGAATCTGCTGCTGAACGCTAAGGATGCAATGCCGGGCGGCGGGCAACTGCGTGTTATGACACAGTACAACGGGCACGTGGAGGCGTTGGTAAGCGACTCCGGTTCGGGGATAGCGCCGGAGCATCTGAAGCGCATCTATGACCCGTTCTTCACTACCAAGACGATGCCGAAGCCGGGCGAGCGGCGCGGCACGGGCCTTGGCCTGTCGGTTTCCTACGGAATTATTCAGGAACACGCAGGCAAGATTGCAGTAGAGAGCGCGATTGGCGCCGGAACAACGTTTCATCTTGAATTTCCCCTTTTGAGGAAGTCGGTACATGCCTGAGCTCGACCAGCCTTTGAATTTATCCGCAACCACGGCCGACGGATTGTCCGCGGGCGCGAGCATTCTGGTGATTGACGACGAGGCGGGCATCCGCGAATCACTGGAGGTGCTGCTGACGCTGGAGGGCTATGCAGTGACGATGGCCAGCGACGGCGAGCAGGGCCTGCGCATTCTGGAGTTGGAGAACTTTGACCTTGTGCTGCTGGACCTTGCGCTGCCGGGGCAGAGCGGACTGGATTTGCTGCCGCTGATCAAGGAACGCCAGCCGGAGACCCCGGTCATCATGATCACGGCGTACGGCACAGTGGACAACGTGGTGGAGGCCATTCGCGCGGGTGCGGAAAACTTTGTCCAGAAGCCGTGGGACAACGAAAAACTAATGGCCGACATCCGGTCGGCGATTGCACGGCATCGCGCGGAAGAGGAAAACCTGCAACTGAAGCGCACGCTGAAGCAGCGCTACAACTTCACGAATATTGTGGGCAAGAGCGATGTGATGCTGCGCGTGTTTGACCTGGTGGCACAGGTGGCGCCGAGCCGCTCGACGGTGCTGATCCAGGGCGAAAGCGGCACGGGCAAGGAACTGATTGCGAAGGCCATTCACGCAAATTCTCCGCGGAAGGACAAGCCGTTCGTACCCATCAACACGGGGGCGATGCCATCAGAGCTTCTGGAGTCCACACTCTTTGGGCACGTGAAGGGCGCTTTCACTTCGGCAGTTGCGTCGAAGAAGGGCCTGTTTGAGGTGGCCAACGGGGGGACACTGTTCCTGGATGAGATTGCGACGATGGGCATGGACACGCAGGCCAAGATTCTGCGCGTGCTGCAGGACCGGCGTTTTATGCACCTGGGCGGCATTCAGGAGATTCAGGTGGATGTACGCATACTTGCCGCCACCAACGTAGACCTGCGGCAGGCGGTACGCGACGGGCGCTTCCGCGAGGATCTTTTCTACCGGCTGCATGTGATTACAGTGGACCTGCCACCGCTGCGCGCGCGGCGCGAGGACATTCCCCTGCTGGCACAGCACTTTCTTGACTTCTACGCAGGAGAGAATGGCCTGTCACCGCGCAAGTTGAGCGCCGACGCGATGCGCGCGCTCATGGATTACGAGTGGCCGGGCAACGTGCGCGAGCTGGAAAACTGCATCGAACGCGGAGTTGTGCTCTCGTCAGGGCCGGTGATTGGCTCAGACCTGCTGCCGGGGCACATTACGGGGCGCAGCTTTCAGGACGCGCTGTTGGAGCACAATCCGAATGCGTCGCTCTTTGACATCATGGAAGATATCGAGCGGCGCATCATCGTGGAAAAGCTGGAGCGGTGCAACTGGAACCAGACGGACGCGGCCGAGCAATTCCGTATTCCGCTTTCCACGCTGAACCAGAAGATCAAGCGGCTCAACATCGAGATTCGCAAGCGCGGCCGGGAATAGGCTGCGGGGGCGCTACCCACCTTTTCGCGCATCCAGCCAGCGCCCCAGAAACTTTCTAAGATCGGCCGGGGGGCGGAGCCATACATCGGCTGTAGTCTCCCGTTTCTTGCGGCTCATCAACACGCTCAGGTGCGGCGAGCGCGCATTGTTCACCACCTGAAATGCAGCTTCGTCGGTGATGTCATCGCCGAGGTAGCAGACGGGCTGGCTGTGATTTGCTTCCTCGATGAGGGTATAAACGGCTGCGCCTTTGTCGCGGCCAGCTCGAAGTTCCAGCCCGGCTTCAAAGCGAAGAAGCTCCAATCCCTCCATGCGGCCGAGGGGCTCAAAGAGCTCCAGGGTGCGCTCCGCAATACGCCGTGCCTTTTGCGGAGGCTGTCCGCGCCAGTGCATGACGGCTGCATTGGGCTTGTCTTCAAAGAGGCCCCCAAATGCATCCCGGCGCAACTGCTGCCGCAACGCCTCAAGATGCGCAAGAGTGGCGGCGGGCAGTTCCTCGCGCTCGTGCCGGCCATCCGGGTAGAGCCGCTCTGCACCGTGCAGGCCCCAGATTTCGATGGGCGTCTCAAGAGCGAGCAGACTGGAGACTTCCCGTGGCGGTCTGCCGGATATGACTGCCATGTGCGTACGGCCCTGCTGTTGAATGGCGGTAAGCAATTCACGCACGCCAGCCCAGGGCTTTGACTTGAACCGGTCGACGCGGAAGTCCGCCAGAGTTCCGTCATAGTCAAGGAGCAGCAGGGGCCTGGCCGCCTCTGCCACGGAGTCAAAGAATTGCTTGAGCTTGTTGTCCTGCTGCATGGTCAATTCTGTTGTTCTCTCCCGGTATCTGGGTTCAGGTGCTATCGAGGCAGGAAGGAGGCAAGGCAGCGCAGCCGCTTTTTCATGCAACCGCACGTTGCCCGACGCGCTTCCAACGCCTGGCAGGTCAAGCGAGCTTGCGGCTCTCAGGGTGCACAACCTCGAGCGACTCAGATTGCACGCTGGGTGGCTCTGCCTGCGCAACATTTTCGATGCGGATCTCCCGCAGTGCTCCGAGGACATTTGCCGCCCAGCGGTAGATGTTGTGCTCCATGACCTGGCGGCGCATGTGATGCATGCGCTCACGCCGATCACCGCGGGTCATCTCAAGGCCGGTGTGGACAGCCTCAGCGACTTGGGCAATGTCATAGGGGTTGACGACCAAGGCGTCGCGCAGCTCAACTGCGGCGCCGGTGAACTTGCTTAGCACGAGCACGCCGTCCTCATCATTACGGGCGGCCACGTATTCCTTGGCAACAAGATTCATGCCGTCGTGCAGGGATGTAACGAGGCAAACGTCGGCAACGCGGTACCAGCGGCTGACCTCGTCGTGGCTGCACTGCCGCTCAATGAGCACAATAGGGCGCCAGTGGGCTGTCTGGTAACGCTGGTTGATGCGTGTGACCGTCTCCTCGACGCTACGGCGGAGGTCCATGTAGCTGGGGATGCGGGTGCGGCTGGGCGCGGCGACCTGCACCATCGTCAGGCGTTCGCGGTGCCAGGGGTGCTTCTCCAGCAATTCCTCGACGGCCAGCAGGCGCTCCACAATGCCTTTTGTGTAGTCGAGGCGATCTACACCCAACACGATGCACTCGGCACGCACGTTGAATTCGTGGAGAAGCTCACGGCGCTCCGCTGCGCGGTCCGCCAAGACAGTCGCTTCATCCTGCAGCACCTCTTCTCCCGGCTCGTCCACGGGGCCTTCAAAGGCTACGCTCACGGGGTAGGGGCGAACGGCAGTGATGTGTCCGTGCCGGCGCACGTTCATGTGCTCGCGGTCAGTACGCGACTCCAGCACGCGGTCCACGGTGGAGAGGAAGTTGTTGCAATAAAGCGGAATGTGGAAGCCAATCAGATCCGCGCCGAGCAGGCCATCCAGCAACTGAGCCTGCCACGGACAGATGCCGAAGGCTTCCGGATTGGGCCAGGGGATATGCCAGAAGATGGCAACACGCGCGTCGGGGCGAGCTTCCTTGACCATGCGGGGCAGCAGGGTGAAGTGGTAGTCCTGAACAAAGACCACGGGATCGGTGCAGCCCTCCATCTCCTCCAGCAGTGCATTGGCAAAACGCCGGTTGACGCGCTGGTAGCACTCCCAGTCTGACGCGCGGAAGATGGGCCGCGTATGGGCGATGTGGCATAGGGGCCAGAGACCCTCATTGGAAAAGCCGTCGTAGTAGCTGGACTCCTCCTCGTTGGACAACCAGACGCGGCGGAGGGTGTAACGCGGGTCGTCCGGTGGAACGCGCAGGCGGTCGAACTCGTCCACGGTGGTGGCGTCTGCATTGCCGCTTCCGCTTGCAACCCAGACGCCGTCACAGGCGCGCAGCACGGGCTCGATAGCGGTGACAAGGCCGCTGGGCGGAACGATGCAGACGGTTTCCCTGCCCTGGCGCACGTGCATGTAGGGCTCTCGGTTGGAAACGACGAAGATGCGGCTGGAGCCAAAGCGGTCCCTCATGTGGACAGCAAGGCGCTCGGCGGTCCACAGATTTTCACCGGCATCGCGCAGGCGGGCTTCGGCTTCAGCTGACGCGCGAGCGGCGAGAAGGCTCTCCGCCATGGTCTCCACTTCACGGGCCAGCGGAGTAAACATGCTGAGTTCGTGCGCGGGCGCGGGCGATTCATCCACATCCCCGGTGCGCAGCCTTCGCAGACGCTCGGCGACCCGCGTCATGGGCTCCAAGAGGAACCAGCGGACCATGACTAAAGTGACACCGGTGATGAGGATAACGAGAGCGACGATGCGCCAGAAGCTGCGTCGCCAAAGGTCGTAGGCCTGGCTGCGGATATAGCCCGCATCATTCACCAAAACCAACGCGCCTTTCAGCTCGTTTCCGTTGTGGAGGGGCACAACCTCCTGCTGCCAGCGGAAGCCATCGGAAGCGCCAAAAGCGCTAATGTCCGCCCCTTTGCGCAGGGACTTCTCAATGGAGGAATGCGACATGTCTTGCAGCAAGCCGGACGGCCCAGTGGCTGTGACAAGCCGTCCTTCGGCATCATAGACCGCCAGTGCAAGAGCTCCTGAGTCTTGCCGAAACCGCTCGATGAGCGACGGTAGCGCTAGGGTGTCGCCTCCAGCCAGAGTCTGCTCCAGCACAGGCTGCAAGCTGGCACCCATCCATTTAGAGCGCCGCTCCAGCTCCTGACGTAGCAGGTGACTATGCGCTAATACTTCAAAATATGTGGAGGCAATGGAAACCAAGGTAACGCAAGCTGCTAGGGCAAGGATCAACCTCAGCCGAAATAGGTTCATCACTGTTCTCCATTTATCTATTAGATGCCCATCTTGCTGCCGTGTCGACCTTTTCGCGCGGTAAAATCCGTATGTGGCTGAAATGATGGTGGATAGAATGAAATTTTTCGCTGAATTCCGGCCGAATCTTCCACGGCTTATCCAGCGACCGCGGTTAGCTGAAGCTCGTAGAAGCAATGGCTTTGGCAGCCATGAGCTATTCTGTGCAAGAGAGCAGCAACCTCTCCATCCTGCAGGGCACGAACTGGGAGACGAATGGCGATAGACAGGATTGAAAACACCGCCAAACAGATCGTTCTCAGCGTGCAGGAATACTCTCTGTTCGCCTACCGCGCGTTCACGAATCTAGTTCGGCCGCCGATTTACTGGACGGATTTTCTGGTGCAGTCGGACATAATTGGCGTGGGTTCGGCGTCGATTGTGATTCTGGCGGGTTTTTTTACGGGGGGCGTGCTGGCTCTACAGTCGGCGGCAACGCTGGCAGCCTTTGGAGCAACGGCCGTGACGGGGCGGTTCGTGAGCATGTCAATGATTCGCGAGCTGGGCCCGGTGCTGACAGGGGTGATGGTGTCAGGGCGGAATGCTTCGTCGATGGCCAGCGAACTGGGATCGATGGTGGTGACGGAACAGATTGACGCGATGCGCGCGCTGGGTGTGGACCCGCTGCGCAAGCTGGTGACGCCGCGGATCTTTGCCACCATCGCGATGCTGCTGTTCCTGACGATTGTGGCGGACTTCTGCGGCCTGCTGGGCGGCGCGGCAGTAACGGTCTTTATGAACCACCAGAACGGGACGCAGTATTTCTCAATGGCGTATGAGTATCTGCGCTATCCGGATATATTGCAGGGATTGGTGAAGCCGTTATTTTTCGGCTACATCATCGCGTCGATCGGCTGTTTTTACGGGATGCGGACTACGGGCGGTACGCAGGGTGTGGGGCGGTCGACGATCTCCGCTGTGGTGACCTCTTCCGTGCTCATTATTGCCGTGGACTTTCTCATCAGCCAGGTGATGATCGAGATTTTCAGCCGATGACGACGCAGACAATTGCGCAGCACGGCGAACCTGCGCCGCAAAGTGGCCAGCCAGCGCTGGTGTTCCGCAACGTGTCGATCGGTTTTCGGGGCCCGATGGTGCTGGAGAATGTGAGCTTCAGCGTGGCACCGGGCGAGACGCGCATTCTGCTGGGGCCGGCGGGAGTGGGCAAGAGCGTCCTGCTGAAGCTGGCAAATGGACTGCTGCGGCCGGATGAGGGAAGCATCGAACTGTTTGGCGAGGACATCACGCACATGCGCGAGGAGGATCTGTTCCCTCTGCGCTCGCGGACGGGGATCGTCTTCCAGGAGGGGGCGCTGTTTGACTCGCTGACCGTACGGGACAACGTGGCCTATCAATTAATCCAGGAGCGCGTGCCGGATGAGGAGATTGACACGCGGGTGATGGAGGCACTGCGCTTTGTGGGGCTGGAGGAGACCTTCAGCATGTTGCCGAGCAGCCTTTCGGGTGGGATGAGGAGGCGCGTGGCAATTGCGCGGGCACTCATCCACAGGCCTGAGCTGCTGCTATATGATTCGCCGACGGGCGGGCTGGACCCGGTGACTTCTACTACGATTATTGAACTGATTGTGAAGCAGCGCGATGTGTACCGGACGCCTTCCCTGATGGTGACGCACCGCCTGCAGGACGCGTTTGTGATGACAAGCCATCACTTCAGCCAGGCAGAAGGACGTATGATTCCGCTGCGCAAAGGGGAGACGGACCCGAATACAACTTTCCTGATTCTGGCGGAGGGACGAGTGATTTTTGACGGCTCGCTACACGCTTTGGTGACCTGCAAGGATCAATTTGTGCGGGAGTTTCTGGAGTAGCGGGACACTGCGCTGGGAATCCCTTCCCTGCTTCGTTGCTCGAATACAATGTGGAGGTCGGGAGCGCGCATGGGGCGAGTGGCGCGATGGCACGGGCGCGAACGGGAAGATGAGCTTGGCACGGATACGGACGGTCCTGCTGTTGGTGTTGTTGCTGGGGATGCCCGCGAGCAGGCGGGCGGCAGCGTATTCACTGCTGACACATGAGCAACTGGTCGACCTGACCTGGCGCGACTCGATTGTGCCGCTGCTGCTGAGCTACTACCCGGGCCTGTCCCCTGCGCAACTGGATGAAGCGCGGGCATATGCGTACGGCGGATGCGTCATACAGGACATCGGGTACTACCCGTTCGGCGATGAGTCTTTCTCGAACCTGACGCACTATGTGCGCTCGGGTGATTTTGTCATCAACCTGTTTCGCAATGCGCAGAGCGCGGACGAATTGGCATTTGCCGCGGGCGCGCTGTCGCACTATCTGGGCGATTCGCTTGGACACTCCGAGGCGACGAATCGCGCGGTGGCAATTCAGTTCCCCAAACTCCGGCAGAGGTATGGCCCGGTTGTGAGCTATGCCGAGGGCAGGCACGAACATGTACAGACGGAGTTTGCGTTTGACATTGACGAGATTGCGCATCACCGCATGGCGCCTATCAGATACCTGCGACACATCGGCTTGAAGGTTCCGATCCACCAACTTGCGCTGGCGTACTACCAGACGTACGGGCTGACGGAGACATTCTCCATTGCCAAGGGACGGCGATTTAATGTGGAGGGCTACCGCTTTGCCGCGCGCACGTTTATTCCGCGGATTGCCTATGCAGTGACGCTGCTGCATCGCGGCAGCGAGCCAAGGGAGCCGGCGACTGCCGAGATTGCGGAGATTGAGCGGGAGGCCGCGCAAGTGGCGGCAGAGAACCACTGGGACACCTACCGGCGGAAGCCCGGCATCGGCACGTACAGCCTGGCGGGATTGCTGTTTGTACTGCCAAAGGTAGGGCCGCTAAAGTTGGTAGCCGTAAAAGGGCCGACGGAGGCGACCGAGACAGACTACATGCACAGCGTAGCGCTCTCAGTACACGCAATGCAGAGGACGCTGGCGCGGCTGACGCCGCCCCCGGCAGCGCTGCCGGCATCCGGCAACGCCCTGGCAGCTTCGCGGCTGGAATCCCCGGACAGGAGTGAGCCGCTAACTGCGGCCGCCAGTACGTTTGAGCGGCTTGGTGCGGGTTGGGTTCCGCGGCACCCATTGCCCAACCGCGATCTGGACACTGGACATGTGGTGCAGCCGGGCGGATATCCGCTGACGGATTCAACGTATGCACGGCTGCTGCATCGGCTCACGCGGCACCCGCTGCAACCGATCCCTCCGGGAATCAAGGACGACGTCCTGGCATACTACGCAAATCTGGATTTACCGATCACGACGAAGAAGAACCCGGCGCAGTGGACACAGGTGCGCGAGGATCTGAATCTGCTGCGTCAGATGCCCACCAGTACGGCACCTGCGCCATATCCCACTTATGGCGAAGACAAAACGGGCGAACAATAGGCGCGTGCATCGAAAATGCGGACTCTAGAGCGCGGCTTTCGCTGGCCCTGCCGAATCTGCTAGCCTTGCAGTTTCGGGTTTGAAACAGAACGGCAGGTGCGATTATGGGCTTTAAATTTCAGGGTGTTGATTTTCTGAATCTTGATTCCTTCTTCAGCGAAGATGAACTGCTGGTGCGGCGCACGGCACGTGAGTTTGTCGACGATAACATCATTCCGATCATCGAGGAGTGCTATCGCACGGAGCGTTTCCCGCGCGAGCTGGTGCCAGTGATGGGCGAGCTGGGGTTCTTTGGCGCGAGTCTGGAAGGTTACGGCTGCGCGGGAATGTCCAACGTGGAATACGGGCTGGTGATGCAGGAATTGGAGCGCGGCGACTCTGGCCTGCGCAGCTTTGTGAGTGTGCAGTCCTCGCTGGTGATGTATCCGATTTACACCTTCGGGTCGGACGAGCAAAAGAACACGTGGCTGCCTGCACTGGCGACAGGGGAGAAGCTGGGCTGCTTTGGACTGACGGAGCCGGGCTTTGGCTCAAACCCTGGCGGCATGACGACGACAGCGCGCAAAGTGGGCAATGAGTACATCCTCAACGGCGAGAAGATGTGGATCACGTCGGGCAATATCGCAGATGTAGCCGTGATCTGGGCAAAGGTGGAGAACGAGGACGGGCGTGTACGCGGCTTCCTGGTGGAGACGGATCGGCCGGGCTTCCGCGCAGACGAGGTACACGGCAAGTGGTCGCTCCGCGCTTCTGTGACGAGCGGGTTGACGCTGCAGGAAGTACACATCCCCGAGGCCAACCTGCTGCCGGGGACGGGCGGGCTGAAGAGCCCCCTGATGTGCCTGAACCAGGCGCGCTACGGCATAAGCTGGGGTGCAATTGGCGCGGCCATGTCCTGCTATGACACGGCTCTGCAGTATGCGCTGGCGCGAAAGCAGTTCCGCAATGAGCCAATTGCGAGCCATCAACTAATTCAGGAAAAGCTGGTGTGGATGGTGAGCGAGATTTCGAAGGGACAGTTGCTCTCACTGCAGGTGGGGCGCCTGAAGGATGCGGGCAAGGAAGGCCACCAGCATATCTCCATGGCCAAGCGGAACAACGTGTGGATGGCGCTGGAATGCGCGCGCATGGCGCGTGACATTCTGGGCGCGAACGGCATCACCGAGGATTATCCCATCATGCGTCACATGATGAATCTGGAGTCTGTGAAGACGTACGAGGGGACTCACGACATTCACGCGCTGGTGATTGGGCAGAGCATTACGGGAATCGCGGCCTACTGAGAAGTGCGGCGCAGGCTATGCATTGCGCTCGATGCGCAGGCTGCTCAGCGGATGCGTGAGCGCGGCCATAAGCGATGCAACGTCGCCAATGGCGGTGCCGAGTGCGCAGGGTAACAGCTCACAGGCTGCTGCGGCCTGCGGCAGCGCTTCCGCTGCGATGACCTTGCGCGCGGGGCCGAAGATAAGTTCGCCAAGCGCCACGCCAAGCGAACCGAAGACGATGATCTGCGGATTCAGCGCGTCGATCAGGAGTGCGAGGCCGCTGCCCATCCACTTGCCGGCTTCGGCGGCCACCTGAAGTGCGTCGGGATCACGGGCGAGCATGGACTCAACGAGTGTGCGAATAGGCGTGGAAGAGCTCCACCGCGTGGGAAACATGTGCGCGGCAAGCTCAACCATGCCTGCGCCGGAAGCAAAGGACTCCCATGAGCCGCGCTTGCCGAAGCCGAGCGGTCCGTCTTCGGCCAGCCGCCAGTGGCCGATTTCGCCGGCCGTGTCGCTGGCTCCGCGCAGGATTTGCCCGTTGAGGATGAAGCCGCCGCCCACACCGGTGCCGAACGTGAGGAAGATGAGATGGCGCAGATCGCGGCGATCTCTGCCTACGCCGAAGTGGAACTCGGCAAGCGCGCCTGCGTTGCCATCGTGTTCAATGAAGACGGGGAGACCGGGAAGGGCGTGTTGCAGGTGCTCCTTGAGCGGGACTTGATGCCAGCCGGGAAGGTGCGGCGGATCGATGAGGAAGCCTTCTTCGATTTTGAGAGGCCCGCCGATGGAAACGCTGACGGCAGCGATGGTGCGGCCTTCGCGGGCGGCGCTGTCGACGATGACGCGGGCGTGCGAGAGGAGCGTGGGAAAGGTTTGCGCGAAGGGTTCCGCGGCGCGGGTTTCAAATTCGCGGCGCTGCAGGATGCGGGCGTCGGGCGTGCCCTCAACGCAAGCGGTCTTGGTGCCGCCGATGTCGAGGCCGAGGATGGTGCGCTGAGGGGATGGCACGCTTCTGCTGACTCGCTTTCCGCAGGGATTCGCAAGCATCTTATCACTGCACCGACGCACCCTATGCGCTCTGGTCCTGATGGCGTAGTGCGCTGAACATTTTTGAAGCGCATGGGAGACTCGACAAGTGAAGGCCGATGCGGCATAGTCGATGCCATGCCGAGACTTATGAATTCTCTTCGCTTTCTGCTGATTGGTTCCTGCTTTGCACTGGCGGCTGCGGCGCAAAGGCCTGCTTCGCAACCCATTGTGCTGCATGCCGCACGACTGCTACAGGTGGATACCGGCAACATGTTGCAGCCCGGCGAGGTGCTTGTGGAGGGCGATCGCATCCGCGCGGTGGGCACGCATGTGGAGCATCCGCAGGGGGCACGCGTGATTGACCTGGGCGATACGACGTTGTTACCGGGGCTGATTGATGCTCATGTGCACCTGTTTCTGCATCCGGGCGCCGAGGACTTGCAGACAGTGGTGGAGTCGGTTCCGTGGCGGACAATCCTGGCGGAGCAGGCGGCAAGGGCCGACCTGATGGCAGGCTTTACGGCGGAGCGCGACATGGGCACGGAAGGCGCGGGCTCGGCGGATACGGCGGTGCGCAATGCGATTAATCAAGGCATCATTCCCGGGCCGCGGATGCGCATCAGCGGCAACGCGATTGACATTCTGGGAGGGCACGAGGATGCGAACCGTTACAACCCGGCGCAGCATGTGCTTTCCAACGCAGACTATGCCAACTCTGCCGAGCAGCTTGTGGAGGTGATGCGCGAGCAGCGCAAGGAAGGCTCGGACTTCGCGAAGATTTACGAGACGGGCAAGGACCGCATGGTGGATGGCGTGCTGCATACGCCTTACCAGTACACGGCGGCACAGCTGACGGCGGCGGTGGAAGAGGCGCGGCGCATGGGCACGACAGTGGGCGTGCACGCCATGGGCGAGCCGGGCACGCTGTATGCGGCGGAGGCGGGCGTAGCCTCGATTGACCATGCGACACAACTGAGCGACGAGACGATGCGGCTGATGAAGGAGAAAGGCATCTTCGCTGTGCCGACCTTTACGATCTTCGAATACTTCGCGCAGCATCGGGAGTCACAGGACCAGGCTGCGGCGGAAGCGGCGCTGCTGGACTACAAGATTGCCGAGTTCAAGAAGCAGGTTGCGGCAGGCATCCAGTTTGCAGTGGGGTCGGATGTTGGGCCATTTCCGCATGGCACGCAGGCACGCGAACTGACACTGATGGCGCGCTACGGGATGGCGCCGCTGGCTGTGCTGCAGGCGGATATGATGAACGGCGCGAAGCTTCTGGGCTGGGCAGGACAGATTGGCGAGTTGAAGCCTGGCTACTATGCCGACATTATTGCCGTGCCGGGGAACCCGCTGGAGGACATCAGCGTGGTGGAGCACGTGAAGTTTGTGATGAAAAATGGTGAGGTGGTGAGGCAGTAGCTACACCACCACGGTAAAGCTGTCCTCCGTGCGCGTGACGGGGTGGTAGAGCGTGTCGCGCTCGACGGGGATGCGGCCGGCCTCGGTGATGAGTCGACACAGTTCCTTGCGCGTCATGCCCTGTGGCGTGGTGGCCCCGGCATCGTGATAGATCTTTTCCTCCACCACGGTGCCGTCGAGATCGTCGGCGCCGAAGCGTAGGGCGATCTGCGCGATTTTGGGCGTGAGCATCTGCCAGTAGGCCTTGATGTGCGCGAAGTTATCGAGCAGCAGGCGGCTGACGGCAATCTGGCGAATGTCCGTGAGTCCCGTGGTCACCGGCAGGTGGTCGAGCGGGGTGTTCTCCGGGTGGAAGGCCAGCGGGATGAAGGTCTGGAAGCCGCCGGTTTCGTCCTGCACGGCGCGCAGCTTGAGCAGATGATCGACGCGGTCCTCATCGTTCTCAATGTGGCCGTAGAGCATGGTGGCGTTGGACTTGAAGCCCATTTTGTGGGCCAGTCGCGCAGTCTCAAGCCACTCATTGCCGTCAATCTTGTGGTCGCAAATGATGGAGCGCACGCGCGCGGAGAAGATTTCCGCACCGCCGCCGGGCATGGAGTCCACGCCTGCCTCACGCATCTTCTTGAGCGTGTCTTCAATGCTGAGCTTGGCACGGCGGGCGAGAAATGCCACCTCGACCATAGTGAAGGCCTTGATGTGAACCTTGGGGAAGCGCTGCTTGAGGCCGCGAACAAGGTCGAGGAAGTATTCAATCGGGAGGTCAGGATGCAGGCCGCCGACGATGTGGAACTCAGTGACAGCCTCTGAGTAGCCGGAAGCCGCGGTCTGCCAAGCCTCCTCGAGTGCCATGGTATAGCCGTGGGGGTCGCCTTTTTTGCGGCCAAAGGCGCAGAGCTTGCAGGCAGCGACGCAGACGTTGGTGGGGTTGATATGTCGATTGACGTTGAAGTATGTCACGTCGCCGTGGAGGCGTTCGCGGACGTAATTGGCAAGCCAGCCGACGGCGAGCACGTCGGGCGAACTGTAGAGTGCCAAGCCGTCGTTGAAGTCGAGCCGCTGGCCAGCCAGGACCCTGTCGGCAATGGGCACAATGCGCGGGTCGTAGCTGTGGAAGGCGTCTGGAGTGCGAGGGACATCTGCTGCAGCCTGCATACACCGATTTTACCGAATCAGGCCAACATATGCCCTACTTGAGTCCGACCTCGGCGCCTACGGCGCGGGGCTCGACGAGCACACCGTTGTAGAGCGACGCGGCCAGGAGACGGTCGCCTGCGTTGCGCACCATGGAGAGACGGAAGCCCGTGCGCCACGACTTCCAAGTCATGTCCTCAGGGTTGATGGCATAAACAAAGTCGCTGCGACGGGAGCTGACAAGCACTCGGTTAAGCTTTGTGTCGAAGTAGAGGCCATCGAGATCATAGAGCGGGAGCCGCTTGATCCATAGCCAGGACTTGCCTAGATCGCGGGTAAGATAGACGCCCTCGCGCGCGCCGAGCCACAGGGTGCCATCGGGAGCGAACGCAATTCGATGTATGCGGGTAAGTGCGGTGGGGATGCCCATGGGCCACCAGGTCTGGCCGCCGTCGCGGGAGAGTGCAACACCATCAGGCCGAGCTGCGGCCATGATTGACTCATGTGCTGTGACGGAGAGATAGCCCACCACGCCAAGTACGGGACCACCCTGCCACGTGGTGCCGTGGTCGCTGCTGGTGAAGAGGCCACCTGCTGTTGAAACCAGCCATGCGCTTCCAGAGAGGTCGAAGGAGTAAATCCGGCCGTCGATCTGGCGGAGCTTGTCTTTGACACGCTTCTCGATGTTGATGGTCGTGCCGTGAACCCTCTCAGTTGCCGTCTTCACGAGGGTGTTGGCGATGGTGTTACGGGGCTCCCATGCGGTGGCATCTGGCGGAAGGGCAAAGATGCCGTCGTTGGTGCCTGCGAGGATGGTTCCATCCTGTGCCTGCGCAAGGGCAAAAACGTCGCGTCCATCGAGCCCCGCAGCGACCTGCTGCCAGTTGACGCCACCATTCTGAGACACGAAGGCGCCACCGTAGGTCTTGTCATTCACAACGCCCGCATAGATTCGCCGCGGATTACTACGATCGACGAGAAGCGCCTCGACCTTGCGCTCGGAGAAACCAGCATTCGAGGCTTTGAAGGTGGTGCCACCGTCATCACTGGCCAGTATTCCACCGCGGTCTGTGGCGAGCAGCACATGCTGCGGATTGTCAGGGTCAACATGCACGTCATTGATGATGACTCCAGCACTGGTCATGCGCTTGAAGGTGCGTCCGCCATCCATGGTCTTGTAAAGGCCCTCGGTGGTTCCTGCATAGACGACCTCACGGTGCAAGGGATCCTGGCGAAGCACTCGAGTGCGGCGTGCAGTGGAGGGAATGCCCTGGATTTTGTGAAAGAGCTCACCGGCACTCTCGCTCTTATAGATGCCGCTACAGGCACTGGCATAGATGACGTGTGGCTTCTCCGGGTCGATGATGATGGAGAAGACGTCGGAGTCGTCGATGACCCCGCGCTTGATGTTGTACCAGGACTTGCCACCATCGGTGGTCTTCCAAGGCAGGTGCCAGGTGCCTGCGTAGATGACATCGGGATTGCCTGGATCAATTGCAAGCGATTCAACTTCGTGTATTTCGCGACTGCCGACGGGACTGATCTGAGTCCAGGTAGCACCGGCATCGCTGCTGCGAAAGACACCCTGAAGCGTACCGGCAACGAGAAATGCGGGATTGGAAGGGGCCATGGCGAAGGAACGAATGGACTGGCCATGGAGGCCCATAAGTTCGTCCCAGTTACGCCCGCCGTCATGACTTATCCACAGGCCACCATCAGGGTGGTCCACCATCCAAGCGGCGGCATAGACCACAGCGGAATTGGCGGGGTCAACGACGATGTGGTCGACAACCAGATCATCGGAGGCATCCAGCTTGGAGAGACGGTGCCAGGACGCACCTCCGTCGACAGACTCGTAGATCCAACTATTGGTTGTGCCCAGGTAAAGGTGCTGAGGCAGGCCAGGAACGGCAGCAATGGAACGGGCATCCCCGCCCTCAGGGCCGACAGTTGTCCAGGGCGGCTGGGCCCAAAGCAAGGGTAACGCAAAAACGAAAAAGGCAAGCAGAAGGGGCTGCAGGCGCCGTACAGGCAAGAGTGAACCACCAGGGCATCGCCGCCAGAAACGCATCAAACAAAGTGCTCCCGTTCAAAAAATGGTGCCTGTAAAAAGAGTACCTTGAAAATCAAAGAGGCTGACCGGGAATCCGATCAGCCTCGGAAGAGTTGCAGAGGATTCGACTCGGCCTCCTGCCGGATTCCCACAATCAAATGTTGGGAATCCGGTCAAGCAGCTTGGTGTAACAGAGGGTGCCCCTCTGGTACGAGTTACTGCGCAGAGCCGCCCTTGCTGCGAGCGTGATGGCGCTGCGCCAGAGGCTTGCGGGCCTGCGGCTTCACGGTAGACTCATCCACCGCGGTAGTGCCGGTCACGTCCGATGAGAAGTTGGCGCCTGCGGGCACAAGGTAGTTCTGCACCGTCTGGCCATCCTCAGTGCCGGTGGCTACGCTGACGCGGGAAGGATCGATGCCCTTTTCCTTGACCAGGTAGTCCTTGGCATTGACGGCACGCTGGGCGTCAAAGTATTCGACCTTAGCCTTCTTGTGCTTGGCCGCATACTTTTCCTGCTTGGCAGTCTTCTCTTTCTCCTTGGCATTCGAATTGCCAACGACCACAGCCTTGGCATCGGCCTGCTTTTGCAGATCAAGTGCCACGTCGTCAAGACATGCCTTGGCTTCGTTGTCCACGCGGGTCGGGCGCTTGGTGTCCTTGCTGAAAGACAGCGAGCAGAGCGCCTGCGTGTGCGGAGCCGGCGGCGGAGGAGCCACGATGGTTACCGTGGTGTTGGACGATGCCGTCTGGCCCTTATCGTCAGAGACTTTGCAGGTAATCTCAACCGGTCCCGGCTGGGCGCCAGTGGAGGCGTAAGTGGCTGTGTTGCCAGTGCCGCTGATGGTGCCGCTGGCAACCGAGTACGAGTAGGTCAAAGGACGGTTTTGCGGGCTGACGCCAGTAGAGGTGATGGTGCTGGTTTCACCCGGCTTGATTGTGCTGGGGCTTGCCGTGCAGCTGATCGTGGGAGGCTCAAACTGCTTGACCGTGAATGTGGTCGAGCCTTCGGCAGACTGCCAGGGCTTCAAGCCTTCCTTGCCGGGCTTGCCCTGCTTGACACCGCACTTGACGGTGTAGTTTCCGGGGGCCAGATCATCTGTTTTGACCAAGGTCGTGGCTCCATTGCTGCCAGCAACGCCGTCGCCTGACCAGTGGTAAATGGTATTCAGCTTCGGATCCAGGTTGCCTGCAGTGCCAGTGAGCGTGATCGGCTCTCCGGGATAGACCGTGGTCGGGTTCGCGGAGCAGGCCATGGTTACGGCCGGCGGCGGCGCGATGGTGCCTATGTGGAAGACAACGCCCGTGCTCAGGCGAGCCGCATTGATGTTGGCGCGGCCGCCGAATGCATCCGGTCCAAAGTTGGCATGGACGTACTCATAATCCGCCTGGAAGATGCGCAGTGCCATACGATGATTGAAGAACGGCATCTCATAGTCCACACCACCGCCAGCAGTAAGATCCGGTCCCCAGCGGAAAGGGTTGTGGTATGGGCCGTCCACGCGTGCGCCGCCTACCAGGCCATGAATAAACGGGGTAATGTCGCCGGCAGGGTACCGGGCGATCAAACCACCCGCTATCGTGGTAAAGCCGTCATTATTCCCCTTGGTGCCGACGAGCGTGCCCGGGGCGCCTTCCTTGCCATACTGATGAAAGCCGAACTCAGCCTGCGCACCTACAAACTTGTTAAAGAAGTAAGCGCCGCTGAATAATCCGCCAACGTTGATGGACTTATAGGAGAACGGCACCACCTGTCCACTGGGCAAGGGAGTGTCCACCGTGCCGTGTGGCGCCAGATAACTGTAGCCGGTGAATATGTCCCACCTGGACGGCGAATATTCCGAAGAACTCTTAGATGCCGGCGTAGCCGTTGTCTGAGCCGCCATAGCAATCGGCATGGCTGCAACACAGGACAAAGCCAGAACCCGGCATAAAGTTTTCAAAGCTTGCGAATGCATCTTGTTATCCTCCGCAATTAAAACTGTTCATTAGGAGACGGCTGATGTGACTTACCTCCCCTGGATTGACAAATGCGCTCCCTAAGAGAAAGGTCAAGAAAATAGCAAAGCAACTTAAAACGTACCATAAGTGCTTTTATCCAGAGCACAAATTTTTCAATAAGTTGCCGCGCTGGCCCCCCCTTGGAACCAGACTGCACACGGCCACGTTACTTCAATGTTACTTTGGTAAGTAATGCCCGTAACTAAATTTCGAGGGCGTTCTCAGTCTACATTCAGCGTTTTAAGCAGACTGCGCGGTTCGCGCTGAATCTTTTCTTGTAGAAGCGTAATCGCGTACAAAAGTTGCTCGGGGCGTGGAGGGCAGCCTGGTACATAGACGTCCACGGGAACCACCTGATTGACCCCCTGCACGATGGCGTAGTTGTTAAATACACCGCCGGAGGTAGCGCAGGCACCCATGGAGATAACCCATTTGGGCTCTGGCATCTGGTCGTAAAGACGACGGACTACGGGAGCCATCTTCTGGGAGACGCGGCCGGCAACAATCATGAGGTCGGACTGGCGGGGCGAGGGACGAAAGACCTCGGCACCAAACCGTGCAATGTCATAGCGGGAAGCGCCCATGGACATCATCTCAATGGCACAGCAGGCCAAGCCAAAGGTAACAGGCCAGACAGAGCTCTTGCGGACCCAGTTGATGGCGAAGTCCAGCGAAGTGAGCAAAACGCCTTCAGGCTGCTCGTAGCCATAATTGACTTCCTCGAGCTTGGCGCGATTTTTCGCGCTGCTCTCCAGTGCTCCAAATAGGTACCGATCGCGCTCTTGAGTGGCTGCCATGCTTTCTATCATAACGCTCATGCGCCGAATCGCGAGGCCCGGTGGTTGGACGTGCACGGGACGCACCACATTGCGGTTCCTGTTAACCGCTCAGCGTCAAAAGATCCTGCATGAAAATCCTTACGCGATCTTTAGATGGTGAGCGGTATTCTTCAACTTCGCCAATGAACATGCAACCTCCCGCAGTACCCATCGTCCAGACGGGTTACTGGCGTGGAAGATTGCGATAAAGCAGAGCACACAAAAGGCGAAGACCCACTTTGGCGTTCGAATTCCCTACGTCTTGCCCGTTGTTTGCCGGGCAAGCTGGAGCAGATTCCACAATGTGCAGTCGTAGTGTCAAGTATTTCCTTCTGCCAGCATTCCTTAGCCTGCCCGCAATTGCCCTTGCGCAAGCGCCTGCAGCCGCCCCAGCAACGCAGGCCCAGATTGCCGCGCTTCAGCAGGCTGTTCAAAACGCACAAACCAATGCCGACAACGCGTGGATGCTGGTCTCTGCCGCGCTGGTGCTGCTGATGACCGGGCCGGGCCTGGCGCTTTTTTACGGCGGACTGGTGCGCAAGAAGAACATTCTGGGCACCATGATGCAAAGCTTCGCCATGATGGCTCTGGTGACAATCCTGTGGGCCATCTGCGGCTACTCACTGGCATTTGGCCATGGGAACTTCTTTATCGGTGGCTTTGAGCATTTGTTCCTGCGTGGGGTGGGGCTTACACCCAATACGGATTACGCGGCCACGATTCCAGAGCAGACCTACATGGTCTACCAACTCATGTTTGCCATCATCACCCCGGCACTCATCACTGGCGCATTTGCCGAGCGCATGAAGTTCAGCGCAATGGCGGTCTTCCTGGGGCTGTGGTTACTGATTGTCTACAGTCCGATGGCGCACATGGTGTGGGGCGTGGGCGGACTGCTGAACGCGACGGGAAATCACATTCCGAGCCTTGACTTTGCAGGCGGCACAGTGGTGCACATCACGTCGGGCGTTTCTGCGCTGGTGACGGCGATTTACCTGGGCAAGCGCATCGGCTATCCGCATACGGCGATGCCGCCGCACTCGCTGGTGCTGAGCTTTATTGGAGCGTGCCTGTTGTGGTTTGGCTGGTTTGGCTTTAACGCCGGGAGCGCGCTGAACTCCGGCCCGCTGGCCACGAGCGCCTTTATCAACACGCACTTTGCCGCCGCTGCAGCAGCGCTGGGGTGGACGATCGCCGAGTGGATTCATAACGGAAAGCCCACAGCGCTGGGCGCAATCTCCGGCGCTGTGGCGGGCCTGGTGGCGATTACCCCGGCGTCGGGCTTTGTAGAGCCTTTCCCCGCGCTGCTAATTGGCCTTGTCGCGGGCGTGTTTTGTTCGATGATGGTCTTCAAGGTGAAAACGTTCTTTGGCTATGACGACTCGCTGGACGCCTTCGGCGTGCACGGAGCCGGCGGTACGCTGGGCGCAATCCTGACGGGCATCTTCGCAACCAGCGCGATCAATGCGGCTTTTGGTAAGGATGCGGCAGGTAATCCGATTGCAACGGGCGCAATGGATGGACATTGGGGCCAGATTCTGAACCAGGCAGCGGGCGTTGCGATTGCATGGGGGCTCTCCATTGTGGGCACGCTGGTGCTGCTGTTCCTGGTGGACAAGACGATAGGGCTGCGCGTGTCGGCAGAGGATGAGTGGGCCGGACTGGACCTCTCGCAACATGGCGAAGAGGGCTACGATCTGAATTCGTAAACTGGATGTGGAAAACATTGGGTTGGGCTGGCGCAGAGACCAGCCCGGCCTGATACGCTGCTAAGCGAGGCGATTGTTTATGCTCAAAATTGAGGCAGTTCTTCAGCCTTCCAAACTCGATGCGGTGAAGGATGCCCTGCTGGAAGCGGGCATCGAAGGCATGACGATTCTTGAAGCCCGCGGCCACGGCCGCCAGAAGGGCCACACGGAGTTTTATCGTGGTCGCGAGTACACCGTCGATCTTCTACCCAAGGTGAAGATCGAGCTGGTTGTTGCAGAGGAACTGAAAGAGAAGGTCATCCAGGCCATCATGGGCTCCGCACGCACGGGGCGCATTGGCGACGGCAAGATTTTCATTAGCCGCGTGGATGAAGCCATTCGCATTCGGAACGACGAGCGAGGCGAGTCAGCGCTGTAGAGGCACACTTCTCATGTTCGGAATTGCAGGGCCGGCAGTGGTGCCGGCCTTGTTGTCTTTGTTGCTGGCAGCAAGATCAGGAATTCGCATTACTTCCTGCTGAGGGGCTGCGGGCGTAAGAATGAGCGCTTACTTTCTGTGAAACTTTAGTATTCTGTCAACACACTCGTATTGCCACGGCAAGCCACACAATTCTCATGACTCCAGTCGCTTTGGCGGTTGACGATCTACGGGAGCAGTATCTTCGGGAGATGGCGCTTGTCCGCCAGACCTGTGAGCGCACAGGGGATGGCACAGCAGCCATTCGCAGGCGCTCGGCCGTAGTAGACCGGATTCTGATTGAGATGTGGCGGCGAACGTTTGCGGGACAAACCACACTGAATGTGGCGCTACTGGCGATGGGCGGCTACGGACGCAAGGATCTCTTCCCCTACTCGGACATCGACGTACTATTCGCCTTTGCGGACGACAAGACTGAGGAGGCGACCAAGGAAGCGGTGCGGACGATGATCCAGGGGATGTGGGATATGGGACTGCGTGCTAGTCCCACCTCCCGAACGCTGAAAGAGGTGGGGCGATTTGACCCTGACAACCTTGAATTTACGCTCGCCACGCTGGACCATCGCTTTCTTGCCGGGCAGTTCCCTCTTTACCAGCAACTCCACCAGACAGTCTTCCCCGGACTGGTATTGAGCGAGTGGAACACGATCACGCAGAAACTAGGCGAAATTGCCCGCGCTCGCCACGCCAAGTACGGCAATACGATCTTCCATCTTGAGCCGAACCTCAAGGAGTGTCCCGGTGGCCTGCGGGACTATCACCTCGCTGTGTGGTTTGCCCTTCTCTTCCACCTGAAGGAGACGCGCGAGTGGCCCCGACAGCGCGGCGGCGTGTTCCAGAGCGCGCGGGGGGACGCAGAGGCCGCTTTTGACTTTCTGGCAGCGGCCCGATGCTTTCTGCACTTTCGCCACGGGCGCGACGACAACACGCTGGACTGGCAATCACAGGATGAAGCGGCAGCCAATTCGATCGGGCTGGAGACGCGCGGAACGGCGGACCCGGCCTACTGGATGCGCACCTACTATCGCCATGCGCGGGTGATCTATCGCCGGGCGGTGCTGCTGATGGAACACCTGCCCGCGCCGGTGAGCTTTTACCGGCAGTTCCGGCGGCGACGCACGCCGATTGCAGGCACAGATTTCATCCTCGACCAGGGGCGCATCGATATACTGCCCGGTGCGCAGTTCAGCGACACCAGCGCTATCCTGCGCATTTTTTCGCTGATGGCCACGCATGGATATACACTCTCGCAGGCCGCCGAGGATCGCATTACCGATGCACTGCCGGCTTTGGCAATTCACGTACCGGAAGGGCCGTACCTGTGGAATGCGCTGCGCGAGGTGCTGCTGGGGCCGCACGCCGCACACGCTCTGCGCACGATGCACGCGCTGGGCGTGCTGGAGATGCTGATTCCTGAGTTCCACGGCATCGACGCCCTGGTGATTCGCGACAGTTATCACCGCTACACCGTGGACGAACACACGTTTTTGACCATTGACAATGTGCACAGTCTGCGGCAACCAACGCATGACTACGAACACCGGCTAGCAAAAATTTTGCCGGAAATTGATCGGCTGGATCTCTTCCTGCTTTCGCTGCTGCTGCATGATACAGGCAAGGGACGACGCACGGGCGAGCACACGAGCCAGAGCGTGGAACTGGCAGACAGCTTTCTGGCGCGGCTGGACTTTGATGCCGAAGAGCGCGAGACGGTGCTGAAGCTGATCCGGCTGCACCTGGAAATGTCCAATGCGCTGCGGCGGGATATTTTTGACATGGAAAGCGTGCGCATCTTCTCTGACAAGATTGGCAGCCCGATGCTGCTGAAGATGCTGACACTGATGACCTACGCCGACATCAAGGCGGTGAATCCCGAGGCGCTGACGCCCTGGAAGGCAGAGAACCTGTGGCAACTGTACATGGCCACGGCAAACTTCATGGATCGCAGCGTGGACGAGGTGCGGTACCACGCGGCAATTGACCCCACGCTCCTGAACCGCATTCGCTCAATGGTGCCCTCAAGCCAGTATGAGCAGCTCAGGCAGTTCCTGGAGGGGCTGCCGCAGCGTTACCTGCAAACTCGCCTGCCGGAGTACATCCGCGATCACTTCCAGATGGCCGCCCATCTCGACCAAGACCCCGTGCAACTTGACCTGAGGCCGCATCGACAGATCTTTGACCTGACCGTTATCGCTCGCGACCGTTCACAACTGTTTGCCGACGTGGCAGGCGCGTTGGCTGCCTGGGGTATGAACATCGTCAAAGCCGGCGCCTTCTCAAACGATGCGGGCATTGTCGTGGACAGCTTCCAGTTCACCGACACGTTCCGCACGATTGAACTGAACCCAAGTGAGAAGGACCGCTTCCTTGCCAACCTTCACGATGTGGTTGCGCAGAAGACTCCGGTAGAACAACTGCTGGACGCGCGCAGGCACATGAATAACCTCAACAACTCCAAGGTGGAGGTGCCCACACGTCTGCAGTTTGATTCGGAATCCTCCACGCATTCGACGATTCTGCAGGTGGTGGCTCAAGATGTGCCAGGGCTGCTGCGGCAGATTGCGCTGACGATGAGCAAACATCAGTGCAACATCGAGGTGGCGCTGATTGACACGGAAGGCGAGACGGCTATCGACGTGTTCTATCTGACGCACCAAGGGGCCAAGCTTGCGCCGGAAATACAACAGGCGCTCGCTGCCGAGTTGACGGCGACTCTGGAAACTATGCGCGCCACAGCTGGCGCCTGAAGCTACCTGACCGGCGTGCCATACGCGGCGCGCGGCAGGCCTTAAAATCAATACATGCCTGCACTGATTGATGCCATCGACATCAAGCGCAAGATGTACTTTGAGTATGAGAACACGCCCTACTACTGCATGGACGTGGACGTTTCAACACCCACCGCGCGCGGAGGACAGACGCTGGTGCGTCTGAAGATGCGCAACCTGCTGACGCGCGCCGTCTTCGACAAGACCTTCAAGGCGGGAGAAAAGTTCAAGGAGCCGGACCTGGAGACGGTGGAGGCCTCTTACCTGTACTCCGATGCGGATGGTTCGTACTTCATGGACCAGGAAAGCTTTGAGACGATCACACTAAGCAGTGACAAGCTGGGCGACGCAAGGAACTTTCTGCTGGAAGGCGCAATCATCAAGATCGACAAGTTCAACGGCAATCCCATCGGGCTGCAACTGCCCGAGAAGGTGGAGCTAACCGTGACCTATACCGAGCCGGGTGTCCGCGGCAACACCGCAAGCGGAGCCGTGACCAAGCATGCGCGGCTGGAGACGGGTCTTGAAATCCGTGTGCCGTTCTTCGTTGAAGAGGGCGAAAAAGTGAAGGTCTATACGGAAACTCGCGAGTTTGCCGGGCGCGCGTGAGCGGGCCGCAAGCCTAGCATCGCAAATAGTTCAGGAAACCTGACCATCTTTCTTCTCAAGTTGATGGTGCGACCGTCGACGACGAAGGTGCCATCTCCTTTGGAGTGGAAGGTACGACGCTCCTTGCGGCGCGGATTGCGCCAGGCCTGGACAACCTCGAGAATGAACAGGGCGTACTTGTTGACCAAGCGGGTGTCGACGACCTTGCACTCAAGGTTGGCAAGACACTCGTCGACAAGGGGCGCGGCGACTCTTTTAGCGGGCCGAGCTGTTAGACGGAAGGCCGTAAACTTGTCGATATCAGCGCCGGAGCAGTTACCGATGTCAACAACCTTGCCGATGAGGTCTACGCCGGGAATAGCAATGACGCACTCCCTGGTTGCGAGCAGGGCTTTGTAGCTGTAATCGGCGGGGCTGACGACGCAGGCAATGAGCGGCGGCACAAATTCGAGCATGGTATGCCAGCTCATGGTCATCACGTTGGGGCGCCCCTTGTGTGCGGTGGTGAGTAGAACAACGGGGCCTGGTTCAATGAGCTGAAAGACCCTGGCCAGGGGGAGTTCCTTCATGGCGTTCATGGGATGCGCCTCCTTTCAGCACGCAGCGGCGCGACAATCGGGCATCCGTGAATCACCAGAACGTTAGCACTTCGCCGCCATATAGGCCAGTACGATGGGCCGGAACTGCTCCCAAGTCGACGGCAAGCACTAGCCTACTTAAGGTAGGCGCGCACTAGATCAATGAGATCCTCGGCCAGTTCAGGTGCAATCTTCTCCTTGGCTCCGTCGGTGAGGTGGAAACGGATATGCGTCTCAAGCACCTCGCCCATCAGGCTGTTGACGCCGCCGCGCACGGCGGCAAGCAGCATGAGTTGGCCGCCGCAATCCTCATCGGCATTCAGCAGCCTCTCTACGGCGTCCAGTTGGCCGCGCAGGCGCCGGACGCGCTGAATGAGCTTCATTTTTTCGCGTTCATGGATGGACATGGGACCTCTTGACTATACCCATAGGGGGTATGGTATAAACCCTATGGGGGTATAGTGGCTCATTCATTCTATCCCAGACTCCACTGTGGCACATGCCTGAAAGTCGTCCTATGCTTTCCTGCCGGATGCTAACCCTGAAACTGCTTGGCATGCCTGCACTGAATGCGCTGCTGGCGTCCCCGCTTGTCTGGGCACAGGCTTCCCTCGAGCCCTCAGTTGCTCAACTACCAGATGCGCCGCGGCCGCAGCCGCAAGCGAGCCTCGTTTTGGCTTCTGCAATAGTTGTGGCGCAGCACGGCGGTGGTGACGAGAGTAGCGAGGAACAGGCGAATCCGGAGACGCCGATGTTCAGCGTCTTTGTGCGTCCCGGCGACAAGCGCTACTGGATTTCAGGCCAGGCGAACGTGATTTTTCAAGGACGGCTGCCGTTTCACTCGCTGTACGAGGGGCCAAACAGCTTTCGCAATTCAGCCGAGTACAAGACCTCAATGATCGGAACGCTGTACACGGCAGTGCGACCAACCCACAGCGTGCGGTACAGCACGGACCTGATTCTGGATATCGAGAGCGCTGGTGGCCGTGGATTGAGCGAGGCACTAGGACTGGCCGGGTTCACGAATCTGGATGTGGTGCGTAACCCCAACCTTGGCTCCGCGCCCTACCTTGCGCGCTATGAGATTCACCAGGTGATTGGTCTTGCAGCAAAAACCACGGAACAGACACAGGGACCGTTTGCACTGGCCTCAAGGGTGCCGGAGCGGCGCTTGGAAGTCCGCATCGGCAAGATGACGTTGCCGGATTTTTTTGATGTGAACTCCATCGGCTCTGACAGCCATCTGCAGTTCATGAACTGGACGGTGGATAACAATGGCGCGTGGGACTACGCAGCGGACACACGCGGGTACACGGTGGGCGGGATGGCCGAGTACGACGACCGAGCGTGGAGCGTCCGCTACGGCATTTTTGCTATGCCGGTGGTGGCCAATGGCATCGACATGGATTGGGCCTTCAGCCGCGCACATGGTCAGAATGGCGAATTTGAACTGCGGCGCAGCCTGGTGCCAGGGCGCATTGGAGTGATGCGCGTGATGTTCTATGCCAACCGCGCACACATGGGCGATTATCGCGAGGCGGTGCATGCTTACCTGGCGGGCGTGGACCCAACGCCCACAATTACGCTGCACGAGCATTTTGGCGCGCTCAAGTATGGCGTAGGCTACAACGCGGAGCAGGAGTTGACCGCGCAACTCCGCGTGTTTGGCCGCTTTGGATGGAACGAGGGACAGCATGAGTCCTTTGCCTACACCGAAGTGGACCAGACGGTGGAGGGAGGCGGCGACTATGCCGGTGCGCGGTGGGGGCGACCTGCGGACAAACTGGGAGTCGCCTTTGTCTCCAATGCCATCAAGCGCGATCACCAGGACTATCTGCACTACGGCGGGTTGGGCTTTCTGCTGGGCGATGGCAATTTGAACTACGGCCGCGAGAATATCGTGGAGAGCTACTACAACTGGCATGCGTGGCGCGGACTGTTCTATGCGGTGGATGTGCAGCACATTTCCAATCCCGGATACAACCGTGACCGCGGACCTGCATGGGTTGGATCGGTGCGTGGACACGTGGATTTTTGAGCAGCGCACGGAGGATTGCAGGCAACAACTGCATTGGCGTTACCGCAGCGTCTAAAATGGCAACGTTCCCCAGAAGCGAGGTATTCATGCATTCCGCCACAAGCCAGCGTGTACTCGTGTATGACGTGGGAGGAAGCCACGTGGCAGCGGCAACCTGCCGTGCCGGGGATTTCGCATTGGGCCGCGTGGTCCAGGGGCCGCATCCGGAGGAGCACACGAGTGAAGCCTTCGTGAACCTGCTGGAAGCGCTAGGACAAGAAGCAGTAGTGGAGGCAGGCAGCGCGCCGGGGGCATGCGTGGCGATGCCGGGACCGTTTGACTATGCAGCCGGCGTGAGCTGGATGCAGCACAAACTGCCGTATCTGTATGGCTTTGACCTTCGTGCAGCGCTTGCTGAACGTTTCGGGTGGAGGGTTGAGCAGGTGCGTTTTTTGAACGACGCCGCAGCCTACCTGCTGGGCGAAGTTGGCGCAGGCGCAGCCAAAGGCTGTGCGCGTGCGGTGGTGATTACCCTCGGAACAGGGATTGGCTCAGCCTTCGCCGTGGATGGGCGGATCGTGACAGAAGGCTGCGGTGTGCCGCCGGGCGGCGAGATCTGGAATCTGCCTTATGAAGGCGGCATTGTGGAAGACCAGTTCTCGACCAGAGCACTCCGCAAGAGCTATGCAGAACGTACAGGGCAGGAACGCGATGTAAAAACCATGGCGATGGATGCCGCGCATGACGAGGCTGCACGCGCTGTGTTTGCGGATTTTGGCCGAAGACTGGGCCGCATGCTCAAGAGAGTCTTTGCAGAATTTGCACCGGATGTCGTCGTGGTGGGAGGCGGCATTGCACGCTCTGCACAACTGTTTCTTCCCTTCGCCCAGCAGACCATGGATGGCGCTCGCTTTGCACTGCTTGTCTCGGCGCTCGGCGACCATGCGCCGCTGGTGGGCGCGGGAGTGGCATGGTTTGCTGCAGCAAATACTGCCGAAGCACCGCCTGACGGCCCCACCCAACAAGGGGAATAACAGACATTGCAGGCAGCACGCGCAGTGGATGCCCTACTCCGTTGCTCTACTTACTTTCAGACGGTGGTTGCGCCTGCGACTGGGGAGCAGCCGGCAGTGTGTAGATTACTTCGCCTGGGCGGGCGTAATGTAACTCCTCGCGTGCCTCGTGCTCAATGGCATCGGGGTCGGACTTGAGGCGCTGGATGTGATGGCGCAGGTGGTCATTTTCCTTCTGCAAATCCTGAATTTCCTGCTGCAGCCGCTTCTCCTGTGCTCGCTGGCGCTGCCAGGAGGAGAGGCCATGCCTGCCGTTGACTACACCCCAGCCCAAGAGGAGAGTAAGCGCGATGGCGACAAGCGTGCCTGCGGGACGCCAGGCGTGCTGCGCCCATTCAACCATGCGCGTGTGCAGGGGGGAGCGCGGGGATGCGGCAACGCTGCCGACGTTCTGTGGCGTTTCTTCGGGCATCTGTCCTCAAGCTGCAGTTATGACAATACGAACTTCTCGGATGCTGCACGCAGGGCTACCATGTCCTGCTGGCTGCGCGCCTCGGTGTAGGCCCGCACCACCGGCTCTGTGCCGGAGAGGCGGTAGCAGACCCACGATCCGTCCTCGAGGATGAGCTTAAGGCCATCGGTGCGTACCACGCTGGACACCTTGCGCCCGCTCAGCTCAGAGGGATCGGCCTTTAACTTCTCAGTGAAAGCGGCTTTGCGCTCCGGGGTCAAGCGGAAGTTCTCGCGAACAGGATAGAAGGAACCAACCTTGGCAAACATTTCCCGTAATTGCACACCGAGACTCTTGCCAAGCGTGGCGACCATCTCTGCGACGAGCAGGCCGGCGATGATGCCGTCCTTCTCCGGCACGTGGCCGCGAATGGTGAGGCCTGCGGACTCTTCGCCGCCAATGGCGATCTTGTCGGCAATGATAAGTTCGCCGATGTATTTGAATCCGACGGGTGTTTCGTACAGAGGCACCTTGTGGTGCTCGGCGAGAGAGTTGATCAGGTTGGTGGTGGCCACGCTCTTGGCGACACCGTTCTTCCAGCCGCGCGTTTGCACGAGATAGTCGAAGAGCAGGGCAATGATGTAGTTAGGCTGAATAAAGGTGCCATCCTGGTCGACGATGCCGAAGCGGTCGGCGTCGCCATCGGTCGCAATGCCGATGTGCGCTCCGATATCCTTCATCTTTGCCCTGGCATCGCCGAGGAGATGATCGTCGGGCTCGGGAGCATGGCCGCCGAAGAGCACGTCGCGATAATCATGGACGGTTTCAACGGTGACGCCGGCCTCGCGAAGCAGATCCGTGCTGTAGCCGCGGCCCGCACCCCAGAAAGGGTCATAGACGACCTTAATACCGGACTTGGCGATGGCCTTGAGGTCTACGAGCTCGGCCAGGCGCTTGAGGAAGGCGGGCTTGACGTCGGTGGTCTCAAACTTGTCGGCAAATGGACTGGGAACGCCGCCACCGCCGGAGCTGAGTTGCTCAATGGCAGCTTCAATCTGACGGGTGACTTCGGGCAGGGCCGGGGCGCCGTCGTGCGTGGAAAATTTGATGCCGTTGTACTCTGGCGGATTGTGCGATGCGGTGAAGTTGATGGCTCCAGAGGTCTTGAGCGTGCGCACGGCGTAGGCAATAGCTGGCGTGGGAGCTGCCTCTGGAATCACGATGGGGGTGACATTATTGGCAGCAAGCACGCGAGCCGCTTCGTTGACGAAGTGTTCACCGAGAAAACGTGGATCGCGGCCCACAAGTACACGGTGCGGGGTGGGCTGGGTCTTTACATACGCCGCGATGCCCGCCACAGCAAGGCGGATATTGGCGAGGGTGAATTCATCGGCCATGATGGCCCTCCAGCCGGAGGTGCCGAACCTGATGGGTGTGCTCATCCTTTGCCTCCACGCGGCGGACCAGCCAGCCGCAAAGTACATACTGCAACATAGGAGCAGGCTCGGCAAGCGCCCGGTGTCTTGGAGATCATGCTTCCACAGCCGGAGGCACGTACACTAAGCGGGGAGAAATTTATGCCTGAGATAACCTCGATCGCACGCATTGTGCTGACGACGGCGGGCAGCATGGAAGAAGCGGAGCGGCTGGGCCGGTCACTGGTAGAAGAGCGACTGGCAGCGTGTGCGACGATCCTGCCAGCGGCGCAGTCAATATATCGCTGGCAAGGAGATCTGGAGACGGCCCCGGAGTGCGTACTGCTGCTGAAGACCACAGTGGAGTGCCTGGCGCCGCTGGAGGCGCGGCTACATGCCCTGCACAGCTACCAGACACCGGAGTTTATAGTGATTGACGTCGAACGCGGAAGCCAGAACTATCTGGACTGGCTGGTGGCGAACGTGAGCAAGTCGTAAATTATGGAGTGCAGCCGGGTATTGGATGAGCGGGGAGATCCATCTGATATTCTGAGCTTTTACCGTGGTTCACTGGTTAATCATTGCGCTCATCGTCTCAATGGTGGGGCTGCTGGTTGCGGTCGCAGGTGTAGTCCGCCATGTGAGGCGGCATCATGCGGAAGCGCGCGACAGAGCCGCTGGGGAAGCGCTAGGTGCCAGTGAAGAACTTGATTAAGAATCAGAAATTTAGGGGGTGAAACGTGCAGAAGGAACTCTCCGCGACGGTTGTGTCCTGGGCAGCATCAGATCACGTCCTTGCCTGGATGCGCCCCATTGGCATCGTGCTGGGCGGAAGCGCACTGGTTGCCGCAAGCGCACATGTTGCATTGCCCCTGTGGTTTACGCCGGTTCCTCTCACGCTGCAGCCCTTTGCCGTGCTGTTGCTGGGCTTGCTGCTGGTGCCGCGCCTGGCTGCGGCCACACTGGCCACGTACCTTGCGGAGGGCGCGCTGGGTTTGCCCGTTTTTACTCCGACGGCAGGAATGACTATGGGGATTGCACATCTGACCGGCCCCACGGGCGGCTACCTGATGGCGTATCCCGCGGCGGCTGCGCTGATTTCATTCCTGTGGCGGAGCAGCGGGCGCGGATTTCAGATGGCGCTGGTGAGCGCGGCTGCGGGCAACGTGTTGATTTTGATGAGCGGCGCCCTCTGGCTGGCTATGCTGACGCATGTGCCGGCGCGGCCCCTTATTCCCATGGCCGTGTTACCCTTCCTGCCCGGCGACGCGTTGAAGGTGGCTGCGGCTGCCGCCCTTGCATCAGGCTGGCAACGTATGCGCCGCCGCGCACAATAGCCGCATCCAACTAGAAGTTGCATTGATTCGTTGAAAGGATTTCAGGTACCCAGTGAGCAACAAGCCATCTGCTGAAGTGGCCAGCACGCAGCCGGTCATTGATATTTCTATAGCGCATAGTCCCGACTCTGATGACGCATTCATGTTTTATGGCCTGGCCACCAACAAAGTGCGCGTGCCCGGCTATCGGTTTACCCATACGCTGTGTGACATTGAGACGCTGAATCAGCGCGCGCAGAATGAGGCCTTCTACGACGTGACGGCTATCAGCTTCCATGCGTATCCCTATGTACAGCAGAACTATGCCCTGATGGGCTGCGGCGGCAGCGTGGGCGAAGGCTACGGGCCGATGGTGGTGGCCAGCAAGCCGCTCGCGCTGGAAGATCTGAAGCGCATCAAAGTGGCCGTGCCAGGAACACTGACGACGGCCTATCTCGCCCTGAAGGTCTTCAATCCTGAAATTGAGACGGAGACCGTTCCGTTCGACCAGATTATTCCTGCTATCCAGGCAGGCAAATACGATGCGGGCCTCATTATCCACGAAGGTCAGTTGACGTATGCCGCGAGCGGGCTGAAGAAAATCATTGACCTGGGCGTATGGTGGCGGGAGACGACGGGACTGGTTCTGCCGTTGGGCGGCAATGCAATCCGCCGCTCACTGGGCGCGGCGAAACACAAGATCATCTCCGATGCGCTGCGGGCAAGCATTCAACACGCGCTGGATCATCGCGAACAGGCGCTGGAGTATGCCATGCAGTTTGCACGCGACCTGGACACCTCACTGGCCAATCGCTTTGTAAGCATGTATGTGAATGAGCGCACGCTGGACTACGGCCCCGATGGCCGCGAGGCAATCCGCAAGCTGCTGGAACTGGGCCATGAGCGCGGCATTATTCCCATTGCGCCGCAGGTGGATTTCGTCGACTAAACGGTCGATCTCAGCCCCTTTTTCTTCGTGTGCAGCAAGTGATTTGAAGGGGCGGGAAAGAAGCGCAGGCTGCATCCCCCTCTTCAACGCGCGGCGAGACTCGGCTCTGCTTCGCAGGGTTGGAGGAATTGCTGAAAGACGTCGTTCGACAGCATGCGTCCGCGCGGGGTTAGGCGCACGGTCTTGCCTTCGGAAGCGACGAGTCCCGCATCCGCAAGCTGGGCCACCAAGGCGAGCGCCCGCGCCACGCGCTCACGGCCAAACTCATGACGCAGCGCACCGATGCCAACGCCCGCATTCATGCGCAAACCAAGGAACCACGCTTCCTCGTATTGACGCTCCGGGGAGAGCCAAGCTATCTCTGCCGGTTGGGGACCGCCCAGGTATGCCGCAAGATCATCGGACGTGGTGGAACGCAAAAGGTGATGCTTCCCTTCTCCGTCCGGGTCTCTGGCGTACAGCGCGGTAGACGCATCGACACCGAGCCCGAGATAGGGCCGACGCTGCCAGTAGCGGAGGTTGTGGCGGGAGGCACGGCCCCTGCGCGCGAAGTTCGAGATTTCATATTGCTTGAGGCCCGCAGCAGTGAGTTGCTCAACCGCAATCTCATACATGCGCGCAATCGTGTCGTCGCTCGGCACAAGATCGGCGTGATATCGCGCACCGCCGGCTAGCATCTCGCGCCCAAGGCGTGAGTCCTCGTCAACCTCAAGCATGTAGATGCTGGCGTGGGGCACGTCCGCGTCCAGCAGCACTGCGATCGACTCCTGCCAGGATGCGAGCGTTTGGCCGGCAAGGCCCGCTATCAGGTCAACATTCAGGTTGGTGATGCCTGCGCGACGCAGGCGGCGCAGATCGTCGAATACAATTGCACGGCTGTGCAGGCGTCCGCTGACGTGTGCTTCGCGATCCACGAAAGACTGGACACCGAGGCTGACGCGATTCACACCCGTGGCGGCAAGGGCTTCCAGTGTGCCGTCGGCAATCTGACCCGGCGCGCACTCAACCGTGATCTCGGCATCTGGCTCGACTATGAACTGCGCATGAATGGCGGCGAAGAGGCGCGCAATCTGTTCGCGCGAAAGAAGGCTCGGCGTACCACCCCCCAAGTAAATGGTGTCCACATTGCGCGGCAGAGAAACGGCCATGCGATCTGCCCATGGCTCCGCACTGGCGATATCCTCCATGATCCGGTCCACGTAGCGCGTGTGCTCGCTGGCGGGATACACGCCAGAAGCGAAGTTGCAGTACGTGCACTTGGATCGGCAAAAAGGAATCGAAAAGTAGAGACCGAGCCGGTCGCCACCGGAGGTTACCATGAAAAGATTGTTTCACGAATCGAGCGCGGACATGCTGCACCGACTGCTCAGCCCGGTTCATGACAAAATGGGGTGAGGAGACCCGGTTTTGAAAGTTTGGCCAATTGTGGGCGTGCTGGTTGCGCAGTTGATTCTCGCTCTCTCCCATTGGTTTCTCTACTTTACATGGACTCATTTCTGGCCTTCACTGGGTGCTGACGGGGACTTTTACCTGAGGGCCGCGCTCACGATTCTTGCCGTCAGCTTCATGTCTGCAGGGTTGCTGAGCCTGCGCTTTTACAACCTGTTTGTGGCGATCCTTTACAGGATTGCAGCCGTTTGGCTCGGGCTGCTGAATTTCTTCCTGCTGGCGACTTGCCTGAGCTGGATGACAGACTTTGCGCTGCGCCTGATGTCACCAGACAAGATCTACCTTGCGGCGAGACCGTACGTGGCAGGAATCTTCTTTCTTGCGGCGATTGGAGCGAGTGTTTACGGCGTACTCAATGCGCGCTGGATTCGCGTGCGCCATCTGACAGTGCGGTTACCGCATCTGCCTGCCTCATGGCGCGGCCGCCGGGCGTTGATTTACAGCGACGTGCACCTGGGGAACATCAATCGCTGGCGCATAGCGCGGCGCATTGCGCGCCTTGCAGACAAACTTAAACCAGACATCATTTTTGTTCCCGGGGACCTGTTTGACGGTGGCAAGGATGACCCCTTGCGGCTGGCCGCTCCGCTGTTTGACGTGAAGCCGCCGCTGGGCACCTTTTACGTGCTGGGCAATCATGATGAGTTTGGGGGTAGCCAACGCTATGTTGACGTACTCAAACAGGGCGGCTTTCGCGTGCTGAACAACGAGTGCGTAACCGTGGATGGAGTGCATATTGTGGGCGTTTCCTATCACGACTCCACGAACCCTATGCACTTGAGAAGCCTATTGCAAAACCTGAATCTGAATGGCGGATCCGCCAGTATTCTGTTGCAGCACGTACCGTACCATCTGGCGATAGTGGAGCAGGCGGGTGTGAGTCTGCAGATCAGCGGCCACACACATGGCGGCCAGATTTTCCCGTTCAGCTGGGTGACTCATCGCGCCTTTGGGCGGTTTACCTACGGTATGCAGCCGCACGGCGCGCTGCAGGTTTACACATCGAGCGGTGCAGGAACATGGGGGCCACCCATGCGCGTGGGCACGCATGCAGAGGTTGTCTTGCTTACCTTCGCATAGAAGTGTTTTCATAGTCCTTCCGCTTCTTACACCGATTGCAGCAGAAATGAGGTTGGATAATGAGGCTCTCTGGTAAACGCTTCCCTTGGCAGTGGACGCAGGCTCTGCAGTGCGTTGGCAGCAGCTTGTTAATGGTGGCACTGGCTGCTGGCGGAGGAAGAACAGCCGGCGCACAGCAGTCACAGGCCAGCGCGACAGGCCCCGACCTCGACTTCCCCACCGTTCTTTACGGCGCGGCCTATTACCACGAGTACATGCCCTATGACCGGTTGGACAAGGATGTGGCGCTGATGAAGGCCGCGGGCTTGAACGTGGTGCGCATGGGCGAGTCCACCTGGAGCCTATGGGAGCCTGAGGATGGCCACTTCGAGTACGCGTGGATGGACCGCGTGGTGGACGCGATGGGCAAGGCAGGCATCAAGGTGATTCTGGGCACACCCACCTATTCGATTCCCGCATGGATGGCGCACCAGCACCCGGAAATTCTGGCGCAGCGCTTGAACGACGGCAGGTTCGGCGGGCCGCCGCAGCAAAATACCTATGGCATGCGCCAGAACATGGATACGGACTCGCCAGCATATCGTTTTTATGCTGAGCGTTTGATCCGCCACATTGTGGCGCATTACAAGGACAACCCCACGGTCATTGGCTGGCAACTGGACAATGAGACCTCCAGTTACGATGCTGCAAACCGCGATGTTTTCATTGGATTTCAGCACTATCTTGAAAAAAAGTTTGTGACGCCCGAGGCATTGAGCAAGGCATGGTTCCTGAACTACTGGGGCGAGAACTTCCACACGTGGGAGGATCTGCCCACGCGCGACGGCGCGCAAAGCACGGGCTACAAGCTGGAGTGGACACGCTGGAGCCAGATGCGCGTGACGGACTTTCTACATTGGCAGGCGAAGCTGGTGCGTGAGTGTGCCGGCCCGCGGCAGTTTGTCACAACCGACTACGGCGGCATGATGCGCCACGATGTGAATGAAGAGGCTATTGCGGCATTCCTTGATATTCCCGCCGACAACGTGTACCACGGCTCGCAGGATCATTTCGATGGTTCCATCCAGTCGATTCAGGAAGACTTCACGCGCTCGCTGAGGCACTCGAATTTTCTGATCACCGAGACGAACGCGCAGACCATTGGATGGAGTTCAGAGGGGCAGTTCCCACCCTATGACGGCCAGATGCGGGAGGACGTTTACACGCATCTCTCGAACGGCGCCAACATGGTGGAGTACTGGCACTGGGCTTCCATCGCGGCCAATCAGGAGACATATTGGAAGGGTGTACTGTCACACGATCTTGAACCAAACCGCGCATATGCAGAGGTGAGCCGCACGGCGCACGAGTTGCAGAAGATCGGACCGCATTTGACCGGACTGAAGATTCGCAACCAGGTAGCCATCTTATGGAGCCGCGACTCAGCCAACGCCATCGACTTTATGCCCTATGGTGGCCCGGTGCCCGTGTGGTCATGGACGCGCACGCCGCAGGGCTACGATTCGCTGGTGCAGCAGATGCACAAGGCGCTCTACCAGATGAATGTGGGAACGGACTTTGTCTTTCCGGAGACGCAGGACTTCTCGGCTTACAAGCTAGTGATTGTTCCGGCACTTTACATAGCCGATGATGCACTGTTGCAGCGCATCTCGGACTATGTAAAGAGCGGCGGACACGTTGTGATGACATTCAAAAGCGGATTTGCAAATGAGAATTCCGCTGTCCGCTGGGTGCGCGCGCCGGGGCCGCTGCGCGAGGCGGCGGGCTTCAGCTACCAGGAGTTTTCCAATCTGGATAAGCCGCTGGCACTCAAGGGCGATCCGTTCCATGCAGGTGACGGAAACAAAGTGCAGTACTGGGCGGAGTTCCTGATACCGGAACACGCAAAGGCGCTGGCGTACTACGACCATCCTTTCTTCGGCAAGTGGCCGGCGATTACCGAGAACCAATTTGGCTCAGGCACGCTTCTGTATGAGGGCACATATCTATCAGATGCGCTGCAGACAGTGATATTGAGGCGCGCGGTGGAAGAAGCGGGACTTGCCGGCCCAGACCAGCAGTTGCCTGCCGCCGTGCATGTGCAGAGCGGCGTCAACCGCATGGGGAAGCACGTGCATTACTACTTCAACTACTCCGGCGGCGAGGTCAAAGTGAATTACGGCTACGGCGCGGGAACAAATCTTCTGGATGGCAAACCGGTGGCGCATGCACAGGAATTAGCGCTGGGGCCCTGGGATTTGGCCATCATTGAGGAATAAAATGGAGTTTCTTCCCTGGAGAGTGTCGACAACAAGGAGAAGACCGCAGTGTCCACGCAATCCGCGACAATCAACCCAACCAAGAAAACTGTGATTCGTACCGCGCTTTCCGGCTACGAACTGCTTCTTAATCCAAGACTTAACAAGGGAACCGCATTCACCGAGGAGGAGCGTGATGCCTTTGGGCTGCACGGACTGCTGCCGCCTCACGTCGGAACCCTGGAAGAACAGTGCGAACGGCGCAAGCGCGCCTTTGACAGCCAACCCACTGCATTCGCAAAGTACAGCTTTATGCGCGACTTGCAGGATACTACCGAAACGCTCTTTTACTCACTCATTTCGCGACACATCGAAGAGATGCTGCCGATTGTCTACACACCGGCAGTGGGCGAGGGCTGCCAGCGCTTCAGCGAGATCTGGCGACGGACGCGCGGCCTCTTCATCAGCTATCCGAACAAGCACCGCATGGAGCAGATGCTTGCCGATCCGCGTTACGACGATGTGCGCTGCATCGTGGTGAGCGACGGCGAACGCATCCTTGGCCTTGGCGACCAGGGAGCAGGCGGGATGGGCATACCCATCGGCAAAATGGCTCTGTATACGGCACTGGGTGGCATTCCGCCGGAGCACTGCCTGCCAATCCTGCTGGACGTGGGCACGGACAACGAAGCATTGCTTCAGGATCCGCTCTACATCGGCTGGCAGCACAAGCGCATACGCGGGCAGGAGTACGACGACTTTGTCGAGGCATTTGTGTCGGCAGTCAAAGGGCGGTGGCCGCACATTCTTCTACAGTGGGAGGACTTTGCTGGTACGAACGCATTGCACCTGCTGGAGCGGTACCGCGACCGGCTTTGCACCTTCAACGACGATATTCAGGGCACGGCCGCTGTGACCACCGGCACCCTGTTGGCCGCGATCAACGCGACGGGAATTCCGCTGAAGGAGCAGACCATTGCCATGTTCGGCGCCGGGTCGGCTGGCATCGGGATTATCGACCTGCTGATTGCAGCGATGAAGGAAGAGGGCCTGAGTGAAGAAGAGGCGCGTAGCCGCATTTATGCCTTCAACCGCTACGGCTTGCTGATTGAGGGCGGCAGAGGCATTCGCGCCGAGCAGGAGCCGCTGCTGCGCAAGCGGGCGGACGTAAAGCACTGGAAATTGTCCGGCGGGGAGGACATTTCGCTGCTGGACGTGGTGCGCAACGCCAACGTAACCGTGCTGGTGGGCGTTTCAGCGCAGGCTGGCACCTTTACGGAGGAGATTGTGCGCGAAGTAGCCAGCCATACACCGCGCCCGATCATCTTCCCGCTGTCCAATCCAACATCGAAGTCAGAGGCCATCCCGGCGGATCTGATGCAGTGGACGGAGGGACGCGCTCTGATTGGCACAGGCAGCCCGTTCGCTCCTGTGGAGTTTGGGGGCAGGCTGATTCCCATCTCGCAGGTGAACAACTCCTACATCTTTCCCGGCCTGGCGCTCGGCATTCTTGTCAGCCGCGCGCGTCGCGTGACAGACAGCATGATCATGGCTGCCGCAAAGGCTCTGGCAAAGCTCTCGCCCGCGCGGACAGACAGGGATGCGCCGCTGCTGCCGCCCATTGCCGACTCGCGTAAGGTGAGCCTGGTTGTGGCTGAAGCCGTGGGGAAGCAGGCAATTGCCGATGGCGTGGCCGAAGGCGCAGACGTAGCCACGCTGAAGGAAGAACTACTGGATTACGTGTGGGATCCGGTCTACCTGCCATACGAACGCATTCGTTAGTCAGCTGTTTTGGAATGCCCGGCGGAGAGCAACAGTCTTTCCGCCGGGTATTTATGCAGAGGCGCAGGGTTCTTTCTATTCGCCGCCCGGAGGTATCTCTTCGAGCAACCGCTTCCATGTTCTTTGATTTCTGCGGAAGCTCTTCTTCAGATCTTCAAGAATGCGGCCAAAGTCGGCGTTGGTGCGCAGGTTGTTCCATGCAGGGTTTTTCTGGAACCACGGATAGTTTTCGTTGCCCAGATAAATGGCACGGCGCAGCCAGTGCAGCGCCTCGCTGGAGTCGCCTTCCACAGCGAAGTACGTTGCCAGCCTGTACGCCATTTCGCTGTCGGCTTCGGCTGCGGCCAGTGTGTCGTCCTTAAGGAGTGCCGCGGCGCGTGCTCGATCGCCGGCCTGCACATAACAAAGCGCAAGCGTGGGCACGGCAATCCGCAGGCGCTCATCATCGCGAATGACGCCCTCAAGAATTTCAATGGCAGCTTGCAGATTACCAAGCCGCATCTGCTGGTAACCGGCAGAGGTGCGCAGCAGCGGATGGCGCGGCTCGAGTGCAAGGCCCTTCTCCAGTTCGTCGCCCGCCAGCTCGAGCTGATTCTGATAGTGGTAGACACGCGCGCGGTGATTGTACAGAACGGCCGCGTTGGCAGGGTTGAGCTTGAGGGCGCGGCTGAACTGGCTCAGTGCCTCCTCATACATGCCGTCACCGCGCAGTGCAAGGCCGGCAACCATGTGCACATTCCAATCATTGGCCGCGGTGACGAGCAGGTTTGCTATGCCGTGACGGGCGGACTCCTTTTCGCCGCGCGAGAGCAGCATGTAAATGCGGTAGAGATTGGCCTCAGTAGAGGCCGGGTCGAGCTTCAGCGCCTCGTCGAAGGCACGGCGCGCATGCATCACATGAATTTGACCGCCGAAGCCGTGGCGAACGTACTGTAGTTCAGCTATGCCCAGACCGCTCCATCCCGCGGGAAATTCGGGGTCGGACTCCACAACACTTTGAAAAAGCCCATGGGCGCGGTCCAGATCCGCGCGGGCGCCGGTCCGCACCATGAAGGAGCTGAGAAGCGCACGGGCCTGCAGATACTTTTCACTCACGGGCCCGGGCAGGGTGGCATCGCGAGGCCCTGGCCGTGGCAGGTCAATCTTGTCCTTTGCCCCGAGGCCGTGCAGGGTTGCAAAAACTTCATTGGAGATTTCAGTTTGCACGGCAATCAGATCAAGCGAGGGCACCTGTATGGAGCCACCGGAGCGCACGCTCTGCGAGGCAACGTCGAGCAGTTGCCAATTGAGGTCAAAGCCAGCCTCTGAGCGCACAAAGCTGCCCGCTAATACGTATGAAACAAGAAGCTTCTGGCCGATGGCGAGAGGATCCATCTGCGCAATGGGCAGGGACATGAGGGCGCTGGACGGCCGCACGACGAGCGTGGGAATGCGCGCGAGCCGCGCGGCAATGGCATCTGCCAGCGCATAGCCATAGAGCGGAGCCACCTCTGTGGCGCCAAGATTGCTGAAAGGCAGAACCACAAGTGAGTTCTGCACTGTGCGCTCTGCAGCGGACTCGCGAAATCGCTCGGCAAGCATGGAGAGAAATCCCGTGGCACGTTTTTCTGAATCTGCCTGCGAGGTGGGCAGGTTGGCTGCGGCCTCGCCCGGAATGATGCCGGTCTCAAAATGCTGCGCTTTCATGATGGTCTTGAGGGCTTCGCGAACCTCAGCGGCCGCGGTGTAGCGCAGTGCAGGGTTCTTCTGAAGACAAGTGGCAATCATGCTCTTCAACTCCGCCGGAACTTCGGGCACAATCTCGCTGAGATCAGGCGGATCAGAAAACTGAATGGCGCGGATGGCCTGAAAATCCTCAGCATCCGGTCGCGCAAAGGGATGGCGTCCGCTGGTCAGCTCATAGAGGATCACGCCGAGAGCCCATACGTCGGACTGCACGCTGGAGTGGCCGGTGACGAACTGCTCGGGAGCCATGTAACGGATGGTGCCGCCGCGCGCTGTGTATGTCGCCGCGAGCGAAGCATCTTTTGCTAGCGCGGGCTTGGATGGGTCGAACGCAGAGTCCTCCGGGCGCAAGCGACGTGCGAGACCGAAGTCGAGGATCTTGACGAGACCACCGTCAGTCAGCATCACGTTCTGCGGCTTCAGGTCGCGATGAAAGATGCCAAGCGCGTGCGCGGCCTGCAGGCCGTCTGCAATCTGGATGCCGACGGAGAGCACAAGTTGCGGACGCGCGGGTCCAGCAGCAATAAGCTGATCGAGGGACTGGCCCGGAACAAACTGCATGGCGATGTAGCCTTCGTCGCCGGCCTCGCCTACTTCGTAAATGGCGCAGACGTTGGGATGCTCGATGGCGGAGGCCATGCGCGCCTCGCGCAGCACGGTGGAACGCATCTGCTGCGCAGAGAGAAGCCCGGCACGCAGGATCTTGAGCACAACGGGGCGCTGCAGGAGCGTGTCATTAGCCAGGTAGACAACACCACTGCCGCCAGCGCCGAGCCGGCGAACGATTTCATAGTGCTCGATGGTTCTGCGCTTCATCACTCAAGTTCAGTGTACCGGGCATACGATGAAGACCATATCAATTTCCGGCACTCGGCGGAGACATGCAGATGAACATGCGCCCGTGCCAGCGCTGCTTTTGGATCAGCGAAGAAAGAGATTCAGCGCCAGCGCAACCGCGAGAATGGCAGAGGCGAACAGCCATGTTGCCTTTCCAGTCCCGGCGCGCCCAAGGTCAAAAATTAGATCTTGGACGTTCGATGACGGCAGCGGAGTAGTGAAGAGACTCACCAACACTGCAGTGCCAAGGCTGATGCCGAAGGCAAGATTCGCGATCCAAACTCCGGATGCCAGGGAATTGGTGGCTTGCAAGAAAACAGCCATGGCGCCACTTTGCACACTTGGATGCAAATGCGCACTGAACTGGATACAGCTAAAAACTGCCGCAGTCACTGCCCCCACGAGCACCCCTGCAAATGCCCCGCTGCTGGTGGCGCGTCTCCAGAACACGCCCAGCAACAGCACCGCCAGCAGAGGAGCATTGACCACCGCAATGACGAAAAGCAGTAGGGGCATCACGCCTTCGGCGCGCGCGAGCACGAGGGCCACGAGGACCGCAACAAGGAGGTGGCCAGCCGTCATCCAGCGGGCAAGAACTGGGCGCTGCGCATGAGTTGCCTGCTTGCGCGTAAAAAGCGGTTGCAGGTCACAAAGCAAGACCGTGTTGCACGCAGTCACATTGGCGGCCATACCGCTGACGAGGCTGGCCAGCAAAGCAGCAAGCGCGAGACCCAGCAGCCCTGCGGGAAGAACGTGCGCCATGATGGTAGGCGTGGCCGTTTCATAGTTGAGTATCGGGTGGCCCTCTGCATCCAGCAGGATCGTGCCATTTGCAGGATTCAATGTGGCAGGGACGAGGCCGTGCCCGGCCTCTGCTTCTCTTGAAACAATCGTGGTGTCGTGATAAATCATGCCGCCCTCTTCGCGCACCACTGTGAGAGTGTGCGGCGTAGGCAGTGCCGTGGCCACAAGGCCGGGCGTGATGAGGAGCAGAGGCACAAGCGTCAGGATGGCCGCAGCAATCAGCAAGGAGTGAGTAGCCCGGGGTTTGCTCTTGGTCGCCAGCGCTACCTGTACAACGCGGAAATCTGCGCACCAGTACCCGGCCCCCAATACGAGTCCCAGCCCGAATCCAATGCCAATAAGGTTTAGACCCATGGGGTTCGATCCCACGTGAACGACGCCTTTCCACAGGTGCGCATGGCCGGCAGGCAGAGCAGAGATGAGTCCACTCCATCCGCCCATCTTCCTGAGGGCGAGCACCGTGAGAGGAAGAAAAGCCGCAATGAGCAAGAGCAGTTGAAGCGCCTGGTTATAGACTGCGCCGGCAAGGCCTCCTAGCAGGACAACACCCAGCACAAGCAGTCCAGATGCGATGATTGTGAAGAGGATGATGCCCCGCACTCCCCAACCCATTGTGTAAAAAATCTGATCCAGCAGATGCAGCGCTAGGACCACTCGGGCCAACACACACATGGAAATGGCACTGATGAGCACGGTCATTGCAGCGAAGAGGCCAGCACTCAGCGCGCGGGTTTTGCGGCCAAAGCGCATGCCCAGGAAGTCCGGTATGGTGCGGGCCTTTGCGTGGGCAAACACGGGTAGCATGACAAGGCCCGCAAAGATGATGGCTGGAAGGGCGCCCACGCTTACGAGATGCACGGTCTGCACACCGTACCGCGCTCCCGCTGCTCCCAACGCTATGATGACCGGCAGACCCAGGCTCATGCCCGGAATCGCCAGGCCAGCAATCCAAGCGGGAAGGCCGCGGTTTGCATGAAGGAAATCGCCTTCCGTCTTGATGTGTTGTGTGAAGACGGAAGCCAGCGCCAAAGCAATGAATCCGTAGGAGATTAGAATGAGCCAGTCAAAGCGCGCTAGATTCGCCACAAAAACTCCCGGGGCTCGATGATGCCCCAAGAGACACTCTACGAAGGGAATCGGATGCGCGTCCAATTAGACGAACGCAACGGCGCCCTCATGGTATAGCCCGGAGGGCTCCGCAGCGGTTAAGCCTGAATATCTAAGCCGATGCTTACCGCGAGGGTTTGTAGCCCCGCGCGCCATAGAAAGTTACATAGATATAGCAAATGATGGGAATGATGAACGCGTACTGTATGCCCACTTTGTCAGCCAACGCTCCAAAGGCGACCGGGATGACGGCACCGCCCACGTTGCCGATGGTAATAACACCGGACCCCTTGCTGGTCAACGGCCCCAGCTCTGCGATGCCGAGCGCGAAGATTGTGGGATACATCACGGAATTGGCCAGCCCGCACAGGACAAGAGACCAGACCGCAACCTGTCCGCTGACGAACATGGCGATGAACATAAGTATAACGCCGAGCAGGCCGAGGCAGACGAGCATATGATCCGCCCGGATCCATTTCATGAGGAAGCTGCCAAGGAAGCGGCCGACCATGATGCCGAGGTAGTAGAGAAGAACCATCAAGCCGGCGGTTTCAACATTACTGATGCCTTGCTGCTGGCAGAAGCGGATGCCGATTGCGGCCAGGGAGATCTCAACGCCGACATAAAAGAAAATGCCCACCATGCCCAGCACGGTGTGTGAATACGTCCAGATGTTGCGTGCCAGTACCGCATCGCCTTCCTTGCCTGGACGGAAGGCCTGGGTGGTGACAATCGCGGGCAGATGCATGAACATGACGGCAAACGCCAGCACCAGCAGCGCTGCGGCAATGGCCACGTAAGGCCCCTGCAGCATATGGGCCTCACTGGCAGCGGTGGCTCCACTGCCGGAGTGAACCAGAATGAATGTTGCCGCAACCCAGGGAGCCAGCGCCGAGGCACCGGAGTTGAAAGCCTGCGCCAGATTCAGACGGGCGGCAGCGCTGTGCTCCGGGCCGAGAATCGAGACATAGGGATTCGCTGAAGTTTGCAGGGCACATACTCCCGTGGCCAACACAAAAATTGCGGTCAGCGTAAGTGGAAAACTGACCTGGTTTGCGGCAGGAACAAACAGCAGAGCGCCCACCACCATGATGAACAGCGAAATGACCATGGTGCGCTTGTAGCCGACCAATTCGATAAGTTTGCCGCTGGGAACAGAGAAAACCAGATAGGCAAGGAACCAAGCTGCCGTGGCCAGCATGGCTGGCCCGTGCGAGAGCTTAAAGACCTCTTCCAGCTTGGCAACCAGTTGGTTATTAAGGCTGGTAAGAAACCCGAAGATGCCAAAGAGGACGGCAACCGTAATAAACGGGCCGGTATAGTTGGGCGCGCTCTCTGCCGCCGCGGGTGTGGAACGTGTCGCCATGATGAGAAAGCTTCCTCGCTTGGTTCTAGAGATCGACTGGCCTGCGCTGCTCACCTGCCTCGCCAGCGTCCCGGCACTCCTCACGTGCTGTGAGACAGAAGCGGCGGGTAACGCAGGCGAAAGGCTGGCTGGAAGAGTACAGCAACCACTCTACGCATGGGAAGGAAGCGGCGTCCAGCGGAAAGTGAAAATGTTTACAAGGCATACGCGCCATGCGTCTCAATTCCATCGGTTTAGACTGGAAATGCATGATTCCAACTCTCGCCTGGACGCCGGAGGGCGTCCGCTTTATCGATCAGACCAAGCTTCCGCTTGAAGAGAGCTACGTGCTCGCCACGACCTACGAACAGGTGGCCGACGTGATTGTCACCATGGTGGTGCGCGGTGCGCCGGCCATCGGTGTCTCCGCTGCATACGGCGTGGCTCTGGGGGCTTTGCGTACAACAGCTTCCACCCCGCAGGAGTTCGCGCCCGAGTTCGAAAGGATCTGTGCGCGGCTGGCAGGCACACGTCCGACAGCCGTGAACCTGTTCTGGGCCATCGACCGCATGAAGAAGCTCTTCGCGGACCTGCTGGCCCGCGGCACGACACTTGCCCAGGTGAAGGAACGGCTCCTGTCTGAAGCTCATGCAATCTATGAAGAAGACATTGCGGCGTGCAAGACGATGGGAGCCTTTGGCGGCACACTGCTGCCGGATGAGGGTGGCGTGCTGACGCATTGCAATGCCGGCGCACTGGCCACCTGCGGCTATGGCACGGCGCTGGGCGTCATCCGCGCGGCAGTCGAGCATGGCAAGAAGATTCGCGTATACGCTGACGAGACGCGGCCCTTTCTGCAAGGAGCACGCTTGACGGCGTGGGAGCTGATGGAAGACGGCATTGACACGACCGTAATCTGCGACAACATGGCCGCCAGCCTGATGCGCGCAGGACGCATCAAAGCCGTGGTGGTGGGCGCGGACCGCATTGCCGCGAACGGCGACTTTGCCAACAAGATCGGCACGTACAACGTGGCGATTCTGGCCAAAGAGCACGGCATCCCATTTTATGTGGCGGCGCCCTGGTCCACGATTGACACAGCCACCCCCACTGGCGATGACATCCCAATTGAAGAGCGCTCGCCGGTGGAGGTGACGCACCACGGCGGCAAGCAGCTAACGCCCAACGGCGTGGGCATCTGCAACCCCGCCTTTGACGTGACTCCGGCGCGCTACGTGACGGCTATCATCACGGAGCGGGGTGTCCTCCGCGCGCCCTACACCGAATCAATTCGCACAATGGAAGCGATTGCAGTCTAGGCTAAACCACTACACTGGAAGGAGTGGTGCTTCCCCGCTCCTCCATCTTCCGTTTGCGGCAAAGGTCGCTGCTGCGCGCACTGGTGTTGTCCCTTGGCGCGTTCCTGGTAAGCCTGCGCCTTGCGGGCTTTCCTCACATTGAGAACCTGCACGGCTCGCGCTGGCAATTGGTAGCGCTGGTTGTGGCTCTGTGGGGCATGGCAGAGACATTCCGCTGCATCAACCGGAAGTGGAGTCTCTACCACGCCGGCATCCTTCTCCTGCTCTACACCGATTTAATGATCCTGGCAATGATTGTGAGCCTGGCGATTTATCCGTGAGGGAACGGAGTGCAGCCTATTCACCTGTGCGACTGGCAGGCCACCGTGAGCCTTCACAACATTTTGTCTGTTCCATTTCTTTTGTTCGCGTGTAGCATGGGCTGTGCCCCCGGATGTACCGCGCAACGTCCAGCCGCATTGTGGCCGGCAGCCAGCGGATGGGGCCAACTGAGACGGACACGGAGGAAGGGATGCTGAAGGGATTTCGGGATTTTGTTCTTCGCGGAAATGTTGTGGATCTCTCGATCGCGGTGATTCTAGGCGCTGCATTCAACGCCATTGTCGGCTCTCTGGTGGCCGATGTCTTGAACCCGCTCATTGCCGCAACGGTCGGGAAACCGGACTTCAGCGGCGTCATCCTGCATGTAGGCGGCGGCGCCATCAAGGTCGGCAACTTCCTGAACGCAGTGGTCTCATTTCTGATTGTGGCCGCAGTGGTGTATTTTGCCATCGTGCTGCCTATGAACGCATTCATGGCCCGGATAAAGAAGCCCGAAGCACCGGCAGCGCCCTCCACCAAGACATGCCCTGAGTGCCTCAGCGAGATCCCTGTGGCGGCCAAGCGCTGTGCCCATTGCGCGCAGCCGGTGGCATAGGTCATAGCACGCGGGCAATAGGAACCCAATCATGCACCCAGGCTGCTGGTGTAAGCTTGGGCTTATCGCGGAGCGGATGAGATGGGACGCCGGTGAGGGCTGAACGGCTCGCGCAATAGTTGGCTCGTTCCGGCCAGAATTCCAGCTCCGGCGGCGGAAGTGGGGTGGCTTGACTGCCCCGTTTTTGTTCCACGCGGCCTTGGGACTCAGATCCCGGCACGCCAAAGGGCTCCGGTTATGCTCACGCACACTCGTTCTTTTCTTCTTCTGGCACTGGTTTCCGGTTTACAAGCCTCCCATGCAGGCATCCACGCTGCGCCGTTGTCGGTCTTTGGCTATAAGGAGTTCAGCCAGCAGGCCGCGATTGAGGCCAAATTTCTGGCTGTGCCCAGCGCCAGGCTGGCCGGCCAGGAATTGAAGACCCTCACTGCCGAACCGCACATGGCCTCCACGCCTGGTGACCGCAGAACCGCAGAGTACGTGGCAAAGGAGTTCCGCGCGGCAGGCCTCGAGACTGAGATCGTACCGTATCGCGTGCTGCTGAACCAGCCCAAGGTGGTGCGGGTGGAAGCACGGGATGCCACAGGTAATCTGCTGATGAGCGGGCCGACGCGCGAGCATGTGAACGGCGACGCCTACCAGAGCAATCCTGACGTGGTAATGCCCTTCAACGGATCCTCCGGCTCGGGCGACGTGACGGGCGAAGTGGTCTATGCCAACTACGGGCGCCTCGAGGACTTCAACGAATTGACGGCACGGCACATTGACCTGCACGGCAAGATCATCATCGCGCGCTACGGAGCCAACTTCCGCGGCGTAAAGGTGTACCTGGCGGAGCAGCGCGGAGCGGCCGGAATTCTCATCTACTCTGATCCTCAGGATGACGGCTACGCCAAGGGCGACGCATATCCCATGGGCCCGTGGCGGCCTGAGACGGGCGTGCAGCGTGGCTCCGTGCAGTACCTCTTCAAGTATCCTGGCGACCCTGAGACGCCCGGCGTTGCATCCACGCCGAATCTGCCGGACTCGGCGCGCATCTCTCCGGATGGCAACCAGCCGCACATCATCTCCATTCCCATCAGCTATAAGGACGCTACGCCCATCCTCAAGGCGCTACAGGGCCCGAGCGTGCCAGAAAGCTGGCAGGGTGCATTGCCCTTCCACTATCACTTTGGGCCCGGTGGCGTGCGGGTACATCTGGTTTCGCAGCAGGATTACCAGCGGCGGACCATATGGGACGTAATTGGAAAAGTGAAAGGTTCGTCACTCCCGGACGAATGGGTGATTGCCGGCAACCACCGCGATGCCTGGGTCTACGGCGCGGTGGACCCCAACAGCGGCACCGCTGTGATGTTGGAAGCCGTCCACGGCGTCGGCACCCTGCTGCGCGAGGGCTGGAAGCCCAAGCGAACCCTGGTGTTTTGCAGCTGGGATGCTGAGGAGGAGGGCCTGATTGGCTCAACGGAATGGGTGGAGCAGCATGCGGAGCGGATGCGCCATACCGTGGCATATTTCAACACCGACGTCGGCGTCTCCGGCCCCAACTTTACTGCCTCGGCTGTGCCATCGCTCAAGCAGTTTATACGCGAGGTCACGCAGGCGGTACCTAGTCCACTCGGCGGCTCAGTGTACGACGAGTGGCTGCTGAACCGTGCGCGGAATGAGCCGCAGAGTTCGTTAAGCTCTGCGCAAAAGCCAGTGGAACACGTGCGCATCAACGATTTAGGTTCAGGATCGGACTTCACGCCGTTCCTGCAGCATGCGGGCGTGCCTTCCACAGACGTAGGCTCCGACGGTCCCTACGGTGTCTACCACTCCACCTTCGACGACTACCAGTGGTTCACGCAGAATGCCGACCCGCACTTTGCCTATCTGCAGGAGATGGCGCGCGTCTTTGGCCTGGAAGTGGTACGCATGGCCGATGTAGACGTGCTGCCACTTGATTATGTGGCCTATGCGCATGAGGTTGAGTCTTATCTTGCTGCCGCGCAGAAAAAGGCTGAGGAGGCAGGATATAGTAACGTGAGCTTCACCTCTGCGCAGTCGGCGGCGGCAAGCTTTGCGCATGCAGCAGCGAGGGCTCATGCGCTGCAGGAAGCGCCCACGGAAAATCCTGCGCGGTTGAATCAAGCTCTGCGCGACACGGAAAGCGCTTTGCTGTCATCGGCGGGCCTGCCCAATCGCCCCTGGTACAAGCACACGATTTACGCGCCGGGCGAATACACGGGCTATGCGGCAGTAGTGATTCCGGGCGTGAACGAGGCCCTGGACGCGCACAACGCGGCGCTGGCGCAGGAGCAGTTAACCGTACTGGCCTTAGCCCTGGAGCGGGCCACGCAAACCCTTGATTCTGCGCGATAACAACAATGAGCACTTGCAAACCCATGCCGGGATGGATTGTGATTCAAATCACACATGATGCTTCGGGTGGTTGACCCTGCCCTTAAGCGCTCGTATCGTTGAGATTGACTATGAAGATTTCCCCAAACTCCCTGCGGATTGGAATTGCGGTGGCCATCATCGTGGCCACCATTGGCTGGCTCGCGATCTCCGGCGCGCAGGCCAGTAAGAGCTACTACGTGACGATCGCGGAGATGAACAGCATGGGCAACAAGGCTTACACGAGCAATCTGCGCGTGGAAGGTTTTGTGAAGCCCGGTTCCATTCAGCAGGATGGCCCACATGTGACATTCCTGCTGGATGAGTTCGAGAGCCACTCGCCCAAGGCCGCAACGGGTCGCGTGCTGAAGGTGGAGTACAAGGGATCCGAGCCGCCGCCGGACACGTTCAAGGATGATTCGCAGGCCCTGGCAATGGGAACATACGGACGCGATGGCGTCTTCCATGCGACGGAATTGCAGGCCAAGTGCGCCAGCAAGTATGCGCCAAACCAGCCGGGGGCTGCCACCGGAAACGCGCGCACAGCCGCAGCGGTCCCCGCTTCTCCGACAGCCAGCCCATCCGCGACCAACTAACCGCATGATGAAGACAGCCCCCGAGGCGGACCGCTCCAACCACAGTGCACGCCTCGACCAGGTCTCCAAACTCTTTGGGTCCTTCGCCGCACTGCGACAGGTCTCGGTGCAGCTTGAGGCAGGGCTTTGCTACGTGCTGATTGGCGAAAATGGCGCGGGCAAGTCTACGCTATTGCGCATCCTGGCCGGTTTACTGCGGCCTAGCCACGGCAAAGTGAAGGTATTCGGCAACCACGATCCTCACGAGGCCCGTGAGCGCATCGGGTACATGAGCCACGCTCCCATGCTGTATGACGAGCTGACCGCGCAGGAAAACCTGAGCTACTTCGCCAGCCTGTATCCGGGCCGGAACTGCCTTTCTCCCGCGGAGGCACTACGCCAGGTGGGCCTTGACCCGGACCTGAAGCGCCCGCTGGGATACTTCTCCCAGGGCATGCGGCAACGCACCTCGCTGGCCCGGGTGCTGATGCCCGTGCCTGAGCTGCTCTTGCTGGACGAGCCCTTCTCCAACATGGATGTGGAATCAACCCGTCAAATGGTCGAACTGCTCGCCGGTTTCCGCCGGGGTGACCGCACCATTGTCATCACCACGCACCAGCGCGAACTGGCCGCGCCGATTGCAGACTGGGTGCTCGCCCTGCGCGGGGGCCGCGTGGCATCCTCTGAGCCCGGGAGCCCAACCCTATGAAGACTAATGGCGCGCGTTTTCTGGAGAGCCTGGGCGTCCCATTCGAGTTGCGCGAGTACGAGGTGGACCCCAACGACCTGTCAGCCATTACCGTGGCGCGCAAAATTGGCATGCCGCCGGAGCAGGTCTTTAAGACGCTGCTCACCACGGGCGGGCCCGGTGTTTTTGTCTTCGCCGTCATTCCCGGCGATGCTGAGCTGGACTTCAAGAAGCTAGCCCGTGTGGCCGGCTTGCGCAAGGCTGAGATGGTGCCGCTTAAGGACGTGCAGCCGCTTACGGGTTACCTGCGAGGGGGCGTCACGGTCTTTGGCGCAAGAAAGTCCTATCCCGTCTTCGTGGACGAAACGGCAGTGCTGTTCGACAAGATTAGTGTTTCCGCAGGAACGCGGGGAACGCAGTTGATCTTGAGCCCGGACGACTATCTGCGTGCCGCGCAGGCGCTGGATGTTCCGGTCGAGACTGCGGACCTGACCAAGGCCTGCGCGGCGGAGGTCCACGCTTGATGCTGCGCGCCTTGTGGACCCATCTGGTGAAGGACCTGCGCATCGAATGGCGGTCGCTGGACGCGATCGTCTCAATGCTGTTCTTCTCCGGGCTGGTCGTTGTGCTGTTTTCCATCGCCTTTGATCCCCGTGGCGCCTTCTCCCAGCAAATTGCCGGTGGCGTGCTGTGCGTGGCCACGATGTTTGCCTCCGTCAGCGCGCTGAACCAGGCATGGGCGCGCGAGATTCGCCACCAGGTGATGGATGCGCAGCGCATGGTGCCGTCGTCAGGCGCAGAGCTGTTTCTGGCCAAGGCGATTGCGAACTTCCTTTTCGTGACCATTGTGCAGATGCTGCTGGCGCCGTTTTTCTTCGTCTTCTATAACCTGCACGTGGCCGGGCAGGGCTGGCTGCTGGCCGTGGTGCTGCCGTTGGGCACGTGGGCGCTGGTGGGCAATGGCATCTTTTTTGCCGCGCTGTCCATTCAGAGCCGCAACCGAGAATTGCTGCTGTCCCTGATTCTCTTCCCGATTTTCATTCCGGCGCTGCTGGCCATGGTGCAGGCAACAACGGCCATCCTGACCGGGGATAGCGACCCCGCCCTGTGGATCAAGATGCTGGTGGGTTACGACATCATCTTCACCACGGTAAGCCTGCTGCTGTTTGATGTGATTTTCCATGCCGAGTGAACGGCGATGCGGAGCTGCCTCCTTCGGCAGGCTTCCTCCCTCCGATGGAGAGGAAGTTTTGGACCCACGTCGTACACTGGATATGGTTCAATCAGGAATTTCCGCATGAAGAAACTTGCCATTGGCCTCTATGCCGCCCTCACGATTGCGCTGATGCTCTGGGGCTTCTACCAGGCCATCTACGTTGCGCCCACTGACGCCATGCAGGGCGAGATTTTCCGCATCATCTTCTACCACGTGCCGTCGGCGTCCGTAGCGTTTATCTTTTTTGGCGTGAGCCTGCTTGGCTCCATCGGCTATCTAACGTTTCGCCACAGCCGGCAGGAGTGGGCACAGGTTGCGGATGCCTGGGCGCTGGCCGGGGCCGAGGTTGGCGTGGTGTTCTGCACGGTGGTGCTGACCACCGGACCAATGTGGGGCCGCCGCGCATGGGGCATCTGGTGGACGTGGGATGCGCGCCTGACGACGACGCTGGTACTTTGGCTCATCTACGTCAGCTACCTGCTGCTGCGGCGCTTTGCCGCAGGGCCGCAAATGCAGACGCTGGCCGCCGTGCTGGGCATCTTTGGCGCGCTCGACGTACCAATTGTCTACATGTCCAACCGCTGGTGGCGCACGCAGCATCCCGCGCCGGTGTTTGGCGGAGCGCAGGGCTCGGGCATGGATAAGTCCATGCTGGTCCCCTTCCTGTGGAATATGCTGGCGTGGTTCGCCTGGGGGCTGTTCATCCTGATTTTGCGCTTTAATGTTGAACGAAAGCATCAGGTGAATGCTGCCGAGGAGGCGCGCGAGGCCCTGGAAAGCCGCATTTGAGCACATGCCTGCAAAGCAGGCCGGATTGAGGAAAAACGATGGATCAAGCAGCCATTCTCGACCATGAATTTCTTGTGGGCGCCTACATCATCACGTGGGTCATTCAATTAAGCTACCTTGCCTGGCTCGGCCTGAAGTGGCGCTCAGAAAAGCGCAGCATGGAGCGCAAGAACCAGGGCTCCCACTAAGAACCGCAGAACCCGTCGATAACAGACCGGGCGCGATTTTGGAAGTTGCCTTACACTGAGGCATTGAGAGGCCTTTGATGTTAGTCGTTATGAATGCGCAGGCCACGCAGGAACAGATTCAGGCGGTCTGCAACCACATCGAACAGATGGGATTTCGCGCGCATCCATTACCCGGAGCGCAGCGCACCGCAATCGGCATCACCGGCAATCCGGGAGAGATTGACCGAGGCAACTTTGAAGATCTCGCCGGCGTTGCAGACGTCATCCGTGTTTCCAAGCCATACAAGCTGGCCAGCCGCGACGTAAAGGAAGAAGACACCATCATCCGCTTTCCGGGTACAGATGCGACCATTGGCGGCCGCAATCTGGCAATTGTTGCCGGCCCCTGCTCCATAGAGAGTCGCGAACAGGCCTTTGCCATCGCCGAGCAGGTGGCGGCAGCGGGCGCACAGTTCTTCCGTGGCGGCGCATACAAGCCCCGCACCTCGCCCTACGCCTTTCAGGGCCTGGGCGTCGAGGCGCTGCGCATCATGGCTGAGATTCGCGATCACTTCGGCTTGCGCATCATCACTGAGGCCATCGACAACGAGACGCTGGAGTTGGTGGCCGAATGGGCTGACGTCATCCAGATTGGCGCGCGCAACATGCAGAACTTCTCGCTGCTGAAGCATGCCGGCCGCCTGCGCAAGCCCGTGCTGCTGAAGCGCGGTATGAGCGCCACGCTGGACGAGTTTCTGATGGCCGCCGAGTACATCATGAGCGAGGGCAACTACGAGGTCATCCTGTGTGAGCGCGGCGTGCGCACCTTTGCGGACCACACGCGCAACACGCTCGACCTGAGCATTGTGCCCTCCGTGCAGAAGCTCAGCCATTTGCCCATTCTGGTTGACCCCAGCCACGGCACCGGCAAGCGCGACAAGGTTCTGCCCATGGCGCGGGCTGCAGTGGCGGTTGGCGCGCATGGGGTCCTGGTGGAGGTGCATCATCAGCCGGACAAGGCGCTTTCCGACGGAGCACAGTCCATCTATCCGGCGCAGTTTGCGGAGATGATGGATGAGATTGAGCGCATCGCCCCGGTCGTGCATCGCACACTGCCGCGCGGCATCCATGTTGAGACGGCTGTAGCAGGTGTGCATGACGGCAAACGCAAGTAGGCGAGTGCTCATAAGCAGAAGAGGCGGCAGGTGGCTGCACGTTTCTGCTGTTTGTGCACTTATTCTGATGCTTGCGGGTTGTCGCCCACATGACTTTCCGCAGTATCCGCCCAACTATCGCGAATATGCCTATGTAACCAATGGCGACAGCGGCACCGTTTCGGTGTACGACGTGGTAAACATGCGTCTGGATCGCGAGTTGCCTGTGGGCCAGCATCCGGTGGACGTAGTAGCCAGCGTCCAGCGCAATGAAGTGTATGTGGTCAACTCCGGTGCGCCGGGCGGACAGGGTTCAGTTTCCGTCATTAACACGGAAAACAACTCCGTTGTAGCTGCCATTCCCGTGCGCAGGCAGCCCGTGGCCATGGCTCTGGCGCCGGAGGGCGACTTGGCATACGTAGCCAACGCGGGGGCAAACAGCATATCTGTGCTGGACCTGAAGGCTCGGCGCGAAATTGCCGTCATCGGCGCGGGCGAAGACCCCGTGGCATTGCGCGTTGCTCCCAACGGAAAGACGCTCGTCGTGGCCAACCAGAAAGGCAACTCGGTAAGCCTGATTGATCCGGTAACGCGTCAGGTCACCAACGCCTTTGAGGGATGCTCTGGGGCAAAGGATGCCGTCATATTGCCGGACTCCTCAAAGGCGTTCGCCGCCTGCTCGGCAGGCCGACAGATCATGGCGATTGCGCTGGCGAAACCCGACACGCATCCAGCGCAACCGGCCCGCGTGGAGGCGATGCTCGATGTGGGGCGCGGCCCGGTGCAGTTGGCGCTCAAGCCCGATGGTGGCGAGCTCTTTGTGATGAACTCGCTCTCGGATACAATTTCCGAGGTTGTTACCAGCACGGATGACGTTGGCGGTGCCTACCTGATGGGCAACGGGCCCGTACGCGGGTTGGTTTCTGCAGACAATTCCCTCCTCTACGTGGGCAATCTTCGCTCGCAGGAAGTCACGGTCTACGCGATTGATGATGGCAAACGCGCAGGCTCCATCCACGTGGGCGACGGTCCATCAGCACTTGCATTTTCCGCCGCCGGCCACCTACTGTTCGTCGTGGATGCACACTCTGACGATGTGGCGGTCGTGCGTACTTCTTCCCGATCCCTGTTCACCATGCTGCCTGCAGGGCGCGCGCCCAACGCAATCGCAGTTAAGGCCTTCAAGCTGCCCAAATAGGCACAGGCCGGTTGCAGGCACGGTCAGCGCTCGTCCCCAGCCGCTTCCATCCGCGCCACGCTGAACTGCGCGCCAGCAAAGAGAATCAGCCCGGATATATAGGCCCAGAAGAGCAGGCCAACTGAAACGTAAAACGGTCCGTAGAGCGCCTTCAATTCCATGTGCGGCAGTGCGGCGACGAATATGTTCTTGGCCAGCAGCCAGATTACGCCTGTCACGATCGAAGGGCGCAGAACCTGGCGCACATGCACTTTGCGGTTTGGCAGCAGCCAGTAAATCGAAATGAAAAAAAGAATGGATGCCACGCCAGTTGCGAGAGACATCCAGATGTAACTTAGCCCTCTGAATACGAAATTATCCGTGTGGTGAAAAAAGAGAAATCCCAGAAGATCGCGCTGCCATGCGCTCAGCAACACGCATGCCATGGCCAGGGCAAGCATCAGCAGCGCCAGTCCAAATGCTACCGCCTGGTTCATCAGGTAATTACGGCTCTTGGCCACGCCCCATGCCTGGTTCAATGCAACCTCCAGCGGCAGAAAGATGCCGGTGCAGGCCACGAGAATCATGACCAGAGAAAATGCCTGCACGCCCTGATGAGCGGCTGCAAGCGCCAGATTCGTGGCCACCCACTCCTGATTGGAAGGTAGGAAATAGCGCACCATGTCGCTCACCACATCCGCCATGGTGCGGGAGTGGAATACGGAGATGGCAAGCGTGTAGAGCAGCACGATCAGCGGGATAAAGGACAGAATGGCGTTCGCTGCAACGCTGAAGGCATAGGTGTGCACCTCGCTGTCCAGGAGATAGTTCACCAGCGCAGTGCCGTCCTTGCGCAGACGATACCACTTGCTTTCCCGCGCAGCCTCGGTTGCATCCACCACCTTCACGACGCTGATGGGCGGCGGCTGCAGAGTACCATTATTTGAGACATCCTTCACAAATTTACTCTCTAAGCCGGGCTTTGCCCCTCAGCCTTTCGCTGCAAGGCATTCTGAACCCCTACCTCTAGCATATCTGCTGGAGCGGGCAGCACACCTGTATGCGGGAATGGCTGTCATCACAGGGCATGAACACTTGCTGATGCTCAGGGGTTGTGGCCAGAAAGACACCGCGCACGACTACGACTTATTTGCAATGTATTAAAGTTTTGCTTCCAGAATTTTTACTTTGCTCAACACTTAGGAACTGACTTTGGCTTGTGATTGGTTATGGAAATCATTTTTCTGCTTGCATATGTTTGATTTTCCTGCCATAACAGAGTGCACAGTGCATTGTATGTGTACTGTGTTGCAATCTATGGAAGGCCATTTGTTTTGGATGTGTTGGTCACAGGGGAGCACAACTTAGGTGGGTTATTGAGCTGCCAAGGCGCACGAGTTATATGCGCTCAGGTGGCTCGTGACGTATCTGGGCAAGTTCGGCTGTCATGATCAGGTTGTGCCGTCTTACCGCGGTGGAAAAGCTGGCAGCGGAGCAGATGAAACTGTGCCAACCGTAGCACAAGGAGACAGTAAATGAAGGAACAAGGCGTTGTGAAATGGTTCAATGGAGCAAAGGGATACGGGTTCATTCAACGGTCAAGCGGCGAGGATGTCTTCGTCCATTTCTCGGCCATCCAGGAATCTGGGTATAGGACCCTTAATGAGGGCGAGTCAGTTGAGTTTGAGTGCCAGCAAGGGCCGAAAGGCCTGAGCGCGGTCAACGTGGCACGGGTTGCCTAACTTTCATGCGGCAGGGCTCTCCATTGGAGGGCCTTGCTGCTTTGAGTTATAGCCCGTCATCACTCTGCGCTTCGGATTGAGAATTGAGTTTCTCAAGCGCCCATTGGGAAGCTTTGCGCAATCCTTCATTTTCTACGGCAGACCATAACTGTAACTTATTAGCAAATCGCTTTATTCTACTGTTTCCTATCGCAATCGCCACATTCCTGCGCAAGCCCATAACCCCCGCGCGCCGAATGGGTGAGCCGTTGAATTCGCATTCGAATTCAGCCTCATCCAGTTCCGCAAGCCAATCCAATGCGGGATTCACCAGTTCCTCTCTTGGTGCCAACTCAGCATCTGAGCTGATGGGCGCTTTACTGTTCCACGGGCACACATCCTGGCATATATCGCAGCCGAATACCTGCCGCCCCATGCCCGGCATAAGCGCTGCGTCGATGGGCCCTTTGTGCTCAATGGTGAGGTAGGAGATACAGCGGGTTGCGTCTATTTCATACGGTGCTACCAGCGCTCCCGTGGGGCATGCATCCAGGCAACGCGTGCAGGTGCCGCAGCGATCCGGTATGGCTAGCGGTGGGGAGGCGGTCTCCACCTCCAGCGATGTGACCAGCACTGCAAGAAAACCAAAGGAGCCGAGTTGGGGATGAATGAGGCAGGTGTTTTTCCCGGTCCAGCCCAGCCCGGCAGCCGTGGCCAGCGCCCGCTCCACCACTGGCCCGGTGTCCACATAGGCCCGCGATTCAAACGCACCCAGTTCAGCGTGAAGAAGCTGCTCAACAGCGCGCATCCGCTTGAGCAGCACCTTGTGGTAATCGCTTGGACGGCGCATGCCCTGTGCATCTTTGCGGCTTGACCATGCGTAGCGCGCAATCCAACCCGCATCGGGCGCTGCGGGCTCTATGGATTTCGGCTGTGCAGAGTTGTACAGGGCAAAACAGACAAGCACAGAGCGGGCCCACGGAAACGGGATATCCACGCGGGAACGGACCAACTGGCCATCCTCCGCGGTACGGCTCAGGTAGTGCATGGTTCCTGCGCGCCCGGCCTGCACCCACCGGACAAAACGGTCAGCATCCCGCGCTTCATTGGGATGGGGCAACGCCAGCAGACCGGCTTCGGCAAAGCCATGTTCCAGTGCGAGTTGGCGTGCCTTCTCGACTGGCAGGCGGGGCATCCGGTCTGGTTCGCCAATGGACATGGAACTTTGCCACCTGCCTTTTGCGTAGTGTTCTGCAGAGAGTTCGATGGTCGATGCCGCAATCGACATCGGGCATTGGGAACCGGTAACCCTGAACGGCGACCCGGTCCTTAAATGAGCATAATTCGCCCGATGCGAGCGGCACACCAGGGAGGTTCCAGTATGAACAGCGTTCTTTCCAACACGGTTGAAACCCTGCTGGTTGCCCCCAGCAACATGCGAGAACTGATTCGGGGTCAGGAACAGGTTCTGCTGGAGAAGCTGACCCCCATGGTGCGCCGGCAGGATGTCGCACTGGACGTGCGGCAACTGGAGCGTATTGATGCCGCGGGAATTGCGGCGCTCATCTCCCTCTATGCCAACGCAGAGAGCGCTGGACACACCTTCACCGTGGCGAATGCCTCGCCGAGGATTGCGGAAATTCTCGCGCTGGTGGGGCTGGACCACATTCTCATGTCCCAGAATGCGCGTGTCGAGTCATCCGATGAGCCATACATGGACAGGTCTGCAGCGTAACTACGGGCGGGCCTGCCCGCTCGCCCGTGTGGTCTTTGCTGTGATTCCCAGCCTTGCCATGCGAGGCCATCTGGCCTGAAATCAGCCGAGAAAGATATGTGCGGCAGTGGGTCTGTGACGGAAGGCACAGGCAAGTGTATACTTGCGGCGCTATTTGTACTTGCGAATAGAACCCCCGCAAGTCGCAGTCGAAAGTGTATGGATGACTGCACGCGCTCTGCCTCATGAAGTTCCTGCTGTTGCAGGACAGGGCCAACGTACCGCCACCCTTGCGCATGGGCATCGACCTTGCGGAATTCTGGATGCGGAGGCATTTTTCCATGTCGCTGGGCGTAGTGGATCAGCAGCTTGCGGACACAGCAAGCCAAACCTCAACCACAACCAAGTATGTGTATTTCTTCGGTGGCGGCTCGGCCGACGGCAACGGCCGCATGAAAGACGTGCTGGGCGGCAAGGGGTCTGGCCTGGCAGAGATGACCAATGCGGGCCTGCCCGTGCCTCCGGGGTTCACCATCCAAACCGAGGCTTGCCGCGAATACATGCGCGGCAAGCTGAGCCCGCAGATTGACGTGGAAATGCTGGCCGCGCTGGACCGGCTGGAACGCCTGCAGGGCCAGAAGCTGGGCCAGGGTGATAATCCACTGCTCGTCTCGGTTCGCTCGGGCGCAAAGTTCTCCATGCCCGGCATGATGGACACTATTCTCAACCTGGGCCTGAATGACCAGGCGGTTGAAGCGCTCGCCAAGCGCAGCAATAATCCCCGCTTTGCTTATGACTCCTATCGCCGCCTTATCCAGATGTTCGGCGACGTGGTCCTCGACATCCCCAAGAAAAAGTTTGAGCACATTTTCGACACGATTAAGGCGCGGGAGAAGGTCAAGTACGATTACGAGATCGGACCCAAGGCGCTGAAGGACATCATTGCGGAGTACAAGAAGCTGGTGAAGAAAGAGACCGGCAAGGACTTTCCGCAGAAGCCGCTGGAGCAGCTCATGATGGCGCGCGATGCTGTGTTCCGCAGCTGGGAAAATGAGCGCGCCAAGACCTACCGCCGCATCAATCACATTGACGACTGGCTGGGCACGGCCGTGAACGTGCAGGCCATGGTCTTCGGCAACCTGGGTGAGAACTCGGGCACAGGTGTGGGCTTTACGCGCAATCCCGCCACCGGCGAGCGCATGTTCTTCGGCGAATACCTGATGAATGCGCAGGGCGAAGACGTAGTTTCCGGTGTGCGTACCCCGCTGCACATCAGCGAACTTGAGCGCACCATGCCCAAGGTGTATGAGCAGTTGCGCACCATCACCTGGAAGATGGAAAAGCACTACCGTGACATGCAGGATTTTGAGTTCACCATCCAGGATGGCCAGCTCTACATGCTGCAGACGCGCAACGGCAAGCGCACCGGTCTGGCGGCGGTGCGCATCGCCATTGACATGGTGCGCGAGGGCCTGATCACGCAGGAGGAGGCAATCTTCCGCGTGGAGCCGAACCAACTGTATGACTTCCTGGTGCCACGCCTGGATGAGAAGGGCGCAAAGGTTGAGGTGTTGGCCACTGGCCTGCCGGCATCTCCCGGCGCGGCTGTGGGACAGATCGTTTTCACAGCGGAGGACGCCGTGAAAGCGCACACTCATGGCCACCTTCACAACATCATCCTTGTGCGCGGCGAGACGACGCCGGAAGACATTGGCGGCATGGAAGTGGCCTCCGGCATTCTTACCTCTCGCGGCGGCATGACTTCACACGCTGCGGTGGTGACGCGCGGCATGGGTAAATGCTGCGTGGCCGGCGCCGGCGACTGCCAGGTAGACGAAGCGCGCAAGGAACTGCGCGTGAAGGGCAAGACCTTCAAGCACGGCGACTGGATTTCACTGGACGGCACAACGGGACGCGTGATTGAGGGCAAGCTGAAGACAATCCCGGCGCAGCCCAACGACCCCGACCTCGTAAAGTTCATGAGTTGGGCTGACCCGCTGCGCAAGCTGAAGGTACGCGCCAACGCCGACGTGCCCCGCGACGCCAAGCAGGCGCGCGCATTCGGCGCGGAAGGCATCGGGCTGTGCCGCACCGAGCACATGTTCTTTGCGGAAGGCCGCATTGAGCACGTGCGCGCCATGATTCTGGCGGACAACGAGGCTGATCGCCGGGATGCGTTGAAGAAGCTGCTGCCGATGCAGCGCGCGGACTTCGTGGGTCTGTTCAAGACGATGGAGTCGCTGCCGGTCACGATTCGGTTGCTCGATCCTCCGCTGCACGAGTTCCTGCCGCAGCGCGAAGATCTGCTGGTGGAGATTGCGCATCTTGAAGACCTCAAGCCGCGCTCACCCAAGCTGAAGGAGCTGCGCACACTGCTGGCGCGCGTGCAGGACCTGCATGAGATGAACCCCATGCTCGGACTGCGCGGATGCCGCCTGGGCATTGCTTTCCCGGAGATTACGGAAATGCAGGCACGGGCCATCTTTGAGGCAGCGGTGAATGTGAAAAACCACGGCGGCGAACCGCACCTTGAGATCATGGTGCCGCTCATCGGCTCCATCGACGAGATGCGCCATCAGTCCTCCATCATTCGCCAGGTGGCGGAGAAGGTCTTCAAGGAGAAGGGTACGACGGTTGATTACATGGTAGGTACCATGATCGAACTGCCACGCGCCGCTTTGACGGCTGACCAGATCGCCGAGGAGGCTGAGTTCTTCAGCTTTGGCACGAACGATCTGACGCAGACTACCTACGGCATCTCGCGCGATGACATCAACAAGTTCCTGCCGGCGTATTTGAAGAACGGCATCTTCAAGCAGGATCCCTTTGCCACACTGGATCAGGCCGGCGTTGGGTTGCTGGTGAAGATGGCGACGGCCAAGGGGCGCAACACGCGGCCCACGCTCAAGGTTGGTATTTGCGGTGAACATGGCGGTGATCCGGAGTCAGTGAAGTTCTGCCACAGGATCGGGCTCAACTACGTTTCGTGCTCGCCGTTCCGCATTCTGACAGCAAGGCTGGCGGCAGCGCAGGCGGCACTGCAAGAGAAGCAGACCGGGCCGGATATCAGCCAGGGCACAAAATAACCAACCTGAATAACCAAGAGCGGCAAGGGCGCAGCCAACAGGCGGCGCCCTTGCCGCATATGGATGGTATGACGCCGCCGTGTATCATCGTGTTCATTGCGGGCTGACCGCGATCACAGCGCAATTCAACCGGAGCGTCCATGCACACACGCCGTGCCTTCATCCACTTGTCTGCGGCCTCAGCTGTTGCCTTCTGCAGCCTGCTGCGCGGGCTGGCACGGGCCCAAGAAAGCGCGCTTGATGAGACGCCGTATCTGACGCCTTATAAGTTCGGCAAACTGGTGCTTGGGAAGTCCGAGGATGAAAGGGCCTTCGATTCAAAATCGGTGGACTGCCCCTTTGTGTTTCATCACAACGGCAGGTTTTATATGACCTACGTTGGCTACGACGGCATGGGGTACCAGACAGGACTGGCGTCGTCGGATGATCTGATCCACTGGGAGCGCCGGGGATGCATCCTGCGGCGTGACCCCAAGTCAGAGATTACGCGTTACAACATCGCGATGAACTGGATTTTGCGCGAGAACGACCTGAGCGGGCCCGGCAACCTGCGGCGCGTGGAGGGCGAGTTTCTGGGCGCCTGGCACGCGTATCCGGAGGCTGGATATGAATCAGGGCCAGCGGTTATCGGACTGTGCCGCAGCAGGGATTTGATGCACTGGGAACTTGAGCCGCCGATTTTGCGCGCCGACGATGCTGACGCGGCGCCGTGGGAACAGGGCGGCCTGTACAAGCCGTGCCTGGTGCACGCTGATGGTGTTTACTATCTTTTCTACAACGCAAAGACACGCCCGAATCAGCATGCACAAGGCGGAGCATGGCGTGAGCAAACAGGTGTAGCTACTTCGAAGGATCTGAAGCATTGGACGCGCTACAAAGGGAATCCAATCATCGCAAATGGGCCGGAGGGTGCATGGGATGATCGCTTTGCCAGCGATCCTTGCGTGCTGCTCCACGGGCGCGAATGGGCGTTCTTCTACTATGGCCTCAGCTCCGACGGGAAGGCGCGCGATTTGCTGGCGCTGGGGCGGTACCCATTTCATCCGCGGAAGGTGAACCGCATCCTTGTGGATGCAGGACCGCCAGGAAGCGTGGATGATGATTATGCGCACAAGCCTTCGGTGATCACCGCGAATGGCATGCTGTACCACTTCTACTGCGCAGTCTCCGGCAAATGGCCGAATGATGTGCGTGGGATTTCTGTAGCGCGATCGAAGCCGTGGAGTTGAGGGGAGATTCGATGAGGGCCTTCTATCTGGATGCACCGGGACAATACAGGATGGCAGACATTGCTTTGCCTGAACATCCTGGCGCAGACGAAGTGTCGCTGAAGGTTCAGCTTGTGGGCCTGTGCGGCTCAGACCTGAACACATTCAGCGGGCGCAATCCGCTGGTGAGTTTTCCCCGCATTCCCGGGCATGAAATCGCCGCTGTTGTGGCGGAAGCAGGAAGCAACGTGCCTGAGGAATTCAAGCCAGGCACCGCGGTGACGATGCTGCCCTACTTCAACTGCGGGAAGTGCTCGGCGTGCAGGCAGGGCCGCCTGAATGCTTGCAGGAACAACGAAACGCTGGGCGTGCAGCGCGACGGCGCGCTGACAGAATTTGTGATTGCACCTTGGACTAAGCTGAAGAAGGCTCCTGCGCTACCGATGGAGACGCTGGCGATGGTGGAGCCGTTGACGGTGGGCAATCACGCAGTAACGCGAGGGCGCATTGCGGCGGGCGATACCGTGCTTGTGATGGGGTGCGGCATGGTGGGGCTGGGCGCGGTGGCCGGCGCCGCTTTTCGCGGAGCGCGCGTGATTGCAATGGATATGGACGAAGCCAAGCTCGACTTGGCCCGGCGTTGCGGCGCACAACAAGTGCTGGATGCGCGCGGCGAGTCAGTACTGGAAAGATTGAAGGACCTCAGCGGCGGCGAGGGACCGGACGTGGCGATTGAAGCGGTCGGCACGCCAGCGACGTTTCGCATGGCGGTGGACGTCGTAGCCTTTGCGGGGCGCGTGGTGTACATCGGCTATGCGAAGGAGCCGGTGTCGTACGAAACGAAGTTTTTTGTGCAGAAGGAACTCGACATCCTGGGTTCGCGCAATGCGACGCCTGCGGATTTTGATGAAGTGATTGCACTGCTGGAAAGCGGGCGCTTCCCCGTTGAGGATGTGGTGAGCCTTGTGGTGCCGCTGGAGCAGGCAGGCAAGGCGCTGCAACGATGGAGCGCAAACCCGGCATCGATGCGGAAGATTATGGTGAAGGTCGCAGCGAGCTCCTAAGCCGCTTGCCTTCATCTAATGGCCGCAGTGACCGCCGCCGGACTGCGTGAGGATGCGAAAGGCGAAGGCGGGCTCGTCGGGCTGCGGGTGCGGAAGCTGAATGCGCAGGCCGTCGGAACGCTGCTGCCAGGTGAGGCGCGCGCTGGAGCCAAGCAGTTGCACGGAGCAGACGGGCCCCGGCAAGTACGGCGTTCCCTGCCAAAGCGTGCGCAGAAGCAAATCTCCGCTGGTGGGCCAGCCCAGGGCAATGGCATAGAGAGCGCCGTTGTGCGTGGTGTAGCGCACGTCCTCAGCGGTGAATTGCTGGCGGTCAGTGTTCAGCGCGGAACTGGTGACGCGTGTGGGGCCTTCGCCAAAGACAAGCCAGGGACGCGAACCGTAAATGGCCTTGCCATTGGTCTGGAGCCATTCGCCTATTTGCAGCAGCACAGTGCGCGCTTCAGGCGGAATGGTCCCATCGGACTTGGGGCCGACGTTCAGGAGCATATTACCGTTCTTGCTGACGATATCGACAAGTTCGTCGATGAGGGATTTGGCGTCGCGGTATTCGTCGTGCGCGACGTAGCCCCAGGAGTGGATGCTGACGGAGGTGTCGGTTTGCCACGGGAGCAGGCGGATTGCGTCGAGCTTGCCGCGCTCGATGTCGAGGACGGCGGCGTTCTCAGGAAAGTCGTTATCCTTGTAGGTGAGGACGACGCCCTGCTGCCGTTGCGAGGCCTGATTGTAGAAGTAGGCGGCGAAGCGCTGGAGATAAGGCTGGAAGGCGGGCTGGCCAATCCACCAGTCGAAGTAGAGCAGATCGGGGTGGTATTTCTCGACAATTTCTGAGCTGCGGGCGAGCCAGTCGTCCATGAAGGCTTTGTCTGGCGCGAGCCACTGCTCGAGATGATTTGGGTCGGGCTCCTTTGCGGTGTTTACGCCGGGTAGCTGCATGGGGCGCGCGGGGCCGTAGAGGGCAGCATAGCGCGGGTTCTGCACATCGGAGGCGAATTGCATGCCACCGTTGTACCACCACCAGTGCTCTGCGCGATGGGAGGATGCGCCGAAGTGAAGACCGCGCTTGCGCGTGGCCACTGCGAGCGCGCCGACGATGTCGCGATGCGGGCCCATGCGCGCGGCGTTCCATGGCGTGATGGCGGAGTCGTACATGGCGAAGCCGTCGCAGTGCTCGGCGACGGGGACGATGTAGCGGGCACCGGATCGGGAGAAGAGATCGACCCAGGCGTCGGGGTCGAAGTGCTCGCCGCGGAACAGGGGGATAAAGTCCTTGTAGCCGAACTTGCTCTGCGGGCCGTAGGTGGCGATGTGGTGCTGGAAGGCTGGGTTGTCGCGCTGGTACATGTTGCGCGAATACCACTCGCTGCCGAAGGCAGGGACGGAGTAGACGCCCCAGTGAATAAAGATGCCGAACTTGGCATCGCGAAACCAGGCGGGAGTGCGATAGGCGCCGAGCGAGTCCCATGTAGGCGCAAAGGGGCCGCTGCTGTCACCCTGCGCAACGCGCTGCAACTGCTGCTGGACGGCGGGTTGCGCGCGCAGAACGGCTGGAGACAAGCAGGCAAGAATCGTCACCAGCAGGATGGCGCCTGCCACGCGCGGAAGCACAACTCTCCTCATCGCAACAAGGTAGCAGATGCAAGATCAGCTTGGCCGCATTGCCGGGAACCGTTACCCGACGCTGACGTCAAGGTGTTGGCAAACTGAGCGCAAAGCTGCGTGCAACCATGCTGCGAAATAATCTGCAAACTTTCTGTGGAAAACAAAAATATTCAAGGGGGGGGGGGTACGAACCGGTCGGATCCCTGACATTTTGAACCGTGATGATTTCTGACACTGCCCAGTGAAATTGGATCTTTGGCTTCTCATAGACCCATTGTGCGACGAAACGGGAAAATGATCGGCAAGGCAGCGGTGGTTTCTAGATTCGTGGAATGAGTAATTTAGTAGCGCAAGCAGTGACGGAGACGCTTGACAGCACGCAGGGGGTGAGCGCGAATGAAAGGAGAAATGGAGCTGTGCATTGGGGGACCGGCCGGAAGTCGCTTGCATTTGGCTGTAATTGGCGTCACAATCGCTGCTCTACGGGAGGTCCACGGCACCGTGATGCCGCGAGAGTTCCCGGCTCGCTCATCCGGCGCTGAACATGGCAGTGGCCAAGGAGAGCGATATGGCTGGCAGCACGACGGAGCCGGGCGAGCGATACCTGGGCGTAGACGTCGGAGCAGAGACGCTGAAGCTGGTGGAACTGGGGCGCGCAGATGGGCAATGGCGCGTGTTGCGGCGCTGCCGGATGGAACACGGCAAGGAACCGCAGGCACTTCTACTGAACCTCTACAAAGAATGGGATGGGGATGCGCTAGCTGGCGCTGCGCTAACGGGACGGCTGGGACGGCAATTCAGCCTGATGCGTGTGCCGCTGCAGCAAGCGCAGTCGCGCGCCTTTCGCTTCCTGTATCCGGGGACGGCGGGAACAGTGGTGTCTGTAGGCAGCCACGGCTTCTCCGTGCTGGAGGTGCGGGCGAATGGGCGCGAGGTGTTCCGCGAGAACAGCCGGTGCTCACAGGGAACGGGCAACTTTCTGCGACAACTGACGGAGCGCTTTCAACTGACGGTGGAAGAGGCGAGCGTGCTGTGCGCAGACGTGGAGCATGCGGCGGCCTTGTCAGGGCGGTGCCCTGTGATTCTGAAGACGGACATGACGCACCTGGCAAACAAGGGCGAGAACCGCGCGGAGATTCTTGCGGGACTGTTTGATGCGGTGTGCGAGAACGTGCTGAACCTGGTGAAGCCGGGGATCAGTCCTGCGCCGGTGGTGCTGGTGGGTGGGGTGAGCCAGTCTCCGCGGGTGCGGAGGACGTTTAAGGAGCGACTGGCGAAGCACGACTGCGCACTTGTCCTGCCAGAGGAGGACGGGCTGTATTGGGAGGCGCTGGGGGCTGCGCTGCTGGCGGCGGAGATGGCACTGCCTGCGGTGCAGGCGGATGAGCTGCTGGCTGAGCACGAGAGCAAAGCACTGGAGAGAACTCCGGCGCTGGTGACATATCTACGACAGGTGAAGCGCATGCCTGCGGTGCCGTGGGAGGAGCGCAACGGCAAGGCGCGCAACCTAATTCTGGGGCTCGATATTGGATCGACGGGAGCGAAGGCTGTAGCGCTGGATGCAGAAACGGATGCGACGGTATGGGAGGCCTACAGACAGACACGGGGCGCTCCGGTGGAGGCCGCGCAAGCGCTGTGGCGGGAGTTCCTGGAGAGCCCGATGGGCAGCGAGCCAGTGCGCGGAGCAAGCGTGACGGGCAGCGGACGGGAGATTGTGGGATCGCTGCTGACGAACTGCTATGGGGCGCAGGCGGTGTATATCCAGAACGAGATTGCGGCGCATGCGGAGGGCGCGTGCCACTATGACCGGCGGGTGGACACGATTTTTGAGATCGGCGGACAGGATGCGAAGTATATCCGGCTGGAAGACGGGCGCGTGATTGACTGCGCGATGAACGAGGCATGCAGTGCGGGTACGGGATCATTTATTGAAGAGCAGGGGCGGAAGTTTGCGGGCGTAGAGCACGTGACACAACTGGGCGCGTCTGCGCTGAAGGCTCCGGAGGGGATTTCGCTGGGACAGCACTGCTCAGTGTTTATGGCGGGGATTATCGATGAAGCGGTGGCAGAGGGACTGCCGCAGGACACGATCATCGCCGGGCTGTATGACTCGATTATCCAGAACTATCTGAATCGCGTGAAGGGCAGCCGGTCAGTGGGCCAGGTGATTTTCTGCCAGGGCATGCCCTTCGCAGCCGATGCACTGGCGGCGGCGGTGGCACGGCAAACGGGCAGCGAGGTGATTATTCCTCCGAATCCAGGGACGGTGGGTGCGCTGGGCATTGCGCTGCTGGCCAAGGCGGATGGAACGTGGCGCGCGGTGGAGCCGCTGGAGATGCAGCGCTTTCTGGATGCGAAGGTGGAGGAGCGTAGCACGTTCATTTGCCAGGCAACGGTGGGCTGCGGAGCGCCGGGAAACCGCTGCCGGATTGACCGGCTACGCACGCGCGTCGCGGGCAAGGCAGGAATGTTTACGTGGGGTGGCGCATGCGCGTTGCATGAGAAGGCGACACGACGGAAGAAGCTGCCGGACCATGCGCCACAGCCCTTTCAAGAGCGCGAGCTGCTGATTGCCGACCTGATGGCGCGGCTGGGCGCGTCACGGGGCGGGAGAAAAGTGGCGCTGAGCGATGAGTTCATGCTGAAGGAGTTGTTTCCATTTTTTGCGACGTATCTGCATGAGCTGGGCTGCGATTTGACGCTGGTGGCTGGCACGGATCCGGCGACGCTGAAGCGGGGCATCCAGGCGACAAATGTCTCATTCTGCGCGCCGATGCAGTTGTTCCATGGGGTTGCGGCGCAGCTGCGCGAAACAGATGCGGAGCTTGTATTTGCGCCAATTTTGCGGAGTACGCTGCGCGTGGCGGATGAGCCGAATGCACGGGTTTGCCCGGTGGTGCAGTCGGCACCCTACCTGCTGCGGCTGGACCTGGAGGGCAAGGGCACAGCGAAGTGGCTGGCGCCGGAAATCGAGATGGGCGAGCAGGGGATGGACTCGCCGGAGTTTCACGCGAGTTGCGCGCGGATTGCAGAGGCGCTGGGCGCAGAGAAAGGAGCGCGAGAGCGAGCGTATGAGCGCGCCGTGGAGGAGCAGGAGATGTTTTTCCAACGCTGCGGAGAAATTGGGGAGCGAGCACTGACATATTGCAGAGAAAAAGAAATTACACCGGTGGTTGTGCTGGGCCGGCCGTATACGATCTACAATCCGATTCTCAACTCGAATGTACCGGCAATCTTGCGCGAGCAAGGCGCTATTGCGATTCCGGCTGAGTGCTATCCGTTGCGGGATGAGGCGCCGGTGCTGAGCCGCGTGTATTGGGCGTACGCACAGCGACTGTTGCGCACGGCACACGAGGTGCGCCGGACGCCGGGTGTTTACAGCGTGTACTGCAGCAACTACTCGTGCGGACCGGACAGCTTCAACCTGCATTTCTTCAGCTACATCATGGAAGGCAAGCCGTTTGCGATTATCGAGACGGATGGGCACGTGGGAGACGCGGGAACGAAGACGCGCATAGAGGCATTCCTACACTGCGTTATGCAGGACCGAGCAGCGAGAAGCTCACAGCGCATGCCGCAGGACCTGCCGGCACTGGAGAAGCGCGTGTGTGACTTTACGACCGTCGACAAGAAAAAGGAAACAGTGCTGGTGCCGTGGATGGGCGCGAGTTCTTATGTGGCCGCAGCCTGCCTGCGTGCCGCGGGATTTCCGGCGGAGGCTTTGGCGATTCCCGACCGGCATGCGTTGCGACTGGGCAGGCGGCACACCTCCGGCAAGGAGTGCGTGCCGGTGAGCCTGACGCTTGGTCGGCTGCTGGAGAAACTGCGGGACGAGCCGACGAAGCGATTTGCCTACATGATGCCGCGCACGAACGGGCCTTGCAGGATGGGGATGTACCACCTGCTGCAAAAGATTGTGGTGGAACGGCTTGGCGCAGGTGAGCGCTGCCGGTTTGTTTCACCGAACGAATCAGACTATTTTGCGGGATTGCCGGCGGGATTTACGACGCTGTTTCTGGCGGGAATTGTGGGACAGGACCTGCTGCACGATGCGCTGCTGCAGGTACGTCCGACGGAATTGCAACGAGGCGCGGCGGCTGCAATCTATGAGCGCAGAGCGGCAGAGCTGTATCAACTGCTTGAAGCGCAGACTCACGCCATTGCATCCCGCGCGGAGGCACTGGCACAGGTTGTATCGGGGCGCATGTTCGGCATACGCGATTTTTTAGGCACAGCGGCGCGAGAGTTTGCCGCGGCGCAGGGCGAAGGAGACCTGCCCGTGGTGCAACTGGTGGGGGAAGTGTATGTGCGCAACGATGCCTTTGCGAATGACGGGATTATTGACAAGCTGGAGGCACGCGGGATGCGCGTGAGCTGCGCTGAGTTGAATGAGTGGTTTGCCTACGCAGACCGTTGCAGCAAGAAGGGACAGCCGCAGACGGCGCTTGACCGCGCAATTGACTTCCTGAAGGAACGGATTCGCGAAGTGGAATGGCATGCGATGGCAGAGTTCCTGCCTGTGCCAAGGCCGGTGCCTGTGCCAGAGATTGAGACAGCAGCGGCAGACTACATTGAGGGTGACGTAGGCGGAGAAACCGTGCTGACGCTGGGGAGGCCGCTGATGGACTGGAGAAGGCACACCATCGAAGCGGTGGTGAATGTGGGTCCGCTGGAGTGCATGCCGACGCGCATCGCGGAGTCACAGTTCTTCCACGCTGCGGAGCGGGAGGGCCTGCCGGCACTGACGCTCACCTTCAACGGCGATCCAATGACGGAGGACGCGCTGGACAACTTTGCCTTTGAGGTGCATGCGCGGCATCGCCGAGCTCGAGAGGCACACGTAGGAGAACCAGGGATGCACGAGCTGGTGTAACTGCGCGGATAGATTGCATTCGCAAGCCAAGAACGATAGGGATTGAACATTTGTGCGGGTGGGATGATGGCTTCGCTGTCATGTGCAGCCTGCATGCACGAAGTTTGATTCCTTCCGGTGGGCATTGCATCTGTACGCTGAAAATTTGACTGAAAAGCTACTGTCCTTTTGTTGCGTGCGCAGTCTGTTCTAAGTTGCGGCGTAGTGCGCGGCAGCAGGAGCGCAGGCGCGAGGGGGTAGAGGCGTGTGGAGCGCCAGGCATCGAGGGCGTCTTG
>JAKAFB010000044.1 GCA_021818105.1 Acidobacteriota bacterium
AGAATCATGCGCAGGCCGTTCTCGCGCTCGTCGCGGTTGACAACGCCTGCCTTCATGCGAATGGATGCAGCGATGACTTTTTCGAGCGCCCTGGGGTCGCGGGCGAGGATCTCGCGCGCGTGTTCCTCCATGTAGCGAACGAGCGCGCGGTCGCGGATGATACCGGCCTTGACGCTTTCCATGAGTCCAGCGCGCAGCTCGCGGTCAGAGAGCGTTCCGAGCACGTCGATATCGGCGAAGACAACACGCGGATGATGGAAGCTGCCGACGAGATTCTTGCCTTCGGGCAGATTGACGCCAGTCTTGCCGCCCACGGAGGAGTCCACTTGTGAGAGAAAAGTGGTGGGCACCTGCACGTAGGGGATGCCGCGCATGTAGATTGCAGCAAGGAATCCGCCGACGTCGCCCACGATGCCGCCACCAAAAGCGATGAGCAGTGAGCCGCGGTCGCCGCCGGCCTGGGCCATCTGGCGCAACAACCGCTCCACGCTGGCGATGGTCTTGTGGCGCTCGCCCGCGGGCAGGAAGAGAACGATGGGCGGCTCGCGGAATGAGCTGAGAAAGGCCTTGCCCCAGAGCGCCCAGATCTGCGGCGAGGTGAGAACGAAAACGCGGCGCGGCAGCTTCCCGGTTACGCGCTCAATGCGCGGGGCCAGCGTCCGCAGCAGTCCGCTGCCGGTGAGAACGTCATATCTTGCCGATGGTGTTGCGACTCGAATGGTTTGCACGCTGTCTTCAATCCTAAAGCAAGGGAAGGACTGCTCGTCCTGCGTGCGGACCGCAATCACCCCAGCCAGAAGAGCGGAATCAGACCCGCCACGGCCAGCGCGGTGAGAAAGAGCAGGCTCTGGAGGCCGGTTTTACGGCCAGCCAGGCTATAGGCGTAGATGCCTTTGATGGCGTTGTTGCTAGCGGCTGCAATGAGGATGGCAGCCGCAGCAATCTTGAAGGGGGTCAGTACGCCAGCGGCCTGCGTGAGCCCCATGATGAAGGGGTCCACATCACTGACGCCCATGACGGCGGCCAGGGCGTTGAGGCCGCTGCGGCCCAGATAGGTAACGGCCAGTTGCGTGGCAACCAGCATGCCGAGAAACAGGCCTGCGAATAGGAAGGCGGTAAACAGGTCAAGCGGGTTCTTGGGCTCATAGTCTCGCCTCACTACCCGCGCACCTGCATCCTGATGGCGCGTCCACAGCCAGCCAAGACCGATGCCAGCAGCCGCAAGTAGCAGAAAAGGCACCAGCAGGAAAGACAGGAGACCCCGGTTGAAGAGCGCCAGCAAAACCGTGAGGCGCAGGTACATGACTCCGGAAGCGATGAGGATGCTGCCGGCGAAGAGATTCGTCTCCAGCTCCTGCCTGGAGCGACGGGCCAGAACGATGGTGGTGACAGTGGAGGAGTAAGCGCCGCCGAGCAGCGAAGCGAGTACCACGCCCCCCTGCCCTCGGGTGACCTTCTGCAGCACGTAGGCGGCGTAAGAGATGGCGCTGATGGCGACAACCACGAGCCACGTTTTGAAGGGGTTGATGTGGAAGCGGCTGAACTCCTGGTTGGGCAGGATGGGCAGAATGACGCCGGTGAGCAGAAGAAACTTGGCAAAGGTGAGGATCTCGTTGGGTGGGATGCGCGCGGCGAGGCGCTCCAGCGCTGCTTTGAGATCGAGAAGCAACAGGTTTGCAACACCCAGCGTGGTGGCAATCCACAAGTGGTTGTAACAGACAAGCGCACCGATCAAGAAGGTCGCCAGGCCGGACATTTCCGTTGTCACACCAGCCGCCACATCCGTGGTGATCTTGTGCCAGTAGGAGATCAGCAGGAAGCCGCTGACGACGAGGAAGCCGATGGTGAGCGGCAGCAGTTGCGTGCCAGAGACCAGGGCAATGGAGTAGCCGATGAGGCCGATGAGCGGAAATGTGCGCACTCCACCGAACATATAAGTGCCGCGCTCGGACTTGTGCTCTTCGCGCTCCAGCCCGATTAGGAAGGACAGGAACAGCACAAGGAAGATCTTGAGGGCATCCGGGGGCAATTGCTGGTACGTCACCATCGGGATCGGTCCTCCGCACTTCCTTCCACGCACATCCTGCCAGAAAGCTTACCCCTAATTCGCAACTCACGTCGTGATCACTGTATAAAGCACTGGATGAATCGACGAGGCGCAAATGTTAGCCTCAAGGGTTATGGCAGAGGAGCAACAGGCGGACTTTCTGGTGATGGGCGCAGGGGTGGCGGGCCTGCGGGCGGCGGTGGAGCTGGCAGACCACGGCAAGGTGCTGGTGGTCACCAAGGAAGCCGTTGCCGAGTCCAACACCCACTACGCGCAGGGCGGCATCGCCGTGGCCATGGAGGGCGAGGCGGACGTGACGCTTCACCTGCAGGACACCATTGCCGCGGGTGATGGACTGGTCTACGAGCCAGCGGCGCAGGTGCTGGTGGCCGAAGGGCCGCTGCGCGTAAGCGAGCTCATCCGCTGGGGCGCGCATTTTGACATGGAAAACGGTAAGCTGCAGCGCACACGGGAAGGAGCACACTCGCTACCGCGCATTCTGCATGCCAACGGAGACGCGACCGGCGCGGAGATCAGCCGGTCACTGGCAGCGTATGCGCAGGCGCACGAAGGCATCCACTTTGCGGAGTGGACCACCGTGACAGGCCTCGTGGTGGCCGACGGCCGAGTGATTGCGGCGGACATGCTGGACCGTGAAGGCACGGCACGGCGCGTAGGCGCGCGGGCCGTGCTGCTGGCGGCAGGCGGCGCAGGACAGGTCTACTCCGACACCACGAATCCCGCCGTGGCCACGGGAGACGGCATCGCGCTGGCAGCCGAGGCCGGCGCAGAGCTGGCCGACATGGAGTTTTACCAGTTCCACCCGACGGCACTGTCACTGGCCGGCGCGCCGCGCTTTCTGCTGTCAGAGGCGCTGCGGGGCGAGGGCGCTTACCTGCGCAACGACAGCGGCGAACGGTTCATGGAGCGCTACCATCCGCTGCTGGAATTGGCGCCGCGCGACGTGGTGGCACGGGCTATTACGCGCGAAGGCATGGGCAGCGAGCCAGGACTGGCGCGCGTGGTGCACCTGGACATGCGCCATGTGAAGGGCATTGACCTGCACAAGCGCTTCCCCGGCATCAGCGCGGAACTGGCGCGCTACGGGCTGGACCTCAACCGCGACCTCATCCCGGTACGGCCCGCAGCACACTACCTGATGGGTGGCGTTCGCACGGGACTTGACGGACGCACCACGCTGCGCGGACTGTACGCTGCGGGAGAAGCGGCATGCACGGGCGTGCACGGCGCCAACCGCCTGGCTTCAAACTCATTACTGGAGGGGCTGGTCTTCGGTGCGCGAGCAGCGCAATCCATGCTGGCAGATGGCCTGCCTCATGCCGCCGCGGATGCGCCGGCGCCGCAGGCCGCACGGCTGAGCGCAAGCGAAGAACAGGAACTGGAAAGCATCATCTCCCGCTTGCAGCACGCCATGTGGATGTATGCCGGCCTGCTGCGCGAGGAGGAAACCCTGCTCGAGGGCCTTGCTGCACATGCTGCCTGCGAGGAGAGCCTTTCGCTGTTTGCGCAGCATAGCCGGGGTACGCGCCGGCTTGCTGAAGCGCACGCAATGATCCGCGTGGCGCACTCCATCCTGCACTCCGCGCGGGCGCGCACCGAGAGTCGCGGAGCGCACTTCCGCAATGACTTCCCGCAACGCGACGACGCGCACTTTCAGAAGCATTCCGTGCTGCAACTGCGTGCAGGCGGCGAGGAGTCGGTCAGCTTTGAGGTATGGTAGCAAGTAACACGCTACCAACAATGTGCGTGAATTTTTTGCGCTCTCATCCGAGCCAAGCGGGAGTCTAATAAGTCTTAGCACGTCTGGAACTGCTCATTCTCAAGTACGAGGGGGTGACAGATTGCGAGCGCTCAACATCCTCCAGTCCTGGGGCAAGGTCCTCTGGGGTCACACGCCCCTTCTCTCCATCGAAATCACACGGGAGTGCCCGCTGCGCTGCCCCGGATGCTACGCCTTTGGGGACAACCACCTTGGCGGCGGGGTCACATTGCGCGAACTGAGCGACAAGCGCGGCGATGATCTGGTGCAGGGCGTGCTGGAGCTTGCGGACAGGCACAAGCCGCTGCAGATATCCCTTGTTGGCGGTGAACCCATGGTGCGCCATCGCGAGCTGAGCCGCATTCTGCCGGAACTCTGCGGGCGCGGCATCTACACGATGGTCGTCACCAGCGCGGTGATCCCCATTCCTGAAGAGTGGATGAGCCTGCCTCACTTCACGCTCGCTGTCTCAGTGGATGGCCTGCCTGAGCACCATGACATTCGGCGGCATCCGGCCACGTATGAGCGCATTCTCTCGAACATCTCCGGGCGCCGCGTGAACATTCACTGGACTGTCACTGCACCGATGCTTGGGCGCACGAGCTATATGGAGGAATATGTGCGCTTCTGGAACGCGCGCGAGGAGGTGCATCGCATCTGGGTGAGCCTCTACTCGCCCCAGCGTGGCGAGCAAAGCGCCGAATGCCTGAGCCCGGCGCAGCGCCAACTCGTGACGCGCGAGTTGCCGCGCCTGCGCGCGCTCTATCCCAAACTGCTGACGCCCGACGGCTATGCACGGGCGCTGCAGGATCCACCGGCGTCACCGCGACACTGCACGTTTTCGCGCCTCTCGAAGAACTACTCCGCCGATTTGAGGACGCGGGTGGAACCGTGCGTGCTGGGCGGCGATCCGGACTGCGCGCGGTGCGGCTGCTCTGCCAGCGCGGGGGCGCACTGGGTGAGTGAAATCCGCGTTGCCGGACCCCTGAAGGCAAAGCACCTGCTGCATGGCTCGATGTACATTGGCAACCTGATGGCGCGCCTACAGCGTGTGGGCCTGCCCGCATGGGCCGAGCGCGAGGCGGCCGGCAGCCACCCCGACACACATCTGGTGCGGATTTCAACAGAGTGATATTGCCCTCCGCAATGCGCGCCTAGGACTGCGGTCGTGTGGACGGCAACCGCCACGACACCACCGCGCTCGCCGCCAGGATGACGGCCATCACGATGAGCGACAGGATGATGGGAATCTTCAGCCAGGGCTCTGCCATCATCTTGAACGCGACAAATGCCAATAGCGCACCCAGGCCGTAGTGGAGGTAGCGCAGGCGGTCCAGCAGCGAAGCCAGCGCGAAGTACAGCGAGCGAAGCCCCAGCACAGCGGCGATGTTGGACGTGTAGACGACAAAGGGATGATGCGAAACGGCAAGCACGGCGGGAATAGAATCGATGGCGAAGAGAATGTCAGTAAATTCAATTGCCAGAATCACCGGCAGCAGCGAGCCCGAGCGCACATGCAGGTGGCGTATCCAGCCGGGAATCACATCGTGCGTGGAGTCGCCCTTGACCAGCCGCCACGCCGCATAGAGCAGCAGCGCGCCAAAGACCCAGGTAATCCAGGAGAAGCGGTGCAGCAGAGCAACGCCCGCGGCGATAAAGAGGGCACGCAGAATGACCGCTCCGCCGACGCCCCACAGCAGCGCGTGGTGCTGGTCGCGCTCGCTCACGCGGAGGCCCTGGAAGATGACCATGAAGACAAACAGATTGTCGACGCTTAGAGAGGCTTCAATGGTGTAGCCGGCCACAAACTCCAGTGCAAGCTGATGGCCCTCCTCCATGGCAATCCACGCGGCAAAGCCTGCCGTGATGAGCACCAGGACGCCAGTCCAGATCCAGGGAATCGCCTCACCATAGCGAATGGCGCTGCGCCGGCCGGGCAGGAAGGAATCTATGAGGATGAGCAGCGCAACGACGAGGTGAAAGCCGAGCCACCACTGCCACGAAGCGCCTGCGATCATAGTGCCATCAGCTCCCGACTTGAGAGAACCGCCACTGAGGTCATCGCTGGTTAATAAGCCGGATGGTCTCCAGAATAACGTCGCCGTCAATCATCAGGCTGTGCGCGCTGATCTTGTCCAGCGTGTCTTGTGCGGTGTGGTGATAGCTGTCGTTCGGCCCATAGTTAAGGTCAATCAGGTCGATGGAAGGGACACCGCGCTGGACGAATGCAAGATGGTCGTCCTCAATGGCCTCGTCCTGCTGGAAGAAGTAGCGCTCGTAGCCGAACTTGCGCGCCGCCTGGCGTACGGTGGAAACCAGCCAGTCCGTTGAGCGGGTTTCATGCTGAATGTCGAGATCCTTGTCGCCAATCATGTCCGTGAGGATGAAGGCCTTGATGCGGCCAAGCGTACCGTCGCGTCCCCACTTGGCGGCAAGGTGTCGGCTGCCATAGGTCGAGTCCGACTGCGACCAGCTTCGAATGGCCTCTTCGCCGTCAAAGAAAACCAGCCACACGGAGTAGCCGTCGAGCTTTTTGCCGTGCGAGGTTTGTGCGCGCAACTGATCACCGATGGCCATCAACAGGCCAACCGTGGCCGCGCCATCATTGGCACCCACAAAATTGATGTTGCGCAAGGGGTAGTTGGTCTCATAGTGCGAGGCCAGCACGATGACGCCGTCTTTCGTGCCAGGATAGCGCACGATGAAGTTGCGCATGTTCACGGGACCGATGGGCGTATCCGCGGTAAAGGCATCTTCCTCAAGCTGGTCATGGGCGAAATGGCTGCGCAGATACTGCTCGGCCTTGGCGTGACCGGGGCCGGTGGGCCAGCGCGGGCCGATGGCGACGAACTCACGCGCATACTCATAGGCGCGCTCGCCGTTGAAGTGGGCCTGAGCTTGCGCGCCCAGAGGAGCCATCAGCATCATCGCAGCGGCAATGCCCTTCCAGCGGGACAGGTTCATCCGGCGGCCTCCTTGGCCTTGCGGCGCGAGGGGTGCACCCACCAGGCGACCGCGATGCCCACCAGATACAGAGCCAGCATGGGGATGGCGTAGATGCACATTGTCCACGGATCAGGGCTGGGCGTGATGATAGCGGCCACGACGAAGACCGCAAGAATTGCGTAGCGAATGTTCTTCCACAGAAAGCGCGGGCTGACGATGCCGAACATGGCGAGGAAGAAGATGAGCACGGGCATCTCAAAGCTGATGCCAAGGCCGAGAATTACCGACAGAAAGAAGGCGGTGTACTCCTCAATGGTGACCATGGGCTGGAACTTGCTGCCGAAGTCGACGATGAGGATCTTGAGCGCGCCGGGCAGCACCCAGTGGTAGCCGAAGAAAGCTCCCAGCAGAAACAGCCCCACGGTGGCCCCCATGAATGGCACAACAAAGCGGCGTTCACGCTGGTACAGGCCGGGCGCAATGAAGAGCCACACCTGATAGAGGATAAAAGGTGAAGCCAGAATCGCACCTCCGATGAGAGACACCTGAAGATAGAGGTTCAGGGGGTCCATGGGGTGCGTGTAGTTGAGCTTGATGTGCAGATGATCCAAAGGGGCCTGCACAAAGCCGTAGAGCCTCTCGTGGAAGACATACGCCACCACAAAGCCGACGCAGAGGTAGAGGGCCGAGTGGACGATGCGGCGGCGCAACTCCTCCAGATGCTCCATCAGGCTCATGCCGGGGAGTTCGGCGCGCTGCGACACCGCTTCCCGCGCCTTACCGATTGCGTCTGCGGCGTCAACCATTGTGGCTTACGGCCTCCGTTGTGGTGGACGCGGGCTCGGCCGGGGCCGGGTCAGCGGAGGGCTCTGCTGGCTGCGCGTTTGCAGCTTCGGCGGCGGGCATTTCCAGACCGCCGAGCCGCGACGGCCGCGTGGCGGGAACTACCTCGCCCGTCGAGGGCGGCTGTATGCGCAGCGCGGCATCTTCTGATGCGTTTATGGGCTCTGCTGTCACCGGGGGATAGAATCCCTCGCCGGCGTAAGGCGACTCAATGGCGTTTACGGGAGGAACCGCTTCCGCTGCGGGAGGGGCGGGCAACGCAGCGGCCTGGGCGCGCTCGGCTTCCTCCTTCTTCCGGCGCTCGGCCTCCTCCGCCATGCGCAACTCCTCTTCCATCTGGAACTTGAAGTCGTTGGAGGCTTTGCGGAATTCATACATGAGCTTGCCGATCTGGCGGCCAATCTGGGGCAGGCGGCGCGGCCCAAAGACCACCAGCGCCAGCACCATGAGGATCAGCGAGTCGGCCATGCCGAGGCTGGCACACTCAATTGTCAGCGGGGCTCCCATGCAGGCTCATGATACCTGTTTCAGAAGGCCACTCACAAATCCGCGTACCGCGCAACTGCATGCCCAGTCTGCGCTCGATGAGTGGCATAGAAGCAATGTTGCATCTTTGTTAAACTAAAGGAGCATTGGGCGTGTTCGTTCTGGCTGGATGTGCGCAAGCCGACGGTCATGCGGATGGCTTCCAAGCATGTGAAAGGGCTGCAACATCCCCGTGGATGGTTTTTCACCGCGCTTCGGCAGAGATGCCAGCCCGGAAAAAGAACGCATCCGCTGCAGCCGCGTTAGCTTTCAACATCCCCGCCAGCCGTTCCTCTAGCAGGCACCGGCTGGCTGAAGGCGGAATTCGGTGACCCTGACTCTCGACAAAGCCACTGCGGCAGAGCCGCAACCCGGCAGCACATGCAGCCTGGACAACTATCTCTCCCTGCCTGACCACTCCATGGACGCTCGCATTGCCGCGGCGCGCGCCAAACTCGGCTCAAGCACCATCCTGCTGGGCCACCACTACCAGCGCGATGAAGTGATCCGCTTTGCGGACTTCACCGGCGACAGCTACAAGCTCTCCAAGGTCGCCGCAGAGACGGACGCCAGGTACCTCGTCTTTTGCGGCGTGCACTTTATGGCCGAGAGCGCTGACATTCTGGGCCGTGACAATCAACAGGTCATCCTGCCAGACCTGAACGCGGGCTGCTCCATGGCCGACATGGCGGAGATTTCGCAGGTGGAAGCCTGCTGGGAGGCCCTGGAGCGCGCCGGGCTGGCTCACGAGACGATTCCGCTGACGTATATGAACTCGACTGCGGCTATCAAGGCCTTCTGCGGCGAGAGGGGCGGGCTGGTATGCACGTCATCGAATGCCGGCGCGGCATTCCGGTGGGCGTTTGCGCGGGGCAAGAGGATTCTGTTTCTGCCGGACCAGCACCTGGGCCGCAACACAGGCTATGCGATGGGGATTTCGCTGAGCGAGATGCCGGTGTGGGACCCGTGGGCGCTGGAGGGCGGGCAGACGAGCGAGAGCCTCGCCGCAAGCCGCGTGCTGTTATGGAAGGGCCACTGCTCCGTGCATCAGCGCTTCCTGCCCAGCCATGTGGACGACGTGCGCGCCAGGTACCCCGGCATCCAGGTTATCGTGCACCCAGAGTGCCGCTGGGAGGTGTGCCAGAAGGCCGACGCGCTGGGCTCCACGGAGCGGCTGATTGCGCTGGTGGAGCAGGCGCCCGCAGGCACCATGTTCGCCGTGGGCACTGAGATTCACCTTGTCAATCGGCTTGCCCATCGCTTTGCCGCGCAGGGCAAGCACGTCATCACGCTGGACGATACAGGCTGCCTGTGCACCACGATGTATCGCATCAGCCCGCAGCATCTGGCCTGGGCGCTGGAGAATCTGGTGGCAGGGCGCGTGGTGAACCACATCAAGGTGCGAGACAGCGTGAAACAGTGGGCGCGCATAGCGCTGGACCGTATGCTGGAAGTGAAGTAGGACATGGACCCGCAGGCGCTTGGAAAAGCTCTTGTGATGCCGGACAACGGAATCCGGTCGTGTCGTATCCTAATGCGTAAGGGTATTTCCCCATGAAGACCTTCACTCTCGACGAAGCGCAGTCATTGCTCCCGGTGCTGGAGGCGCTCCTGAAGCGTGCTCTGGATGCCAAGCGCTCCGCTGAAAATGCTGAGTCAGATATCTCTGACCTTACGAAACGCATTTACCTGGCAGGCGGCATGCGCGTGGATGTTTCCAAGGTGGCAAAGATGCGCGCCGAGGTAGAGACGCAGATGCAACGCGTACGCGAAACCGTGGCCGAGATTGACGAGATTGGCGTGCAGGTGAAGGACCTGGATACCGGCCTTCTGGACTTCCCTTATCGGCTTGACGACGAGGTGGTGCTGCTGTGCTGGCGCATGGGCGAAACGTCCATCGAACACTGGCACACAATGGAGTCCGGCTTCAAGGGTCGGCAGCCGGTGGACGAACGCTTCCGCCGCCGTTCCAGTTCCACCAATCGCCCCAATTAATGCGGCAAATTCCCTTCCCGGCAACAGACCATTGGCCCCCTTGCGGCCTGAGTTGCAGCGAATTGATCACTCGTGCGTCTCTTGCTGCAGAGGCGTCGCACGAGACGGAACAGGCCCGCAGGCGATAGCCTTTGTGCATGGCCCGAGAGGTCCCGGTAAAGGAGCAGCGATGAGATTGCGCGGATGGGCAAAACTGGCGCTGGCATCTATCATCCTGCTGAGCGGGTGCAGCGGCTTTTGGGACAACCCCTACGCCAACAACGGCGGCGGTGGAGGTGGCACAACCACGCTCTCCAGCGGCATCTTCTACGTGCTGAATACGCTCACAAACCAGATTGCCGGCTACTCGGTAGTTTCGGGCACGGTCACGGCCGTGCCGGGCAGCCCATTCCCGCTGCTGGCGCCGCCCTTCGCGATGACCATAGCGCCAAACAATAAGTTCCTCTACGTGAGCACCACCAACGGGATTTACCTGTATACGATCGCCTCCAATGGCCAGTTGACGCTGGGGAATGCACAGAACCCCATCTCCTCTGATCAGGCCGCGAGCATGCAGGTAGATGCGAGCAACTCGTGGCTGATCGACACTATCTCCGGCCAGCCGTATGTATACGCGATCCCCATCAATCCCTCGACCGGCATCGTCACTTCGGTCACGGAGCCATCCACGCCCCTACCCGCCACGACGGTGCAGCAGCTCACCATTTCCCCTGACAATTCAATGGCACTGGTGGCCATGGGCACGGGCGGAACGGCGTTGATTCCGTTCAACTCCGGCAACACCAATCCGCTAGGCACGGCAAGCATCATCGCCGTGAAGAATGTTGCCGGTGCGGCGCTGTCAGTCGCGGTGGACCCCTACAACCGGCTGTTTTACATCGGTGAGACCGTGGCCACGTCCGGCACAAACGCGGGCGGGCTTCGGGCCTTCGACTTTGGCACGCTCAAGGAGCTGAGCGGTTCGCCCTATTCGAGCTTCGGACTTGCACCTTACTCCATCCTGCCTATATCCACGGGGAACTACGTCTACGTGGCCAACCGGCAGACCAGCAGCGGGTCCACGGGCGTCATTGGCGGCTTTGCCGTGGTTGCCGGGAGTTCGGCCGTTGCATTGAAGGCCCTGGGCAGCAGCTTCAATGCGGGCACCCATACGGTTTCTCTGACCGAAGACAACACCGGCAACTTTGTGTTTGCGGCCAACTATGACGGCAATCCTGACCTTACGGGCTATGTCTTTGACCCGACCAACGCCGGCTATTTGGATTCCGTAATCTCCACCTCCACCGGGACAGATCCGGTGCAGGCCAGCACTGTTGTCGCGCTCCATTGAGGCGCATGGTTCTCCCCAGCCAGCCACGGAAAATCACGAGCGGCGCCCGGTGCTATGCTCGAAGTGGTTGCCCGTGGCTGTGTTGACACAATCCCCGCTGTCCGCCGCACCCCTCCAGCGGCGTATGCGCCGCGGAGCGGCCTGTCTGCTTCTCATTTTTTTTCTGGCATTTGCCGGTGGCTGTAACCGCATGCATAAGGAGCAGCATGAGACGGTCTACGTGTGGACGCGGCAGATGTTTCTGCGCGACCGCGTGGCGGCTGTCTCCAACCGCGTAGCGGAGGTGACCAACGGCCAGCCCTTGGAGGTGCTAGCGCACGGCAAGCGTTTCCTCAAGGTCAAGACAGCAAAAAATGAGATCGGCTGGATTCCCGAACGCGCGGTCATCGATGCCACCACCTACGACGGCTTTGTACAGCTTGCCAACGAACACAAGGACAACCCTGTTGTTGCCACCGGCACCCTGCGTGATGACATCTACGCGCACCTGAAGCCCGGCCGCGATACGGACCGTTTTTATCTGCTGCCCGGCAATGCCAAAGTGCAGATGCTTGCGCGCGCCTCCGTGCCGCGCACAAGCCTGCCCGGCCCTCCGGCGAGACCTGCAAAGCCCGGCGACCAGCAGCCCGGCGAACCGCCGCCGGTGGTCATGGAGGATTGGTGGCTGGTCCGCGACGCACAGGGGCGCACGGGCTGGATCCTGGGCAACCGCGTGGATGCAGACGTGCCGGATGATGTGGCCCAGTACTCCGAAGGCCAGCGCATCGTTGGCGCGTATGTGCTGACCAAAGTGACCGACCCCGAAGCCAGCACACCCGACCATCAGGTGCCGGTCTACCTGACGGTGCTGGGACCGCCCAAGTCCGGCTTGCCCTATGACTTCAACGAGGTGCGCGTGTTTACCTGGAGCTTGCGTCACCACCGCTATGAGACGGCCTATCGCCTGCGCCCCATCCAGGGCTACCTGCCGGTGCTGCTGTCATCACAGCCAGGGCCGCACGGCACGGAGCCAGTCTTCAGCTTCCAGATTTCAAGCTCACCGGACGTCTCGATCGATCCCGACACCGGCATCGCAAAGCCCATCAACCCGCGCACCATTAGCTTTGCACTGCGAGATACGCAGGTACGCCGCACGGGCGAAGACAAAGCGCCGATCCCGCTGATGCACATGGAAAATGAGAAGCAAGGGCAGGCAAAAGGCGCTGGGCACCGCTAGGCGCGCTGTCGCAGGGCATGCTCCACCACGCGCAGCATGTCGGACTCCGGCGCAGGCTTGCCCGTCCATATCTCAAACTGCCGCGCGCCCTGCTGCACGAACATCTCCAGCCCGCTGATGACCGGAATGCCGCGCGAGCGAGCCAGCGCCAGCAGGGGTGTTTCCAGCGGGTTGTAGACCATGTCGAAAACCAAGCCGGCGTTCAGCTCCTTCTCTGCGATGGGCAGAGCCTGCTTGACGCCCTTCATGCCGCATGGCGTGGAGTTGATGAGCACGTCGAAGTGCTGCTTGGCAAAAGCCTCATGCTTTAGCGACTTCGCTTTGGCCTGACGCGCCAGCGCCACCGCCGTCTCATGCGTACGGTTCACGATGAAGACCTCAGCGCCCTGTTCGACGAGCCCGAAGACCGCCGCCCTCGCTGCCCCACCTGCGCCCAGCACGGCGATGCGTGCGCCTTTGAGGCGCATGCGCTTTTCGAGCGGCCGGACAACGCCGGCCACATCCGTATTGAAGCCGTAAAGCTTGCCGTCTGCACCTGTTCGCAGCGTGTTGCAGGCGCCAATGCGGGCGGTGAGCGGGTCCATGTTGGCGAGATGCGGCAGCACCTCCTGCTTGAGCGGCATGGTCACGGCCACGCCCGCCAGAGGCAGCTCATTCACCACGGTCAGCAGATCGTCCAGTGCGCGCACCTTCAGCGGCAGCATCACGGCATTCACGTTCTCGCGGCGAAAGGCCACGTTGTGCATGAGCGGCGAGAGCGAATGCGCAATGGGATTGCCCGCAACACCAAAGACGCGCGTGGCCTTATCCAGTTGCTCGACACGGTAGAGCTCGCGCAGGGTACGCGCGCTCACCTGGCCGGGAGCAGTCTCGGTTCCATCAGAGAATGAGGCGAAAGTGAAAGCGCCACCCGCACGGGGGCCCAGCACGCGGCTCAGAATGCCCTCCTCGCCCATGGCAATGCCCACGATGTGCGAGGAGAGCGAGCGGTCCTCAATCAGCCGCAGCACGGCAAGGTTGTCCGCCAGCGATCGTGCCGTGGAAACCACCTTGACGAAGTCCGGCTTGAAAGCCTCAATGCGGTCGGCGGCCTGCTCCAAGCTGCGCGTACGCGTAAAGTCATGGAAGCTGACCAACAGTGCCGCGCCAGCCGCACGCAGCTTGGCCAGTTGCGTAGGCTTGCACTGCTCAGCAGACTCAACCTCTAGGTCCACAATCTGGCACCCGGCAAGCGCAGCTTTGGCCAGAATGTCGAGCTCAGCGGCGAGCGCGCCAACAAAATTGCCGCCGTTGGCCTTCCGCCGGCAGGTAGCGATAGCCGTCACGTCGCGGTGCTGATGCAAGAATTCCTTGAGTTTGGGTAGCACGCCCAGCGGCTTCGGCAAGGAGTCCAGCCGGAACTCAAAAAACCGCGCATCGTCCAGCGCCGCTTCCGCACGCTCCATCATCTCTGCAGCCGACCCTGCCTGTATTGCCACGCAAAGTTTGCCCACACGTAGCCGTGGCCCAGCGGCTTGCGGAGGGGGCGCAATGGAAGCAGCGTGTGGCATAGCAGTCAATTGACGCATATTAGATGGGTTGCGCTCCAGATGCAACTGCTTGTGTGCATTTCTTTTCGCTGGGGCAACTGTACCCCTTTCCGTTATGGCAATCTGGAACTTCGGAGGTCTGTACCAGCCTTGTCCACTAATGCCACTGCCACCACCGCCGTTTCTCCCGACCTGCACGCATGGGAGGCGGGCGGCGCCGCCTCTGCGGAGGCACTCACCGCATGGGTCAACGCCCGGCTGGCTGCGCATGAGGCTGCGCTGGCTTCCCTGCTGGCCGTGGAAGGGCCGCGCACTCTTGATAACTCTTTGCTTTTCTTTGATATAGTTATTGAACAGCTCGCTCTGGCCGGGGCCCAGGCGGGCATCCTCAATTCCGTGGCGGCAGACAAAGCCGTGCGCGACCAAGCTCAGATGGAGGCGCAGCGCGTGGCGATGGCGGGTAGCGCCCTCAGCCTGAACCGCGCCGTCTACGACGCCCTCGTGGCCATCAGTCTTGAGGGGGCAAGCCCAGCCACAAAGCACTACGTGGAGCGCACCCTGCTGAGCTACCGCCTGGCCGGCGTGGACAAGGATCAGGCCACCCGCGACAAGTTGCAGGCGCTGCACGAGAAGGCCACGCGGCTCTCGCTGGAGTTCAGCCGCAACATCCAGGAAGGCGGCAAGACCATCACCGCCACACCGGACGAACTTGCCGGCCTGCCCGAGGACTACCTTGCCCGTCACCAGCCCGACGCCGAGGGCAGCGTAACGCTCACCACCGACCAGCCCGACATGCAGCCAGTGATGACCTTCGCCGCCAGCGCAGCCCTGCGCGAACGCATGTTCCTTGCATACAACACCCGCGCCTACCCGGCCAACCAGCAGATTCTTCTGGACCTGCTGGCCACGCGGCAGGAGATTGCCACCATCCTCGGCTTTCGCAGTTGGGCAGACCTGGCCACCGCCGACCAGATGATGGGATCCGCGGCGAATGTGCGCATCTTTCTGTCCCGACTGGACAAGGCCAGCCGCGACGGCGCGCGCCGGGAACACGAGCTGATTCTCAATTTTGCCCGCCAGCAACAGCCGGGCCTTGAGGCCATCGACATCACCAGTCGCGGCTACTGGTACGAGCAGTTCCGGCGCTCGGCTTTCGACTTCGATTCGCAGTCCGTGCGGCCCTACTTCCCCTACGCGCAAGTGGAGGCGGGCGTGCTGGACACAGCAGCGCGGCTGTTCAAGGTCGAGTTCCGCCGCACCGGCACAACAGCATGGGATGCCGCCGTCTCCGTCTTTGGTGTCATCGAGGACGGGCAGGTGGTGGGCCGCTTTTACCTCGACATGCACCCACGCGAGGGCAAGGACAAGTGGTTCAGTGCGGCGCCGGTTGTCACCGGCGTTCGCGGGCGCTACCTGCCCGAGGCGGCTCTCATCTGCAACTTCCCCGGCGGCGAGCCCGGCGACCCCGGCCTGATGCAGTATAGCGACGTGGTCACCTTCTTCCACGAGTTCGGCCACCTGATGCACGCCATTCTGGGCGGGCGAACGGAGTGGGCCGGGATCTCCGGCTTTGCCACCGAAGGAGACTTTATCGAGGTGCCCTCGCAGATGCTCGAAGAGTTCTTCCGCGACGAAAAGCTGCTCCAATCCTTCGCCCGGCACTACCAGACCGGCGAGGTCTTGCCGTCAAAGCTCATCCGAGACTTGAAGCGCGCAAGCGCGTTTGGCCGCGCGGATGGGATGCGCGCGCAGCTCTTCTACACAACGCTTTCGCTCGACCTGCACGATCAGGACCCAGCGGGGCTGGACCTGGACGCCACAACGAAGCGGCTTTATCAATCCCTGCAGCCCTGGACATGGCTCGAAGGCAATCGCATGTACACCAGCTTCGGCCACCTCACCGGCTACTCGTCGAACTACTACACCTACGCGTTTGACAAGGTCATTGCGCTCGACTTCTTTGCGCAGTTTGACCGAGCAGACTTGCTGGGCTGCGAGGCGGGCGCGCGCTACCGTAGAGCCGTGCTGGAGCAAGGCGGGTCAAAGCCGGGACGGGAAATGGTGCGCGACTTTCTGGGACGCGACGAGGACTTTACGGCATTCACGCGGTGGCTGAACGAAGAGTTTGAGAGCAAACCGCTAAGCGCGTAACCTGCAGTGCGGACTGCGCCGTAGCGTGCGCGGCATCGTGAGGCAACCTGAAGCAGGATGCCTCACGCATAGACGCGTTCGCTACTTCGACTTCGGTGGGAAGTCCTTGAGCATTTTGGCAATGTCCTGGTGCAGATGCTTGCGGTTGGCTGCGGAGTTATTCGAGAGTTCTCCGCGGGAGACACCGCGCCACAGCAGGCTCTTTGTGGATGAGTCAAACATGTCAATGACAACATGCGCATTGCGGATGTCGGTCGTGGTCGTGGTTGTGTCACCAAACCCTCCGCCGGGGCCCCATCCCCAGCCGCCCCATCCCCAGCCCATTCCCCAGCCACCACCCATGCCGTTGTAGTAGGTTTCGGCTTCCTGCTCGTTATGAATGTTATCCGTGGCCATGATCGATACCTGGCCGCCGGATGGCACTTCCTTCCAGCCCTTCTTCTTAAGCAGACTATTGACTGAGTTCTCAATGCGATCGGCATTGAACTGATCAGAGACTTTGACCTTACCCCAGGAATAAGTGCGATAGTTCGCGAAGTTTGCGTGGTGATCAAAGTCAGTTTTGATGGAATCTGCAAATGCGGATGCAGAGACAAATGTAAAGGCGGCACACACCAAGGCCGCAGCAGCAAGTCGCAGCTTCATACGTTGCGAATCCTCCATTTTTCTACTTTCTTCTTCACGTACAAAGTGGGAGATGCCGAATGCAAGGGAAAGGTAGCTTGAAGTCATGGAAGATAGGTTGTTGCTATTTGCATTGGATAAGTACGATAGCTTTCACTGCTACCACTAAGTCAAAGCCAGAAAGGTTGCCTGCCGGACGCATGCGGCTTTCATTGCGTAACATGCAGTTTCAGCCTTGCAGATTCCCTGAAACGTGGTGCGCGTCCGCTAGGATGGTGCCATGGCGAATCCACAGGACTTTCGTGGCAAATGGGCGCTGGTGACGGGAGCCAGCGCGGGCATCGGCACAGCGCTGGCGCGTGAGCTGGCCTCGCACGGCGCGAACCTCATCCTCACAGCGCGGCGCGCGGAGCGGCTGGAGGCGTTAGCCGCCGAGTTGCGCGGGCGTGGCGTGGACGTGCGTATCGTCGTCGCTGACCTGAATGACCCCATCGCGCCACAGCAGATTTTTGACGCTACCGAAGGCGCGGGGCTCACCGTGGACATCGTGATCAACAATGCGGGCCTGGGCCAGTACAGCGCCTTCCACGAGAGTCCTATCGAGCAGGAGATGAGCCAGATTCGCGTGAACTGCGAGGCCGTGGTGCGCGTGGCGCGGCTCTTTATTGCGCCTATGGTCAAGCGCCGTCGCGGATGGATGCTGGTGGTTGCCTCGACGGCGAGCTTTCAGCCCGTGCCATATCTCTCCACCTACGCGGCCACCAAGGCCTTTGACCGCATCTTTGCTCTGGGCATCGCGGCAGAGGTCGCACGCTTCGGCATCAAGGTGACGGCTCTGTGTCCCGGCACCACCGAGAGCGAGTTCTTCGAGGTCGCGCGCGCAGGCCGGTTCAAGCGGCGCAGCATCCAAAGCGCAGAAGAAGTGGCCCGGCAGGCGATTGCCGCGCTTGCACGCGGACAGCGGACGATCATTCCGTACTTTAACGGCCGCTTCACGGCACTGCTGGTGCGTTTTCTGCCGGTCACACTCATTACGCATGTGATCGAGCGCGCGGCGAGGCCCAGAACCGGCGAAGCCTGAGGCGCTTGCCTGCCCGTACCCCGGCCAATAAGAATGGCAGGCGAAAGGCAGCCTTCATGCACACTCGTTTTTGCGTTCCTCTCATGCTGATCGCCCTGGCCGCGCTCAGCCTGCCTGCCCTGTCGCAAACAGAACACCGCACCACGCCCGGCCCCGGCCCTTATGGCGTGATGCAGGCAACCTTCTTTGTGCACCGCCTGGGCACTGACCATGCCGAGGGAGTTACCACACTGGACATGAACGGCGACGGACGGCCCGACATCCTGAGCGGAGCCTATTGGTATGAGAACCCCGGCCCGCAGGGCGGCGAGTGGAAGCGTCACCAGTACCGCGAAGCGGGTACGCTCAACGAGTTCGTGAGTGACTGCGGCGAGTGGACCATTGACGTGAACCACGATGGCGCGCCGGACGTGGTGACCGCCGGCTGGATGCTCAACGGCATCTGGTGGTACGAGAACCCCAGGCAGCTCGGCGCGGAGTGGAAGAAGCACTTCATCGCCGACAGCTATGACACCGAGGGCGGCTGGGAGGCCGACATCAACGGCGACGGCAAGCCTGACCTGATCTTCTCCCACTACGGTCACATGGGCGTGCTGTGGATTGACTTCTCCGGCCCCGAGCCCAAGGTGCATCACGTGGGCGGGCGGCTGGAGGACGGTCACGGCACCGGCGTGGCCGACATCGACGGCGACGGCAAGGCGGACATCCTGACGCCCAACGGCTGGTTCCGGCAGATCAACGCCGACAAGGATCAGTGGGAGTGGCACGGCGACTGGGAGATGAACGACGCTGGATTCCCCATCATTGGCTACGATGTGAATGGCGACGGCAGGACCGACGTGATTTACGGCCAGGGGCACAGCTACGGCATCTACTGGCTGGAACAGAAGGTTGACCAGCAGGGCCGGGGCGCCCGCCGCCGCTGGGTGCGGCACACCATTGATGAGAGCTTCTCGCAGGTGCACGCGCTCAAGCTGGTAGACATTGACGGTGACGGCCAGCCGGAGCTGCTGGCGGGCAAGCGTTATCGCGGCCACTCCGGCCACGATCCCGGCTCCTACGATCCGCTGGTGGTCTACTACTACAAAATCGACCGCAAGACGGCAACCTTCACGCGCTATGCGATCTCAGTAAACGGCACCGCAGGGGCGGGCACGCAGTTTGTCACCGAGGACATGGACGGCGACGGCGACATGGACATTGTGACCGCGGGCAAGACCGGCGTGCACTTCTTTGAGAACCTGAAGATTAACCTCGTGCCCAAAGCCGAGCGCGAGAAAGAGTTGCTGCTCGATACAAACTGGCCCTTCCCGGGCGAGGGCCCGGTGGTGCAGCAGGAGGAGGAGCCAAAGCACTAATCTGCCGGCTGTTGCGGGAGCTGGGAATAGCCCAGCCAGCTTCCACGACAAACTTTTCCTGCCGGAGCAACCCGCCTGCGCTGGTTCGCGTCTTACTGTGCAACATGCAGAGGCTTCCCCGATGAAGTTCCTCCCGAGTCAGTCAACTATTCTCCCTTGAGGTCCGGCAACGGACACCGCCTCATGAACCCTCCCGGTTTCCCTCCTACTTAATAAGCCTCTCGAGCGGGCCCGCCGGAAGACGGGCCCATCTGCTCTTCCCTGCATTTGGCGTGGCCCATCGGCCCGGTACAATCGACCTGTGACGCCGTCTTCCTCCAGCAGAAAGGCCAGCACCAAAGCCCGCGGCAAAGTCGCACCCCAAAAAGCCGCGGACCAGAGCCGTGGCATTGCCGAGTTGGACTCACTCTTCGCCATGGCCGGACTCACGCGCCACCGCCGCGGCAAGCCCGCAGGCATCACACACCGGCTGCGCATGGAGCGCGCCATGCCACACGAGCTGCAGCGGCCCGCTCCCAAGCCGCGCGTGGCCGTCAACGGCGTGCACTGGCTGGACGTTCCGGCATGGCGCCGCATGGGCTGGCTGTGGCATGGCTTCAGCACGCGCAAGGGCGGGCTGAGCCGCGCCTATTGCCCTGAAGACGCGCCCGGTGAGCTGAATCTTGGCTTCACCGCAGCCGATGACCGCGAAACCGTGCTGCGCAACCGTCGCCTGTTTGCCGAGGCCATCACCGGCAGCGCCGATACGCCCCTCGTCCCGCTGCGCCAGGTGCACTCGAATGTGGTGGTTGTGGCCACGGCGGCCGATTTTGGCCTGAATCCGCCCCGCAAGGGAGACGGCATCATCACCGGGGAGCCGGGACTACTGCTCGCCGTGCAGACAGCCGACTGCATCCCGGTCCTCGTCGCCGACCGCAAGCAGCGTGTGGTCGCGGCCTTCCATGCCGGCTGGCGCGGCACGGTGAAGCGCATTGTGGAAACGGGCATCGGCAGGATGCGCCTTGAGTTTGGCTCGCACCCGGAGGACCTTGTCGCCGCCATCGGCCCCGGCATCGGTCCCTGCTGCTACTCCGTGGGTGAAGAGGTGTTATCTGCTTTCGAGTCACAGTTTGCCTACGCACGGGAACTCTTCCACGAGGTGTACGACTCCGACCCCATACGCACGAAGTATCCGATGCTCTTCCTCACACAGCGCGCTCCGGGCCACTCGCCCATAGGCCCCAGCCTTCACCTGGACCTCATTGAGGCCAACCGCCGCCAGTTGCTCGATACTGGCCTCAAGCCGCGCGCCATCAGCGTGACGGGCGGCTGCACCAACTGCCAGCGCGAGCTGTTCTTCTCCCATCGTGGCTCACGCGGCCATGCCGGACGCATGATGGGCGTCATCGGCATTCGGCCACACTGAACCACCGCATGCTGCAAGCAGGGAGAAACACTGCGTGCGCAGACGCCCCCTGCGCCAAAGGTATTGCTTACGCGGTCTTGGCGGCTTCCCCTGGATTGACCAGATCGCGAAGCTCTTTGGATGGCTTGAAGTAGGGCACACGCTTGGCGGGCACTTCCACGCGTTCGCCGGTCTTGGGGTTGCGGCCAATGCGGGGGTTGCGCTGGCGGATGCGGAAGGACCCAAAGCCACGGATCTCGATCTTGTCTCCGCTTTTGAGCGCGGCTATCACGGAATCGAACACAGTTTCCACAATGACCTCGCCGTCGCGGCGAGTCAGGTCACCCAGCTGCGTGACCTTTTCCACCAGATCTGCCTTTGTCATGTTGCCTACGCCTCCGCTCCAAGCATAACCGGAATTCTGACGCCACCCGGCCCAAAAATCAAGTTTACCTGTGAGAATTGAACCTTTTGCGGCCTTCTGTCGTACTAAATAGGGATTCCCATCCGGCGTTCGATCCCTCGGTTCCCGGTTGGCGGTATGATGAGCAGAGTCCTTCCCCGAGGCAGCGAGCCACGGCGCGGAAGGGAGCGTGAACGTGACGGAATATCCGCAGTACAGCATCATCATCCCGGCTTACAACGAAAGCAGGCGCCTGCCCGCAACACTGCAGGCGGTTGTGAACTGCGTTCGCGCGAACAAATGGCGGGCAGAGGTGATTGTCGTTAACGACGGCTCCACAGACTCTACCGCGCAAATCGTCCGCGAATTCGCCCGTCAGGCCCCTGAGGTCCGGCTGATTGAGAATCCCGGCAATCGCGGCAAGGGCTACAGCGTCCGCAACGGCATGCTGCAGGCCCTCGGTGACATTGTCATGTTCACGGACTCGGACCTGTCAGCCCCCATTGAAGAAGCCGAACGCCTATTTGCCGCCATAGACGCCGGGGCCGACATCGCCATCGGGTCCCGCTGGCTGGAGAAAAGCCGCCAGACGCAGCGCCAGCCACTCTATCGCCAGTTCTTCGGCCGCTGTTTCAATGCCGTCACCCGCGCCGTGATGGGCCTGCATTTTGCCGATACGCAGTGCGGCTTCAAGGCCTTCACGCGCGCCGCTGCTCAGACCGTCTTCCAACTGCAAACCATTGAGCGCTGGGGTTTTGACCCGGAAATCCTCTATATCGCACTCAAACGCGGCTATAACGTGGTTGAGGTCCCTGTAAGTTGGGCGCATGACGAGCGCAGCCGCATGAGCTATCTGAAGGACGGCATAAAGATGCTTGAGGAGCTGGCCTTGATCCGCTGGAACGCGCTCACAGGCCGCTACAGCCGCCACGTCAAGGCGCTCCTGCGCGTCGGCGAATCGCGTTAAGCTCAACTCCTATGCCCGCCCCGCAGGTCGCTGCTTGCTCCCTCTTCCCATAGCCTTGCCTGTCGTCTACCATGCGACAATATAAGCAACCGTGATGACATCCGCATCCTCTCCAGTCGTCCCTGAGCCGGCTACGGTTACACCGCAGCTCTTGAAGCAGCACAGCATCACTCCTGAAGAGTACGAGCGCATTCTGGCCGCGCTGGGCCGCACACCCTCACTTACTGAGCTGGGCATCTACAGCGTGATGTGGAGCGAGCACTGCTCCTACAAGTCCAGCCGCGTGCACTTGAAGCGCCTGCCCACCCGGAGCGACCGCGTGGTGCAGGGGCCGGGCGAGAACGCGGGCATCATCGACGTAGGCGACGGCTGGGCCTGCGCCTTCAAGATTGAGTCGCACAACCACCCGAGCTACATTGAGCCCTACCAGGGCGCAGCCACAGGCGTGGGCGGCATCCTGCGGGACATCTTTACCATGGGCGCGCGACCGCTGGCGGTGATGGACTCACTGCGCTTCGGCCCAATCGTCGCGGAAGCCGACGCTGACGCGGAAGAGCGAAAGCTCGTGGCGAAGAATCATGCGATCGTCGAGGGGGTGGTGAGCGGCATTGCCGGTTATGGCAACTGCTTTGGCGTACCCAATCTGGGCGGCGAAACCAAGTTTGAGCCCTGCTACAGTGGCAATCCGCTGGTGAACGCATTCGCGCTGGGCCTGGTGCGCAAGGACGAAATTTTCTACGCCAAGGCCAGCGGCACCGGCAACCCTGTGATTTACGTGGGGGCAAAGACGGGCCGCGACGGCATCCACGGCGCAACCATGGCCAGCGAGGAGTTCACAGAAGGTGCGGAGCAAAAGCGGCCCAACGTGCAGGTGGGCGACCCCTTCATGGAAAAACTGCTGCTGGAGGCCTGTCTTGAGGCCATGAAGACGGGTGCCGTCGTCGGCATTCAGGACATGGGCGCAGCCGGTCTCACCAGCTCCTCCTGCGAGATGGGTGCGCGTGGCGGCGTGGGCGTGGAGATGGATCTGGATCTGGCGCCGCAGCGCGAAACCGGCATGAGCGCCTACGAGATCATGCTCTCTGAGAGCCAGGAGCGTATGTTGCTGGTGGCTGAGAAGGGCCGCGAAGACGAGGTGCTGAAGATCTTTGCCAAGTGGGGCCTGGATGCGGTGATTGTGGGCAAGGTTGTAAGCGAGCCACGACTTCGCATTCGCCATCACGGTGTGCTTGTCGCGGATATTCCCAACCAGTCGCTCACAGATGACGCGCCGCGCTACCATCGCCCCATCGGCGTGTGGAAAGCGCCTGTATCGCTGAATCCGCCGGAGAAAGCGCTCGCCGCATTGGAAACAGACCGCGACTATACCTCCGACCTGAAGAAGCTACTCGCCAGCGCCAACATCTGCTCCAAGCGCTGGGTACATGAGCAGTACGACACCATGGTCCAGACCAACACCGTGCAGGGACCGGGCGGCGAGGCGGGCGTGATGCGCATCAAGGGCAGCGGCACGCCGGGCCATGAGCGTGGCTTGGCCATGGCGCTGGACGGCAACGGACGGTGGGCTTATCTCAACCCGAAGCTGGGCGCGATGCATGCCGTGGCCGAGGCGGCGCGCAAAGTCGCGGCAACTGGAGCCACTCCGGTGGCTGCGACCAACTGCCTCAACTTCGGTAACCCGGAGAAGCCGGAGATAATGGCGCAGTTCTCCGCCGCCATTGACGGCATTGCCGAAGCCTGCACAGCATTGGGCACGCCCATCACCGGCGGTAATGTGTCCCTCTACAATGAAACGCGCGGTGAAGGCATCTATCCCACGCCGGTGCTTGGCATCGTGGGCATTCTCGATGACGTGACAAAGGCCGTGCCTGCTGACTTCCAGCAGGCCGGTGACGCTGTCATCCTGCTGTGGCCCATTCCCCGGGGCGAAGCGCCCAACCCCAACCTGAAAACTCCCAGGCATATCGATGACGTCGATGGCCAGCGGAGTATCGTTCCCGGAGTGCTCGGTGATGAGGCCGAAGTGGTGCCGGAGGATACCTCGCTCACAGGCGCCGAAGCCAATGCTGAGCTCATTGTCTTCGGCTCATCGGAATATGCGAAGGTCGTGCTCGGCGGTGTGTGGGGTCAGCCTCCTCCGCTCGACCTGGACGCGGAGGCCGATCTGCACACCCTGCTCAGTGAGCTAGCCAACCGCGAACTTGTGCACTCCGCCTGCCAGATCTCCGACGGAGGCATCGCCGTAGCGCTTGCGCAGGCCACATTTGCCAATCACATCGGCGCGAAGGTCGAGCAGGAGCAGGAGTTGATGGTACATCCGCTCTTCGGCCTTTTTGCTGAGCCGGCTTCCACCATGATTGTGACCGCCGCGCCCAATCACATCTCGGACATAGAAGAACTTGCCGAGCACTTCAGCTTCCGCGCCGCGCGCATTGGCACCACCGGCGGTGACCGGCTGGAGATTACCGTGTACGGCGACACCTTCATCTCCGCATCGCTTCATGAACTTGCCCGGACCTGGGAGCACTCGCTGGAAGCTGCCCTGCATAACGAGGTGACCGCATGAGTCATCTGCTCTTTCAGGGGGTTGAAGGCATCGCCGACACAACAGAAATGAGTTGCCCGGGGCTGGATTTTCGGATCAAGGACTCATCAGACCCCAAGCTGCGCGAGGAGTGCGGCATCACAGCCATCCACGGCCATCCTGAAGCAGCGCGGCAGGCGTATCTGGCGCTCTATGCCCTGCAGCATCGCGGGCAGGAGTCGGCGGGCATTGCCACCGCCGACGGCCAGCGGCTGGCCAACATCAAGGGCATGGGCCTCGTCTCGGAGATTTTTACCGAAGACGTGTTGCAGAAGCTGCCCGGCCAGATGGCGATTGGCCACACGCGCTATTCCACTACGGGCGACTCCGCCCTGCTGAACGCGCAGCCCATCCGCGTGGACTCCACCAAGGGCCTCATCGCAATCGCGCACAATGGCAACCTCGTAAACCTCGGCAACATCCGTGCCCGGCTGGAGCGCGAGGGTGCCTACTTCCAGACCACATCCGATTCAGAAATCATCGTGCAGCTCATCGCGCACTCCAAGGCGGGCACGCTCGTGGACGCCATCGCCGACTCGCTCTCGCAGGTGGACGGCGCATTCTCCATCGTGATGATGACGCGCGACCGCATCTTTGCCGCCCGCGACCCGCGCGGCTTCCGTCCGTTGTCCATGGGGCGCATCAAGAATCCCGACGGGCCCGACACCATCGTCTTCGCCTCCGAAACCTGCGCTTTTGACCTTCTGCGCGCCGAGTACGAGCGCGATGTCCTGCCCGGCGAACTCGTTATGGTCACCGAAGACGGCGTGACCAGCCGCCAGTACGCCAACGGCGTTCCACAGTCGAGCTGCATCTTTGAGCACGTCTACTTTGCGCGGCCAGACAGCCGCATCTTCGGCCGTTGGGTGCAGGAGAGCCGCGACCAGATGGGCCGCCAGCTTGCTCGCGAGTCGGGCATTCCCGCTGACATCATCGTGCCCGTGCCGGACTCCGGTGTGACCGCCGCGCTGGGCTACGCCGATGAGAGCGGCATCCCTTTCCGCTTCGGCCTCATCCGCAACCACTACGTCGGCCGCACGTTCATCGAGCCGGAACAGCGCGTGCGCGACTTTGGCGTGCGCCTCAAGCTCAACCCGGTGCGCAATTTACTCGAGGGCAAACGCGTGGTGCTCATTGATGACTCGATCATCCGCGGGACAACAAGCCGCAAGATTGTGCGCATGGTGCGCGGCGCAGGCGCAAAGGAAGTTCACCTGCGCATCAGTTGCCCGCCCACCATCTCGCCTTGCTTCTATGGCGTGGACACGCCGAGCAAACGCGACCTCATCGCCGCAAACCAGTCCATTGAAGAGATTCGCCGCTTTATCGAGGCGGACTCACTGGCCTATCTCTCGCTTGACGGCATGCTCAAGTGCTGCGGCAGCACCGACGGCAAGGGCTACTGCACCGCGTGCTACACCGGCAACTATCCCACGCAATGGGTGGATGTGGACGAAATTCTGCCCGCCACCGCGAGTCGCTAAACCTATGGCTACACCGCAGGAGGGCACCGTCCGACTGCGGTTTTTTTTCTCCGGCGCCGTCTTCCTCGGTGCCTTTCTTCTGTTCCTCGTAGAACCGGTTGCGGCAAAGCAGTTGCTGCCCTGGCTGGGCGGTTCGGCTGCGGTTTGGATTACCTGCCTCGTCTTCTTTCAGACGGCCCTGCTGTGCGCGTATCTCTATGCGCACTGGCTCACGCGTAGTGCGCGCTGGAGCCTGCATCTGTTGCTGCTCGCGCTGGCCTCCTTTGCTGCTATCGCCTGGGCTGCGCAGAGCGTAGGCCAAGGCGGCGGGGCAGAGCATCCCGTCACCACCGTCTTTGCCGCGCTCAGCGTGTGGATCGGTCTGCCCTTCCTCATGCTCGGCGCCACCAGCCCGCTGCTGCAGTTCTGGTGGCACAGGCTGCACGGCGCAGGAATCCCTTACCGTCTCTTTGCACTTTCGAACTTCGCCTCTCTGCTGGCGCTGGGGATGTACCCTGTCCTCATTGAGCCGCGCCTCACGCTGCAGACGCAGCGCCTGGTCTGGGCCTGCGGCTTCGCCGCCTTCGCACTGCTCACTGCCACCCTCACCTGGCGCGTGCGCTCCGCAGCTCCGTTTGTGCACACCTTCCCGGCAGAAGAAGCCGCTCCACCCGCGGCTTCGTTGAGCCACAAGCTGCTGTGGGTGCTGCTACCCATGGGCGCTGCGATGCAGTTGGCAGCTGTCACCCGCCATCTCACCTCCAACATCGCGGCCATTCCGCTCTTGTGGATCCTGCCGCTCGCCGTTTATCTCATCACCATCATCCTCGCCTTCCAGATGCCGCGGATCTTTCCCCGTGCGCTGGCTACGCGGCTGCTTGTCGTGATGCTGGGCGGGCTGGCCTATATGCTCGCACAGGCCAACGTGTCGCTCCCCCTGCGCGTGAGCATCATCTTCTTCCTGCTGGAGACCCTCATCTCTTGTCTCTTCCTGCACGTTGAGGCGTACGCGCTGCGCCCGCGCCGCGCCTCAGAATCTACGCTCTTCTATCTGCTCTTTGCCGCCGGGGGTGCGCTCGGCTCGTTCCTCATCGGCATCGCGTCGCCGCTGCTCTTGCGCTTCAACTACGACCTGGCCATCACCTTCCTCATCACGGCGCTGCTGGCGCTGGCCGTCACCTGGAACAGCGGCTGGAGCCAGCGCGTGCTATGGTCTGCGGCCAGCATCATGCTCGCCATTCTGCTCTCGTGGATCCACATTGCCTATCAGGACGACACCATTGCCGCGGTGCGCAA
>JAKAFB010000004.1 GCA_021818105.1 Acidobacteriota bacterium
CCCTCGCCGCTTGTAGTGCCACTGGCAACATTGATAGTTCGCACCTCGCAAGACTTGGACAAACGTTCGGAAGACACGCTCCAGGGCTGTACATTCCCTCTATACACGGACGTAATCCACATTGGCCCGGGAGCATGGACATTACTGCTTCAGGTCAGTAGTAATACCATGACACTTCCCCACGTCGTTAGTAGAACGTATCCAATTGCAGTTGAATAGGAATACCCACAGAGGAGCAATCAGACTATAGGACTGCTCTTGCACTGCTGTGGCTCCAGCAATCATCGTCTGAGCCCCAGCAGTACCGCCAATTAGTTGGGAAGCGCTGAATAATCGCGAGTAATAAGGGCTGGCATCCTGAGTGTTGGCCTTATCAGATCAGGCTCGACGTATTGTCGAGTTCGGGCTGCTTGTTTCACCGCTGGATATAGCTCGTCCGGCTGCGGACACACTACGTCCTGATGGTTGCGTTTGAAGATTGATATTTGCGAGACGTATCCAGTGCTGGCAGATGTTGGCCAGTACAAAGCGCGTGCACAGCCAGTAGTGATTCTTCTTCAAACCTCGGTAGTGCACTTTGGTAAGGCCCAATACGCGCATGAGTACCTGGAACGGCGACTCCATCTTGGCGAGCGCCCGGGCCCTGGTACGGTTCCTGTGTTATCGACTTCGTCTTCGCCTGCTGTTGTTTTTAAGCGGCGCGTGGTCAAGTTCTGAGCAGCATATGCCGGGTATAATTCGCCTCTACCTGCTCTTGATAGCCCACATCGCCCCAGACCTTCTTCTGGTTGCCGAATGATTTCTCCGCAATGAAACATTGCATCGCAGCCAGGATGCATACTGTTATAACTTCATAGCAGAGCGTGCCTGGGCTTAGCACATCACCCCACCGCCTAGTGCACAAGAGATGAGTAGCTGCCACGACCTTTGGCAGTCCGCTCTCAACTTCTGTTCGTCGCGCTTACGCCATTTATTTCGCGCTCCACTAACCCTCTAGCGTCCGGTGACCTGTTCGCGTGTCGCCTCAGCGATAAGGTCCGCCTTTGACGTCTCCAGCAACCTCTTGGCGTCAATCCTCGCGAACATATCCAGCAAGCGAGCTATCAGCCCGGTCCACCCTGTCTGGTGGCTGGCTCCAAGGCCGGCCCCGTTGTCGCCGTGGAAGTACTCATAAAACAGGATGTAGTCGCGCCAATATGGATCTTCCTGGAACTTCTTTGCTCCGCCGTATACCGGGCGACGTCCGCTATTATCGCGCAGGAAGATGTTCGACAGCCGACGCGCCAGTTCCTGAGCCACTTCGAACAGCGTCAAATAGTTGCCGGACCGGGTTGGACACTCAACCTTGAAGTCGTCTCCATAAAATTGATAGAGGTTGATCAGTGAGCGTATCAGCAGGCCGTTGACTGGCATCCAGATCGGGCCACGCCAGTTGGAGTTGCCTCCGAACATGCCGGAATTGGATTCGGCTGGAAGATAGTCAACCCTGTATTCCTGCCCGTCAACTTGGAAGATGAACGGGTCAGAAAGATGCTTGCGTGACAGCGAGCGGATTCCATATGGGCTGAGAAACTCCTCTTCATCCAGCATGTATCCGAGAACACGTTGCAGCTTTTCCTTGTCGAGCACGGACAAGACCCTTCGTTCCCCGTAGCCCACCACGGTCTCTTCTGTACGACCGATCTGCTTCAAAACATCCGGGTGCCTCTTCTTGAATAGTTCAACAAGTTCTGTGAACCGAGGATGCTTCTTGAGAAATCCCGGCTCGAAAACCGTTGACGCACAAACCGGGAGCAACCCGACCATGGAACGAACTTTGAGCCGCGTTGCATGGCCATCTGGAAAGTGGAGTAGATCGTAGAAGAATCCATCCACTTCATCCCACATCTTATCGTGGCCTTCACCAATCCGCTGCATTGCATAGGTAATCCAGATGAATTGCTCGACGAATCGAAATGCGATGTCCTCGTACATCGGATCGTACTCAGTAAGAATGCTGGCGATCTCCAACATATTCTGGCAATAGAACGCCATCCATGCTGTTCCATCTGCCTGGTCAAGGGAGCCGCCGGTTGGCAACTTCGAACTGCGATCGAAGACGCCAATATTGTCCAATCCAAGGAAGCCGCCCGCAAATACATTGCGGCCATCAGGATCCTTTCGGTTAACCCACCAATTGAAGTTCTGCATCAGCCCCTGGAATGAGCGCTCCAGAAAGCGAAGGTCGGCGCGCCCCAGTTCCTTTTCAACATTGAATAGGAATAGCGTTGCCCAGGCATGCACCGGAGGATTCACATCGCTGAAGTTCCACTCGTACGCTGGAATCTGCCCGTTCGGATGCGCATAGAGATTGCGCAGCATGAGCAGTAGTTGGTCCTTCGCAAAGTCGAAATCCACCAGCGACAGCGAAATGGTATGAAATGCTAGATCCCACGCCGCATACCATGGATACTCCCATTTATCCGGCATGGAGATGATGTCGCTGTTCAACATGTGAAACCATTCGGTATTCCGCAGACTGCGGAGTCCGCGTCCTGTCATTGGATGAGCGTCATGTTCACACAGCCATTTATCCAGATCGAAATAGTAGAACTGCTTACTCCACAGCATTCCCGCCAGCGCCTGCCTGTGAACCCGACGCTCATCTTCGCTGAGCGAGGCCGGAGTGATGCGATCATAAAACTCATCTGCATCTGCAAGCCGAGACGTAACCACCTGATTGAAGTCCGTGAAAGGAACATCCGCCGGCGAAGAACTCAACCGCACACGAACGACCTCGCTCCCACCAGCGGGGACCTGCAGCACATAATGAGCTGCAGCCTTTGTCCCCGATCGATCTGGATTGACAGCTGTCTTATTTCCGTTCACCACGTACTCGTGGAATGCGTCTTTCACGTATGGCGTCGGGTTCGGCTGCCCCCACAAGCGGTTGGCATTGGTCTCGTTTTCAGTAAATAGCAACTCTGGATTCCCGTCACACTGCAGCGTGTAATCTACGAGGGTGGGGTGAGTCGCCTTTACTACTCCTTCGCCTGCCCACTTCAGGATCGGCTTGTTCTGTGTTTCGCCTTCCGATGACCACGTATTTCGGAACCAGAGTGTAGGAAGCACATGGATGGTCGCGGCTTCGGGCCCGCGATTGTGAACCGTGATTTGCACCAGCATGTCTTCGGGACTCGCCTTCGCATACTCTACGAAGACGTCAAAATACCGATCGTCATCAAAGACGCCGGTGTCCAAAAGTTCATATTCGAACTCTTCTCGCGACCGGCCGCGATTGGTTTCCACCAGGTCACGATACGGAAACTCGCTCTGCGGATACTTGTATAGATATTTCATGTAGGAATGTGTCGGAGTGCTGTCAATATAAAAGTAGTATTCCTTTACATCTTCGCCGTGATTGCCTTCGCTGTTGGTCAGTCCAAACATGCGTTCCTTCAGGATTGGATCGCGGCCGTTCCAAAGCGCCAATGCGAAACACAGCTGCTGGTGATCGTCCGAGATTCCGGCAAGCCCGTCCTCCCCCCAACGGTACGCACGCGAACGCGCCTGATCGTGAGTGAAATACCCCCAGGCGTTGCCATCCTGGCTGTAGTCCTCTCTCACCGTGCCCCACTGTCTCTCGCTCAGATATGGTCCCCATTTCTTCCACGGAACGCCTAACTCACGTGAATCATTCAGGCGCTTCTGTTCTACACACTCTACATACGATATAGATGGGGTTTTCCCTTCATTCGCGGCGACCATCACAATGCTCCTTTCACACTCCAACTGCTGCAAAGCGCTTGTTCAGATGGGCAACATACCTCAGTTCAGCTACGCAAGTAACCGCCTTAAACACCCGCACTCCTGCTTCAGCAACCGAGCATAGAAATATGAGGGGACTTCCGCAACTACGAAAACTGCTAGCACTTTGCAGTTGGGCAACTTGCGGGCTTCTTCCCTCGTCCAATCACACTGGCAAACGGTCCATTCTGACTCAATCAGGAGCCAAATTGGACACAATACCCGCCTGATGCGATAAATGCTCTGGTTATTGATTCCCCGGGGAGATTGATAGAGGGTCATAAAGAAGTCGAATTGTGGTGCGCAATTAAATATGTCTGGAGAGCGCACGATCAAACCCGACACCGAAGGCCATCGCAATGCCGTTATTGTTGGCTTGCAACCCTATTAAACTGGCGTCTTCAAATCCAAGCTCAGATATTCTCGCCAAAGCAACAAACAAGAAGAACTGGCCATTGCACGCTCATGAATCGCTCAGTAACTTGCGCTCGCCTGTCAGAAACGAATCCTGTAGCCAGTTGAGATCTGTACATTCCCCTGAGTAACGTAGTAATCCGTCGAAATAATTCTTCCAAGTGTGGATATATTCGGATTCGGGTAGTCCTGGAGATAACGAACCAGGGTTGTGCCGAAATCTATTCTTATCGCAGATCGCCGGCTTGGGTAAAACTCCAACGTTCCACCAGCGTCCAGGGCAAGTCGGCTAAGGTTGGTGCGATGCGAGTTCTCTCCCCCACTCCACGCATTCTGGTAATAGATGAAGCCAGGACGAAGTTTGGCAAATAATCCCCAATTCTCTGTGCGCGTCCCAAACTTTGCTCCAAATAGACCCTCCCATGTTGGAGCGCCGCTGCCATCACCTGTCAGGTGGTTGATCTCGCAATCCAGGGACAGGCTTTCCAGCAGGCGAAATTCATATGGAAACCCGATGCCCGGATGATTTTGCCGGCAGTGCAAACAGTCTCCATCGACTCCCGGTAGACTTATATTCACAAAGTTGATTCCAACGCTCTTCCGTTGTCTCCTCCACGAGTCATCACCGCTGACATTACCGACCATCGGGGGAGCCGAGCGAATGAAATGCCTATTGCCATACTCCTTATTCCACGGCAGCACACCATTAAACAGAGCAGCAAAGTTGCGAGTAGGTTCAAGAGCACTCCGCAAGATTACTGCAGCCACCCGACTGTGTTCTCCTGCCTTACCTACAATATATTTGTCGATCGTGTCCTCCATCATGATCCATCCCATCCCCGCAACCGGCGTCAGAATCCAATCTGACAGCCCCGTGTTGTTAGTCGCAGGCTTATGGTGGGGAATATTGAGGCATTGTGGACTCGTACCGCAGCCAGGCACATACTCCCAGCCGCCCGCATTGCCTATGCTTGACTCGCTCAGTGGACCGATCTTCCATTGCACTTCGAATGCTGCTGCCCACGCCATTGCCTTCAGGCGACTTGTCCAATACTGCGGATCCTTTCCTATGACCCTTGTACTGCCCACAGGGCTGTTTTGCAGAAAAATCCAACCTGCAACTGCGCCCTGCATAGGATGCGCAATGTCATTCACGAGGAAGCTGTCACCGTCCCCCCAGCGCTTCAGGTCATATCCTTGGAATGAGACTATCCAGTTGTGAAAAAAGCGCCCGTGAAGTAACTGGCTGCGAAGCGCTGGGTCTTGCATGAGCCTAAACCCATGCTCAATGGTCAAAAACTCAAACTCCTGCCGGACCGCTCTTCTAAGTTGAAAATGCTGCTTCGGAACCGTGGAATGCAAAACATAGCTTTCCGTGGCTCCGGCCGCCGGGACTTCTGTTTCAAGCTCTGGGTGGCTCACGAAACTGTCTGGGGGCTTAGCACCCGCCCCAAGCGGCAGGTTGGGCCTGCCCAAACCATGAGTAGCTTCAATATCAGTTGGCCAGTCTAAAGACGTTTGATAGACGGGCCCCGCCTCAAGCGCCTGTGCTGTAGCAGGCACCGAGCCGAAGTGTGTGTAGGTAAAGAAAAGGAGAATCCATGCTCCGCTGATTCCGAAAGCAAGGCGCCTCCACATGATCTCTTCTCCGTCGAGTGCTGCACCTCTCGCTAAGTCCGTTCTATGCATCACGACTGGCGCCAACACTCCGCCGCAATAGGCCACTAGGTACAACTGGAGTAAGCGTAAGCAGCTGAGATGCTTTTAAACACTGCCAAAAGTGCCAGTTAATGCACGGTTGGTACATTGCAGCCCCAAGGCTGGCATCATGCGCACACTGCCTCGAACTCCGCATGAACCCCCGATCGAGTGTGACGACGGCCTGCGTCTTTTCAAGAAGACCTTGCACACCTACTGGCATTTGTTACAACAAGATGTTGCTCAGGCATATCGCTGCTCTCCAGCCTTGCTAGCTTGCACTGCCTGCAAGCCGGTCTTGCAAGCGATGCATCCGCCATCTGATCTTCGCGACTCTTATGTTGACGAGAGAAAATTGCGTCCAACAGCCGCTTAATGCCAATCCATGAAGGACGCTGCCCCAGCAAGCAAAGACGGAGACACGCTAAACCTGGTAAGCACCCGCACCCCTTGCACCCGGTGACAGGCTGGTTCCAAGATTGTTGAGGGAGCAGTACGTTAAGAGTCGACGAACCAGGCGTACGTACGAGATGTCGGATTAGCGATGTGAGGAGATCTGCTGGATGGGAAACCGGACAATCGCGTGTGCATTATTCTATTCTTTGGCTCCTCAGGTAGGACTCGAACCTACAACCCTTCGGTTAACAGCCGAATGCTCTGCCATTGAGCTACTGAGGAGTGTCTGGCTTTTGATTGTCCTATATCAAATTATCAGACTGAACCCGGGACGTCAAAAATACTGTGACGGCGCGTTGAACATCCATGAAATATAGGATAGAAGTAGGCCCACAGGAGGGAGAATGTCCCGCATAAGCCGGCTGGACCACAGCCAAGTCACATCTGACCTCGCCGCACTCTTCGACAAAGTATTTTCCGTGCGGGGCAACGTGCCCAACATGTTCCGCGTGATGGCGCACCGGCCGGAGATTTTTGCCACGATGCAGGCCCACTTTGCCGCTGTGCTGAATACCGGCACGGTTCCAACCAAGCTGAAGGAACTCATCATCGTCCGCACCAGTCAGGTGAATGAAACTCCCTACTGCCTGGCCAGCCACACGATTCTGGCTCGCAATCTGGGCTGGACAGACGACCAGTTGACGCATCTGTCTGAGTGGCGTGAGCGCAGTGACTTTACGCCTGCAGAAAAGGCAGCCTTGCGCCTGGCGGAAACCGTTACGCGCGACGCTCATGCTGTAACCAACGAGCAATTCGAGGAGTTGCGCAGTTTCTACTCCGAAGGCGAAATTGTCGAATTGCTCTGCGCGATTGGCCTCTTCAACTACTTCAATCGCTTCAACAATGCGCTCCAAATGGAACCCACCAAACCCGGTGAAGGCGGCCGCGATCCGGCAAAGGAAGCAACCACCGCACGATGAATCCCCTGCACCTCACTTCGCTCAAAAATTTCACAAAGGAGTCTGCTTTAAAGAATGAAACTACAATTACCCGGCGGCGCCTTCCGCGCTTATCTGTTTGACTGTGATGGCACCATCGTCGATTCAATGCCGCTCCATTATGTTGCCTGGAAGAGAGCGCTGGCAGAGTGGAACTGCGTGTTTCCCGAGGAGCTTTTCTATGCCTGGGGTGGTAGGCCTGTAACTGAGATTATCGCCTCGCTCAACGAGGAGCAGGGGCTGAACATGCCCGTCGAAGCGGTGGCCAAGCGCAAGGAGAAACTCTACTACGAGCAACTGCCGCAGCTCAAGGCGATTCCCGAGGTGGTCGAGCACATCGATGCGCAGCACGGCCGCATCCCTTTTGCCGTGGTTTCGGGCAGCCGGCGCAATTCCGTGGTGGGTTCCCTCACCGCCCTCAACCTGCTGGAGAAGTTTGCAACGCTGGTGTGCGCTGAGGACTACCAGAACGGCAAGCCTGCGCCTGATGGCTTCCTGCTGGCCGCCGTGCGACTGGGCGTGGAGCCCGAGCACTGCCTCGTCTTTGAAGACACCGACATGGGCATTCAGGCTGCAACCGCAGCAGGAATGGCCTCCGTGCGCGTTCCCCAGCCCTGGGAGAGAAATTAAGGAACCCGGCGATGCGCGCCAGCGTACTTCTCTCGAACTTGGACTGTATACAGGAGGGCCATGCTTCCCGCCGGGAGAAACCTTGTCGCCACGAAGCCACACGGCGACCTTGCTGTGCTGGTTGCCATCGCCTCAGTTGAAGCGCTCATCCATATCGCCACCAACGGCCGCTACGGCTTTCATCGCGACGAGTTGCAGTTCCTCAGCAATGCACGCCATCTCGACTGGGGTTTTGTAGCCTACCCACCACTGACCCCTCTGCTCGAGCGCATCGCCCTCTCACTTTTCGGTCTGTCGCTCGTGGGCCTGCGACTCTTTTCCGTCCTCGCTCAGGTTGTTGTGGTGGTATTCACCGGGCTTATGGCACGCGAACTAGGCGCCGGACGCATGGCTCAATCAGTGGCAGCCCTTTCCGTCGTGTTCACCCCACTAGCACTCTTCAACGGAACGGAGTTCCAGTACACCAGCTTCGACTACCTATGGTGGGTATTGATTGCCTACTTCACCATCCGCCTGCTTAAAAGCGAAGACCCCCGATGGTGGCTGGCCATAGGCGCTGCCACTGGGCTGGGACTGCAAACCAAGTACTCCATCGTCTTCTTCATCGCCGGCATCCTTGGCGGCGTGCTATTCACCAGTGCCCGGCATTATGTGAAAACGGGCTGGTTCTGGGGCGGAATCGCCCTGGCGCTGCTTATCTTTCTTCCCAACATTCTCTGGCTCGTCCACCACGACTTCATCTCGTACCGCTTCCTGCAACACATTCATAGGCGCGATGTGGCCGAGGGGCGCGCGGACAGCTTCCTCAGCGATCAGGCGCTGATCTGCATGAATGTCGTTGCAGTCCCGCTGGCGCTAACCGGACTCGTGTTCTACATGCGCGACAAACGCTACCGCATGGTCGGCTGGATGTATCTCATTCCCCTGCTGCTGTTTTACTTCGCCAAGGGGCGTGGCTACTATGTGGGCGCTGCATATCCCATGTTGCTCGCGGGTGGCTCATCCGGCGCGGAGCGCGTACTGGCATTCCTCAGCAGGCTCACACGATGCACCATCACCGCCGTCTTTGTAACCGGACTGACCGCGTGTGGGGCCTACGTGTGCGCCCTTGTTCTGCCCGTGCAGAATGCCGGCCCTCTACGCGACTTTGCTCTACAGCACAACAGCGATCTGCGCGAAGAGATCGGCTGGAACCAACTGGTTTCCACTGTCGCCGCAATTCGCAATTCCCTGCCGCCCGGTCAGCTGGAGAATGTGGGTGTACTCGTGGGCAACTATGGCGAAGCGGGCGCGATCGAAATCCTCGGCCCGGCCCAGCATCTGCCGCAGCCCCTCAGCATGACCAACTCGGCATGGCTGCGCGGCTACCCCACGCCGCCACCCAGCACGCTCATCGTGGTCGGCTTTTCGCGCAGTGAAGTGGATGATGCCCTCACAGGCTGCCTCCTTGCCGGTCATAACGGCAACCGCCAGGGTATCCACAACGAAGAAAGCCTGAGGCATCCCGACATCTTCGTCTGCGGGCCACCGCGCCTGCCGTGGGCGATCTTCTGGCAACAGAATCAGCGCTTCGGCTGAAGTATGCGCGCAGCCCTCAGTAAAGGATGACCGCAATCCGATAGGCCGTAAAAGTGCCCGATACGCCGCGCGCCTGGCAACTGCCGATGGCAGCACTGCGATAGCGGTGCGTAGCTAGCTTCTGCTGCAAAGCTTCGGGTAGCCGGGCCAGATCCGAGTCCTGCCAGCGCATGATGAAAAGCGGCTGTAGTCCATTGTGCGCAGGTGGAATCCCTTCATCCGTCCTGCATGCAGCACGCGCCTGCGACGAGTCGGCAAGGATGCTCACGCCGCTCGGGCGCACCAGTTGAGCCACACGCGCCTCCACCTGCAAACCCGAAAGGTCAGCAACGTCGTGCGAGTAGTCCGCAGTGGCATATTCCACCCCACGGATCGCCACCACCGCTATACCCACCCGGTTTACTTGCGGATTCAGAAGATTGGCGCGGTGGCCGGGCGAGTGCATCCATTCGTCGTGGATGTCGTATGCGGAGGAGGCCACTGCGACGTTTTCCTCAATCAGGTCAAAGTGCGCGCCAGCCTGCCCCGCGCGCTCGGCCAGATCCGGCTCGCCGCCATAGCGATGCGAGATGGGCCCTTCGGCAGCCATCAGAAGGCAATGGCGCCGTGCCGCTGCTGCCAACGCCGAATCCCACTGCAGCGGCCTTGCGCCAGAACTCGCACGCGCCTGATTCGCCAGAGCCAGCAATTGTTCCGCCTCGGAAGGCATGATTCTGCCCGCACCCGGCTGCGCATAGGAGCTTGCCGGCGTGCCAGCAACAACCAATACCATCGCAACACACACCCAAAAAGAATTTCGCAGGATTACCATATTCATCTTCAACACTACTCCAGCGCGGCAGTCGCGGTATTCTTGCAGTGCCCATGAGTTTATCCTTCGCCCGCAACCTGCGCCGCCTCATGCAACGACAGCCTCTGGCTCTTGTAGGTCTCGTGCTGCTGGTGGGGTTTGTTGTAGCGGGACTCACTGCGCCATGGCTGTCACCGTACAATCCCGCATCCATCGACCTGGCGCATCGACTCGAAGGCCCCTCTAACGAGCATCTCGCCGGCACTGACGAATTGGGCCGCGACACGCTTTCGCGCATGCTCTGGGGTGCGCGGCTCTCTCTCGCTGTTTCGGTTAGCGTCGTCGCAGTCTCGCTGGCTCTGGGATTGGCCGTCGGTGGTCTTGCCGGTTACCTGGGCGGTTGGGTGGATACGGCGCTCACAACATTTGCGATGAACACATTTCTGGCACTGCCGGGTATCCTCCTCGCCATCGCATTCGCCGCATTTCTCGGCCCGGGGTTTACTAATCTGGTTCTCGCTCTCGCCATCGGGGGGTGGGCCGGATACGCCCGGCTTGTACGGGCGCAGGTAATGGCCGTCCGCGAACGTGAATATGTTGATGCCGCACGCTCTTTAGGCGCCGGCGGCCTGCGCATCTTCTTCCGCCACATTCTGCCCAACATCGTTCAGCCCGTGCTCGTGCAGGCTGCCATTGGCATGGCGGGAGTTATCCTCGCGGAAGCTACCCTGTCTTTCCTGGGCTTGGGCATCCCCGCCCCCACTCCGAGTTGGGGATCCATGATGAATGATGCCCGCCTCCACCTGTTCGACGCGCCACATCTCATCCTGTTCCCGGCTGGGGCCGTGGCTGGAGCCGTTCTTGGCTTCAATTTTTTGGGGGACGCACTTCGCGACCAACTTGACCCTCGCACTCGGCTCGAAATCGGGATATGATGCGAGCCATGCTAACTCTATACAAAGGTGACTGCGAACACTGTCATCACACCTATCGCTACACCATCTGGGATGCCCGCTTCGGCCAATACTCCTATGCGTATTGCGACACCTGCGGCATGCTCGCCACTCTCTTTTATTCCAGTGAGGCGGTGGAGCAGTTGCCCCGCTCGGCGGCCAATTACCGAGAGATAGATGCCGCATGGGAACCGCTCCTCACGCCGTGCGCCTGCGGTGGCCACTTCAAGAAAGGCGCCTCGCCCCGCTGCGTACATTGCAAGCAGCCCCTCTCTGCGGAATATGCGGCCGTGCACATTATGCGCAATGTGAAGGGCGCAAAGAACTGGCGCTGGCAGGGCAATTGGAAAGACCGCTTCTGCATGGCGATCTCCGATCCCAGGAACTTCGGCAACCTGCGCCACATGGTCGATCCGGTGCCCGATCTAGAAGAGGCCGATGACTCCGACGCCGAATCCGATTCCGGGAGTTTCCTCGGCCTGCAGCGATGAGGATTGGCGTCCTCAGTGACACGCACAGCCTGCTGCGCCCCGAAGTCTTGTCTGCACTCGCAGGTGTGGAGCATATCCTGCATCTGGGCGACGTTGGCGACCCGTCCATCCTCAAGGCCCTGGCGAAGATTGCGCCAGTGCATGCAATACGGGGAAATATCGACCGTTCCGGACCGTGCAGCCGTCTGCCGGAAACAGACGTCCTGCTCTTCGAGAACTCCTATATCTACATACTGCACGACCTCACCACCTTGCGCCTTGACCCGGCAGCAGCCAAATTCGCAGCCGTGCTCTCAGGCCATTCGCATCGGCCACACATGGAGCGGCGCAAAGGCGTGCTTTATCTCAATCCTGGCTCATGCGGCCCCCGCCGCTTCTTGCTACCCGTAACAATTGCCATGCTGGCCGTCCGGCGCGACGGCACTCTGGAAGCGGAAATTATTGATCTCGGTGTTCCCATCAAATAAGTTGCCGGCTTGGCGCCTTTGCCGTGCTGGGCATCTACTGCATCCGCGGATTCACCCATCGGTAGACGACATCGGTCAGCAGGTTCACCAGTACATAGGTCAGCCCAATTGCGAGCAGGCATCCCTGTACCAGCGCGTAGTCGCGGTTGGAGATGGCGCTCACCACAAGCCTGCCCAGCCCCGGCCAGCTGAAGATTGTCTCGGTCACAATGGCCCCAGCCAGCAGCGCCCCAAATTGGAGCCCCACGACTGTCACTATGGGCACCAGTGTGTTGGGCAATGCATGGCGATACACCACCGCCGTCTCGCTCAATCCCTTCGCGCGTGCCGTGCGGATGTAGTCCTGCCCAAGTTCCTCCAGCATCGCAGTGCGCACCATGCGCGTGAGAATCGCTGCCAGCGATGCCCCCATGGCAATCGATGGCAGCACAAGATACTCCCATTGGATGCCGCCGTGCACTCCACCCGGGCCGGCTCCGGAGACGGGCAACCAGCCCAGCCTGATGGAAAAAATGAGAATGAGCATGGGGCCCAGCGCAATCCCCGGAACAGAAAGCCCAAAGAGACTCACCACAGAGAGCAATTGATCCAAAAACCGTCCCCGCCGCACTGCTGCAAACATTCCCGCAGGCACGGCCAGCGCAAGTCCCAGTGTAAGAGCCGCCACCGTCAGCGCCAGCGTGTAAGGATAGCGCGCCGCGATCAAATGCGCCACGGAGTCATGCAGGCGAATGGAGTCGCCCAGATTCCCGTGTACCACGCCATCCCAATACGACACATACTGTGCCCACAGCGGCTTGTCGAGTCCGTACTGGTGCCGAAGAGCGCCAATGTCGGCCGGCGTGGCTCCCTCGCCCAGCATCTGCAAGATCGGATCGCCCGGCACCAGATGTATCAGCAGAAAGACCAGCGACACCACCAGCCAGACCACAGGAAGCGTAAGAATGAGCCGCATGAAAATCTGCTTCATAGCCTTGCTTCACACCATACATCAGGCAAAACCCACATCGCATCATCGTACAGTTCTGATGCGCGTTATTGTGCCTTGCCTGCTCGCTGCTCACTCCGTGCGACTGGAGATGGCGGCTCCAACGCTGGCTTCGAAACCTTGGCGAAGAGCAAATAGTCGTCTCCATTCCAGGATTGCTCGCGCAGTGCAACGCGCCACTCCTGTGCATGCTTCAGCAGATAGGCGATGGGCGAGGACTCCTGAACGATCGCGTGATCTATGCGATACCTGTCGATAAACTCAAACAGATACATACCCTTAATGGCCGCCATATAGCCCGGCAACACGCCGGAATGCTCAAACACGTCCAGCCGCGTGTCAAAGCTGCAGGGCTTGCCCTCAAAATCCATCATCCCGCCAATGTAATCCCAGTTCAGCGTTCTCCAAGTGGGATCCACCGTACGTATGATTTTCATGGGAAACATCATGTCGCGCATCTTCGCGAGAGCCGTCTCAGAGGGAAAGACGAAGAAGATTGCAACCAACGCACCCGCAACAATCAATGCGTTCATTACGGGAATGGTCTTTTCGTCCTTCTCGCCCGCAAAGGCTCGGTCAATGTCCCGCGCCAGCATGGGAGTAGTAACAACCGCCGCAAAAAAAAGAAAACGCAGATGCGCAAAGGCCGAATACCACGCCAGAAAAATGAACGCCAATTCGTAGAGTTTCCACTTGCGCGCACGCACCGCGTTCGCCGCCACCATTAGGACAATGGCCAGCACTGCAGCTTTGCCCTCGCGCATTGCGAGGCTCAGCGGCTGCCATTCCCCGATGTAGGAAATGCTCACCTGCTGCTTCAAAGCCATGTCAAACGGCTCCCACATCAGCCGCCAGCCATAGGGATTCACAAGCAGCGCCGCAACACTCGCGCCTAACACTGCCAGCAGCCGGTTGCGCTGCGCCGGGGTGAAGGACACCTGATCGAAGACGCCCACATTGAATGAAACAAGACCGCAGGCAATGTAAAGCACCAGCAGCACAATGCCAATCAGCCACGTCCCATGCAGATTGATCCACAAACAGAACAACGGTGGCAGCAGCCACAACAGACGCGTGCTTCCCTTCTCGGCTTCCTCAAGAATCAGCAGCTCTGCCGACATCGCCAGATAGGCCAGGCCAATCGTGCGCGGGCCGGAGTTCACCGTCATTAGCACAATGGCAATCACCGCCGCAGCCAGCGATGCTGTTGCATTGTGCGAAAGGCGAACGCCGCGCCAGTACAGAAACAGAGCATTGGCGCAGAAAACCAGCCACGTCACCAGGTAGATACCCTGCAGCCCAAAGGCCCGGTAGCTAAGCCAGTAGGGCAACTCCGCCAGCCACTCCCAATTCAGCCACCGCACGCCTACCACCATGAATGAATATGGATCTGTCTGAATGAACTGGTGCGTGGTCATGAGAATTCGCGCATTCGCCAGGTGCCACCAGATGTCCGGGTCCACGAGCAGCGTCCGCGCAAAATTCAACGTAGGCGCAATCAGCATGGGAATCACCATCAGCAAGGCAATGTTCATCGCATGCCGCGTAAAAATGCGATCAAAAACGCGGATCACTGCGGAGTTCGCGGCCCCTTCTCTGGATGCTTTCTCTACCGGTGTGATGCCCATGCAATTAAATTATCTGTGCGACCTTTCCCTGGGAAGTATCTTTCGAGGCTATTTCGAGAAAGCCAGAGGCGCGCGGACTAAGCGTTGCTCACGGCCGTAATTCATCTTTCGTATGCGAACTGTCTCCGCTGCCCATCCCCGATCCGCCACCTTTCGCAAAGAGAACAAACTCGTCTCCGCCCTCCGCCTGTTCCCTGCTCAGAACCCGCCAGGCGGTTGAACGCTCCAACAGGTAGGCAAGCGGCATTGATTTCTTCACCAGAACGTGATCAATCCTGTACTTTTCGAGCAGTTCAAACGCGTTCTGCCCACTCATCATGCTTAGGTAGTCTCCCAGCACGCCGTAGTGGTCAAAGCTATCCAGCCGCGAGTCTATCGCGTTGGGCTTCGAGGCGAGGTCCATCATGCCTCCCAGTGGGAACCAGTCCAATGTTCTCCACTCGGGTTGTATCTCCCCAATCGTCTTCAACGGATACATGTCTGCCAACCGGCTTTCGAGTTGTGCCTTCGTGGGGATTGCCCAGAGAATCACGCACATTGCTCCAACCACCATGAGTGCATTCATCGCCGGGATCGTCTTCTTGTCCGACTCCGTGAAGAACACCCTCTGCATGTCCCGCGCCAGCAGCGGCGTTGTCAGCACTGCGGCAAAAAACAGGAAGCGCATGTGAGCAAATGCCGCATACCATGCGAGAAAGACAAAAGCCAGTTCGTAGAGCTTCCACTTGCGGCTGCGTATGGCGTTCGCCAATACCATCAGGAAGATGGCAGCCACTGCAACCTTCCCCTGAGGCATGCTCAGATGCAGTGGTTGCCACTCGTCGATGACCGAGACACTCAACTTCTGCTTGAACGCCATGTCAAACGGTTCCCACATCAGCCGCCAGCCATAGGGATTCACGATGGTGGCTGCAACACTGGCCGCCATCACAAGCAGCAGGCGATTGCGCTCTCGCGCTGGGATGCTATTCTGCTCAAAGATGCCCACGTTGAGCGAAACCAGACCGCAGGCAATATAGATTGCCAGCAGCACCAGGCCGATGAGCCACGTTCCATGCAGGTTAATCCACAAACAGAAGAGCGGCGGCAGCAGCCACAGAAGTTGTGAATATCCCTGCTCTGCGGCTTCCAGAATTGCCAGTTCACCAGACATGGCAAGATACGCAATGCCGATCGTCCGTGGCCCTGCATTCACCGTCATGAGCGCGAGCCCTATCAAGGCTGCCCACAGTGCTGCACCCGCATGGCGCGATGTCGCATAACCGCGCCAATACAGAACCAGCGTATTGGCTGCAAGAATCAGCCACGTGAAAAGGTAAATCCCCTGCAGCCCCATCCATTGATAGCTGAACCAGAATGGCAATTCCGAAAGCCACTCCCAATTGATCCAGCGTTGCCCCATCACAGTAAAGCAATAGGGATCCACCTGGATAAAGTGATGCGTGGTCAGAAGCAGGCGCGCGTTTGCCAGGTGCCACCAGATGTCCGGATCACGCAACAACGTGAGCGACTTGCTCAGCGGTTCCGCAATCAGCATTGGAGCAGCCATCAGAAGTGCGATGTTCATCGCATGCCTGCTGAACACGCGATACCAGACGCGTCTCCCTGCCGGCGCAACTTCCGCACTCACAATTTTCTCCTGCAAGGCTTACACTCCCATTGAAGCCCGGCCAGCCCGCTCAGCGAGCGGCTCCGCGCAAAGCGATCTGCCCCGTTGCTGCCCGACTCGTCGAACTCCGCTCGTAGAGCACGAACTCGCCGCCCTCCGTCTTTTCCCTGCGCACCACCTGCCATCCCGAAGTATGCCGCAACAGGTAAGAGAGCGGCATCGCTTCCTCCAGAAGCACATGGTCAACCCGCCACTTGTCCAACACTTCCAGCGAATTGCTCAGATACATTGCAGCCAGATAATCCTGCAACACTCCATGATGCTCAAAGATTTCAAACCGTGAATCGATGGCGTGCGGCCTGGATTCAAAGGACATCATTCCTCCCAGATCATCCCAGTTGAAGACGCGCCAGGTCGGCTCAATTGCCGCAATCGTGTTCATCGGGAACTTGGCGCGGACGGTCTTCTGCAGTTCGCCCTCGCCCGGGAACATCAGCACCACGACAAGCACTGCTGCTGCGACCATCGCTGCATTCATCACTGGGATCGTCTTCGTATCCGGCTTCCCCAGAAAGCCGTGCCCAATATCCTTCGCCAGCAGCGGCGTTACCAATACAGCCGCCAGGAACGAAAAGCGCACGTGGTCAAAGGCCGCATACCAAGCAAAAAAAACCGTCGCGATTTCAAAGATCGCCCACTTGCGACCGCGAATGGCGTTCGCCACCACCATGATTGCGATCGCCAACACAACGAATCTCCCTTCGGGCGTCGTCAGGCGCAGCGGTTTCCACTCTGAAATAGTGCCGATGTTCACTGTCTGGTTCAGCATCATGTCAAATGGACTCCAGATCAGTTCCCAGCCGTATGGATTGACAAACAGCGCAGCAATACTCGCGCCCAACGCTGCCAGCAGATGCCTGCGGTCCCGTGACAAATGTGCCTCCTGTTCAAATGCACCCACCTTGACCGTGAACAAGCCACAAGCTATGTAAAGGCCCAACAGGCTGATACCTATTACCCACGAGCCGTGCAGATTCACCCATACGGCAAACAGCGGAGGCAGCAGCCACAGCCACTGCCGGTCTCCGCGCCCGCAAGCCTCCAGAACTGCCATCTCCACAGACATCGCCAGATAGCCAAAGATGATCGTCCTGGGGCCCGCGTTTACCGTCATCAGCACAAAGCCCAGCCCGGCTGCCCACAACGCCGCTCCGGCATGACGCGTCATCCAGTAACCACGCCAGTAAACAAGCAGGACATTCGCGCTAAACGCCAGCCAGGTGACCCAATAGATGCCCCGCAAACCCCCACTGCTGTAGCCAATCCAATACGGAATTTCCGCAAGCCACTCCCAATTGATCCAGTGTTGGCCCAGCACCGTAAAGGCAAAGGGCTCGGTCCGGATAAAGTGATGCGTCACCATCAAGACCCGCGCATCCGCAAGATGCCACCATATGTCAGGGTCCCAAAGCAGGGTTCGCTCCAGGTTGAAGACGGGCGAAAGCAGCACCGGCAGAACCAGCAGAACTGCCATGCTCATCGCGTGACGGCTAAAAATGCGGTTGAATATGCGTATCCCGAGCGAACGCTCCGCAGCTACCGCGGTTGGCTGCTCAACAGGCTTTACGTCCATGCCAATACACTACCCACAGCAAAGCAGCCTGGCAAAGAGCTGCACAGGAAAATCTTGTATCCAGCGCCTTCCATGCAAACCCATGCTCCTGCTATCAGGCACGTGCCCCAAATCCTGACAACCCCCATGCACCAATTTAAAGTACATGTAACTAAAGGATTACTCCATTCCACCGCCGTAACTGTTTTTTGCGTTCACAACCCCTGGGGGTTGTGAGTATCATCGAGGCAGTTCTTCATTTGAGGGCCCCAGGTCAGTCGATCCCAGTTCACAAAAGGGATTCATGCTGTACGCTTTTATGCTGAAATTTGCAATCGCGATTGTTCTTGATAGACGTTATTGATTCACAGGGCTTGCAACTATTAGACAACTGCTTAATGACTCTGTGATACCAAGGTGCTATTGGCCCGCTGAAGACGCGTACATCAAAATTTCTATTAAGCGGAGTCTTTCTTTAATTCGTTCACGCATTCTGATCACCACGCACGCAGGGGCGCTTCCCAGCCGACTTCAACAACCTGTTTCAGATGGATTCAGTTGAGTTCCAGGGAATACCTTACGGCGTACATTTTGAGTCGCGTCGCACGCAGGTGCAGGAAGAAAAGGGATCTCCCAGCATGATTCGGATCGGGCTACTTTCTGAAGACAGCGCATTGCAAACACTCCTCGCTTCCTCTCTGGGTAAGGAGTTCCAATTCCAACTTGCTATTGAAGAACAAACGCTCTTCCAGTTCATCGAATCCGGGCAATGCGATGTCCTGCTTCTTGATCTGAACGCCAATAGCCGGGAGATCAAGGAGCACGTTGAGATTGCCCGACGCATGGTCGGCGCGGCCATCCCCTCGGTGGTGATGGCCGATGACATCCTTCGCCCCACCGCCCTCGAGCTGGTCCGCCTCGGAGCCTCTGGCTGCTGCCGCCGCCCGCCCTCAACCCGCGAGCTCAAAGCTCTGCTTTCCCGCGCGCACGATCGTTCCGCCGGTAAGGAACCGGCAAGGAGCACTCCCCCGCGCACAGACACACCAGTCAATTGCGACCGCCTGATTGGATCAAGCCAGCGTATTCAGCAGGTCTATCAGATGATTCACCGCGTGGCCAACCTGAACGCCACGGTGATGTTGAACGGCGAAAGTGGAACCGGCAAGGAGCTGATTGCTCGCGCCATCCACAATCTGGGCTCGCGCGCAGACCGTCCCTTCGTGGCCGTCTCTTGCGGGGCTATCCCTGAGACCCTGATTGAAGCTGAGCTGTTCGGACACGAGAAGGGAGCCTTCACCGGCACGGTCGGAGCGCGAGAGGGCTACTTCGAGCAGGCTCGTGACGGCACACTTTTTCTGGATGAAATCGGCGACCTCAGCCTCTATACGCAGGTCAAGCTGTTGCGCGTACTCCAGCAGATGGAGTTCAGCCGTCTGGGCAGCAGCCGCCTCATTCCGCTGCGCGCGCGGCTTATCTTCGCTACGCATCAGGATCTGGCCAAGCTTGTTGCCGAAGGCAAGTTCCGCCAGGACCTCTTCTACCGCATCAACGTTATCCGCATCACGTCTCCGGCCTTGGCTGACCACGCCGAGGACATCCCGCTGATTGCGAATCATTATCTGCGCCACTATTCACAGCTTTTCCAGAAGCCGATGGACGCCATTGCGCCCGAAGCCATGACCGTCCTGCTCAACTATCCCTGGCCGGGCAACGTCCGTGAGCTCGAAAACACCATCCAGCGCGCCATCATTCTTGCCCCCGGACCCATCCTTCGCCCCGAGGACCTGCCGATCAACATGCACGGCGACAAGGTCATCGACATCAGCGAGTACAACCCCGAGGGCTCCTTTGAACGCCAGCTCCGCGATTACAAAATCAAGCTTGCGCTGGATGCTGTGCGCGACAACAACGGCAACAAGACACTGGCGGCACGCAGCCTCGGTATTTCCCGGGCTTACCTGCACCGGCTCATTCGACTCGCTGAGCCGGATTCCATCGACGAACACGACGGCATTGGCTCCGCATCCGCTTAATCGCATCTATCCGCCGCGGATGCACATAGCTCGCGCAGTGTGCATCCATTCTCATGCTGTCCGCGGCTCCGAGGCATGCATCGCAGTCTGCCCTGCGCCCGGTGCGCAGGCGGGTTCCGCCCTGTAGACCCGCGCCAAGATTAGAGACTCTTAACTGGTATAGTGCATTCATCATGGCAAGATGGCTGGTCCTCTTCATCGCGCTCTGTGCTGCAGCCTTCATGGCTGTGCCCGCATCGCCGCAAATGACCGGCACATCCGGCGCAGCTCGCACGGCCCCAGCAGCCGCCAAAACGGTCGGCCCCGCCAAGGCCAATCCCTCACAAGCACCAACACCGGCGCCCGAAGGCGATGAGCCTTCGTCCGCGCCGCAGCCGCCGCAAATCATCGTCAACAGCCCGCCGCCCGCCACAGCGCCCTGGACATGGCACGACCGGATGCTATGGGGAGCCTTTGTTGTTCTCGCCGTGCTAGGCTACGTTGGCATCATGATTGCTCTGCGCATGATGAAAAACATCGACCATCTGGCCAAAACGAGCGTGGAAACATCGCACGCCGCATTGGAGACAGCAACCGCAGCGCTGGCCCAAACGCAGGCCTATGTCAACGCCGAGCGTCCGTGGATCGTGGTGACCGTTGAGCCCTTTCTGACCATGGAAAATAGTTTCAAGGTCATGGCCACCAACCGCGGCCGCACGCCCGCGCGGCTCCTCACCACAGAAGACCACGTCCGCATCGCAAAGGACGAAACAGCACTGCCCAAAACCCCGGAGTACGACAGCGCTGCCACAACCACGCTGGCCGAGCCCCTGATTCTGTTACCCGGGGAGTCCGTCGGAATTCGCCCTTTCAGCCGCGGCGAAGTGCGTTCTCTCTGTAGCAGCGATGAAGAATTTGAGCGCATCGAGCTATGGGAAGATAAAATCTTCCTCTACGGGTGCGTCACCTATGTTGACCTCATCTCCGTGCCCGAAAAACAGTCCCATCGCACCGACTGGTGCTGCCGCTACATTCATGGCGAAACCAAGAGCGCACTGGTCATCACCGGGCCCCCGGAATATAACAGACACACATAAGCTGCCTGGCTTCACGCGTTTCAGCAGCCCATTGCAGGCTGCACAGCGGGGGTTCGATGCCAATTGTTGAATTGCAGGGCGTATCGAAGACCTACGAGAGCAAGATAGCCGTCCGCGACCTGAGCCTGTCCATTGAAGCGGGCCAGATGTTTGGGCTACTCGGTCCCAACGGAGCCGGCAAAACCAGCACCATCCGCATGATGATGGGCATCACACTGCCTGACACCGGGCACGTGAATCTCTTTGGCCAGCCGTTTGCCCGATCCAGTCTCCGACGTGTCGGCTACCTCCCCGAGGAACGCGGCCTGTACAAGAAAATGCGCGTCCTTGAACAGCTCGTCTTCTTTGGCGAGTTGCATGGCCTCACCCGCGCGGAGGCGCTCAAGCGCGCTAGCGGCTGGGCCCATCGACTGGATATCGCCGATGTGCTCGGCAAGAAGACCGAGGAACTCTCCAAGGGCATGCAGCAGAAGATTCAGTTCATCGGCTCCCTGCTCCACGACCCCGGCCTCATCGTCATGGACGAGCCTTTTAGCGGTCTCGACCCCGTCAATGCCAAGCTGCTGGAGCACACGTTGCTGGAACTCAAGGACCAGGGCAAGGCCATCCTCTTCTCCACGCACCGCATGGATCAGGTCGAGAAGCTCTGCGACGCCATCTGCCTCATCAACAAGGGCGAAGCGGTGCTCTCCGGCACCATGCGCGCCATCAAGTCCCGCTACGAGCGAAACCACGTCGTCGTCGAGTTCGACGGCAGCGCAGAGTTCCTCAAGAGCGACCAAATTGCCGAAGCACGCAACTTCTCCGGTCACGCCGAAATTCGCCTTAAGCCACACGGCGACGCACAAAAGCTGCTGCATGAGGCCTCCGCCATCGCCACCATCTACCGCTTTGAGCTCATGGAGCCTTCCCTCGAAGAGATCTTCATTCAGACCGTCGGAGGCAAAGTCGATGCGTAACATGCTGCTCATTGCCCGCCGCGAATATCTGGAGCAGGTGCGCAGCCGCGCCTTCCGCACCACCACCATTGGCTTGCCGGCCATCTTCGCTCTCATCGTCGCCGTCGGCTATCTCTCCAGCCTCGGCCTCGGTGCCAACCGTCACATCGCCGTTGCCTCCAACGATCCAGCCTTGGCAAACCAAATCCGCAATCAGCTCCTCGGCGATCAAACCGCCAGGGCCCGCGTTGAAGTGATCGCGCCTGCCACTCAGGAGCAGCGTTCTGCCCTGGTTAAGCAGGTGAAAAGTAGCTCCCTCGACGGCGTCCTCTGGGTGGAGGCGATGCCCGGCAAGGCGCCCACTGCCACATACACCGCACAGTCTTCCGGCGACTTCATTACGGCTGCGCGCTTAAGGTCCGCCGTCAACCACGCGCTCGTGGACGCGCAACTCATGGCTGGCGGCATGCAACAAGCCGCGGCAGATAAGCTTGTCAGCGGCATTTCCATTGCGACCTTCCAGGCGCGTAAAGACGGTCGTATCGTCAAGAGCAACCCAGAGGCCTCCCTCTGGAAGGGCTACGTCATGGCTCTGTTGCTTTCCATGACCACCATGATTTATGGCATGAATGTGGCCCGCTCTATCATCCAGGAGAAGACCTCACGCATATTCGAGGTGATGCTGGCCATAGCTCGTCCGGGCGATCTGCTGGCCGGCAAACTCATCGGGGTTGGGGCTGTCGGCCTCACACAGATTGCCATCTGGCTCATAGCCGGTGCTGCCATTTTCTTTTCGCCCTTCGCCGCCGCCGTCATGACCGGAGCGTTCACCGTACAGGTCTCCTGGACTGAAGCAATTCTCTTTCCCATCTATTTTGTGCTCGGCTACCTGCTCTATAGCTCTTTGTTCGCGGGTCTTGCCGCCACCTGCGAAACCGAGCAGGAGCTGCAGATGTACATGCCGCTGGCCGCCGCCCCCACATGGCTCAGCTTCGCGCTCATTCTGCTCATCATCAATGACTCCAACTCCATCTGGTCCATCTTGGCCTCGCTTTTTCCGCCCACCGCTCCGGTCATCATGTTCCTGCGCATGGCTTCGGAGATTCCTCCCGCATGGCAATTTGCCGTATCTATCGGGCTGCTGGTCCTCAGCATATGGGGCGTGCTCTGGTTCTCCACGCGCCTGTACCGAATCGGAATCCTGATGTACGGCAAGCGTGCCACCCTGCCGGAGCTGCTGCGCTGGCTGCGCTACAGCTAAAATCAAGGCAGTGACCGCCGAAACCACGTCCCAGTTCACACTCAGCCAGCGCCTAGTACTGGCCATTGTCCCCCGCATCGTGTGGGCGCTCCTGTGGATTGTGGGCCTCACCTGGCGCTTTGAGGTCATCGCCGAGGAAGGCGTCACGCCCGTGCTCTTCGGCCAGCGCCCCGGGCCGGAGATTTACTGCTTCTGGCACCAGTGTGTGCTGCCCTGCACCATCTACTTCCGCCACTCCCTCTCCGTCATCCTCATTAGCCGCAGCTTTGACGGCGAGCTCATTACCCGCATCCTCAGAATGTTCCACTTCGATGCCGTGCGCGGCTCCAGCTCGCGCGGCGCGCGCGAGGGGCTGCTGGGCCTCACCCGCGTCATCGAAAGTGGCAGAACGGCCATCTTCACCGCCGACGGACCACGCGGCCCCATCTACCAGACCAAGATGGGGCCTATCAAGCTGGCTAAAGTCACTGGTGCTCCCATCGGCTGCTTCCACCTCGAGCCCGAGCACGCCTGGACCATGCGCTCCTGGGATCGCTTTCTTATCCCCAAACCCTTCACCCGCATCTGCGTCAGTTGGGCCCAGTGGACGCATGTACCCCCCGATCTCCCCGAGGACCAGTTTGAAACCAAGCGCCAGGAACTGAACGCCGCCATTGAACGCGCCCGTCTGCGTTCCTATGCCCACTTCGGAAAGGCCGCACAATGAGCGGGCTTCGCGTCGCCGACTTCGATTTCGATCTGCCTCACGAGCTGATTGCCCAGGAGCCACCACCCGAACGCGGTCAGAGCCGCATGCTCGTGGTGGACCGCACCACTGGCGCGCTACAGGACATGCACTTTCCCCAGCTCCCCACCCTCCTGCGTCCCGGCGATCTCCTCGTGCTCAACGACAGCCGTGTGATTCCGGCGCGCCTGTATGCGCGTCGAACACTCACACGTGACCGCCAGCAGCCCACTGGTCTCGTCGAGGTCTTGCTCACCGAGCCCACTGGCGTCGACACATGGCGAGCCCTTGTACGCCCCGGCCGCAAAGTAGGTGTCGGCGAGCGCCTGATCTTCCCTTCATCCTCCGGCAAGGTTGAGTTGGAAGCTGATGTCGTCGAGCGCGGCGAGTTCGGCGAGCGCATCCTCCGCTTTGCTCCTGTCCAGGACTTCTACGGCTCCCTTGAGCGCATCGGGCACATGCCCCTCCCTCCTTACATCCACCGCGACGACTCCGCCGCTGACCGCAAGCGCTATCAAACCGTCTTTTCCCGCGAGATCGGCTCCGTGGCTGCCCCCACGGCGGGCCTCCACTTCACCCCGCATGTGCTCGAACAAATCGCCGCCGCAGGCGTCGAAATCGTCCGCGTCACTCTGCACGTCGGTTTGGGCACCTTCGCACCGCTGCGTGTTGACCTTGTCAATGACATCCAATTGCACCGCGAGCGCTACACTCTTCCCCCCGCCACGGCCGAGGCGCTTAACCGCACTCGCAGCCAGCATCGCCGCATCGTCGCCGTCGGCACCACCGTCGTCCGCACCCTGGAGCACTGCGCCCTGGCAGCAGGCACCGGCGATCTCCTGCCCCATGCCGGAGAAACCGAGATCTTCATCTCACCCGGCTTCCAGTTCCGCCTCGTCAATGCCCTGCTCACCAACTTTCACCTGCCCCAGTCCAGCCTCCTCATGCTGGTCAGCGCCTTTGCCGGACGCGAGCATGTTCTTGCCGCCTATCGCCATGCTGTGGAAAACCACTATCGCTTCTTCAGTTACGGCGACTGCATGTTCCTCGCCTGATGCTCCCGCACACGCATCCCGGGCCGGTATCAGCAGCCTCCAGCATTCTTTTCCACTGATGAAAATTGCTTTGGCCGCCCTGCCGTGGTGACCTAAAATAGGCACACCAGCACAACCACTCAACTCCCCGCTCGCCCATCGGCGCGCGCCGCTCAAAGGTATCAAGAGTGGTACTAGCGTAATGCATGCACTCGGACTCACTACTTAAGTAGCATTTCCATAATGGGCGGTCCGGAGTAAACAAAGATGAACGAGGTTCCCTGCCGTCCAGAATTGCGCCGTACCTACCACTTTTGTGGGTGTCTACTAGCGGCCCTCGGCAACAGCAGTACGTTAACTGCTATCAACATCACTTGCTGCTTATTATTTATGTAACATATTGAATTTTTACAATCTTGACTTATGGCGAATTGGGGGCACAATTGCATACATACAGAAGCTGCCAATTCGTGCGGGAATGAGATGGGAGGTATATTTTGCATTCGATAGCGTGGTGGCCCACCTTGTTTGTTGTCACGGTCGCCGCCATTTCTGACCTGCGCAGCCGTCGCATTCCCAACTGGCTCGTCCTGCCCTTCATGGGGGCGGGTATCGTCGTTTCTGTTTGGCTGCAGGGCTGGTCCGGTCTGGGGCAGAGTTTCGGCGGGTTGGGCCTGGGCCTGGTGCTCTTCGGCTTTCTCGCCTGGATGGGTGGAATGGGCATGGGAGATGTCAAGCTCTGTGCCGCGGTCGGTGCCTGGATCGGCCCCAAGCAATTGTTGTTTGCCCTGGTAATCACCGGCCTCGTCGGCGGCCTCATGGCCATTAGCTGGGCCGTCGCGGGTGGCTTTCTTGGCGAGTTGTTCGCTGGAACTGGGAAGATGGTTGTTGGCTGGGGAAAGCGGGGGCTGCGTGGCAACCCGGAATTGACACTTTCCAGCCCAACGGCAAGAAAGATGCCTTACGCTCCGGCCATAGCAATTGGCACTTTAGTGTCCTTTTTTATGCACTAGGAAGTAGAGTAGGCTGATTCTGTCGTAGTGAAGCGCAACATAGAACGAGCTGTCAGCGCCAGCAGGCGCATACGGCCTGGAGATCAGTTTAAGAATGTCGAACTTTGGTCAAGACGCGGACTACGCGAACGTAAGTGAATTGTCTGTCGCTGTGATCGGCCCCAACGAGCAGGAACGCAAGGCCGTTGCCCAGGCAATCTCTTCTGCGGGGGTTCTCGCAGTGAAGGAAATTTCTTCTTACCCCGCCCGGCTGCCTGAAATGCAACGCCTGTTAGAGCAAAATTTCGATGTTCTCGTCGTCGATCTCGACAGTGAGCAGACACTGGCTCTAAATATCGTGGAGCACGTGGTGGGCAAGAACGAATCCACCGTCATGGTCTACTCGGCGCAAAACGACCCCAGCGTCCTGATGCGATGCATGCGGGCCGGTGCGAGAGAGTTCCTCTCCCTGCCCATCTCTTCCACTCTGCTCACCGAGGCCCTGCAGCGCATAGCCGTCCGCAAGCCCATCGGCCAGGGTGCCAAGCACGAAGGCGGCAAGGTGCTCGTTTTCCTCGGCGGCAAAGGCGGCTCGGGCGTCACTACCGTGGCCTGCAACTTTGCCGTGGCGCTGGCCCAGGGATGCGGCAAGAACACGCTCCTGATTGACTTGGATCTGCCCCTCGGAGATGCCGCACTGACCCTCGGCATCACGCCCCAATTCTCCACCGTCGATGCGCTCCAGAACTACGCCCGCCTGGATACCAACTTCTTTTCAAAGTTGCTGACTAAGCACTCTTCCGGCCTCTCCATCCTTGCCGCTCCTGGGAAATTCCCCGCCGTTGACATTCAGAATGAGGCAATCGAAAGGCTGATCAACGTTGCGCGTAGCGTATTTGAGTACGTAGTCATCGATGCAGGTTCAAGGTTTGATCTCAGCAAGACATCCCTGGTCAATCTTGCTGACAATGTATATCTCATCATGCAGGCTGGCATCCCCGAACTGCGCAACTCTCACCGTGTCATTTCGGAGTACTTCAAGTCCGGTGGGTCCAATCTCGATCTCGTGCTCAACAGATTCATCCCCAGATCGGGGGGCGTCGATGAAGAACACATCGCCAAAGCCCTCAACAAGCCGGTGCAGTGGAAGATTCCTAGCGACTATGTCGCTGTGCGCCGCATGCAAAATGAGGCCACTCCTCTGACAGAGGAAGATTCGATGATTTCGCGGGCGATCCAGGAGATGGCCGGGGCCGCCTGTGGAGTGACCATACAACAGGAGAAAAAGAAGAAGAAGTTCAGCCTCTTTGGCTGATTTCGTGCAGTTTGAATTAAACCCTTTGTATAGGAACGGTGTCACATGGAAAACCTAAATCTCGAGAACTTTAAATCTGAAGTACACCGCACCCTGATCTCTAAGCTGGATCTCGAAAAGCTCTCGCGCGTCAACTCCAACCAGGCACGCCAGGCCGTATCCAGCATCATCAGCGAAATCATCAGCGACCGTAGGGTGCCGCTGAGTTTTGACGAGCAAGAGAAGATACAGACGGATCTCCTCGATGAAGTCTTCGGTCTCGGTCCTTTGGAGTCGCTGCTCAAGGATCCGAAGATTTCCGATATCCTCGTCAATGACAAGGATCACGTCTTCATTGAGCGTGGCGGAGTTCTCACGCGCGCGGACGCATCCTTCCGCGATGACCGTCACCTGCTGCAGATTATTGACCGCATTGTTTCCCGAGTCGGGCGACGTGTCGACGAGTCCTCCCCGATGGTGGATGCCCGCCTGCCCGACGGCTCACGCGTAAACGCCATCATTCCGCCGCTGGCCCTGGACGGTCCTTCACTCTCCATCCGCCGTTTCGGTACCGGCCCCTTGGCCGCCAACCAGCTCGTTCAGCTCAAGAGTATTTCGGCGGAGATGATGGAGCTGCTTTCCGCAGCCGTGCGCGCCCGCCTCAGCATCCTGATTTCGGGTGGCACCGGCGCCGGCAAGACGACCTTCCTGAATATCCTGTCGCAGTACATCCCCCAGAATGAGCGCGTCATCACCATCGAGGACGCTGCCGAACTGCAGTTGGCGCAGGAAAACATCGTTCGGCTTGAAACCCGCCCGCCGAACGTCGAAGGACAGGGCGCCATCCGCCAGCGGCAGCTTCTCATCAACAGTTTGCGTATGCGCCCCGACAGAATTGTCATCGGCGAGGTCCGCGGTGAAGAAGCGTTCGATATGCTCCAGGCCATGAATACGGGCCACGAGGGTTCGATGACCACAGTGCACGCCAATACGGCTCGCGACGCGCTCACCAGGCTTGAATCCATGGTCGCCATGAGCAACCTGAACCTGCCGGAAAAAACCGTACGCGCTCAGATTGCCTCAGCCCTTACCATCGTGGTGCAGTGCACCCGCCTCAGCGATGGCACCCGCAAGTGCGTGAGCATCCACGAAATTACAGGCATGGAAGAAAATGTAATCTCCATGCAGGAGATCTTTACTTTCCAGAAGAAGGGCATTGGACCCAACGGCAAAGTACTAGGCGTCTTCAAGCCGAGTGGTATTCGTCCCAAGTTCCTCGAACAGCTCCGCACCTCGGGCATCTTCCTGCCGCCGAGCCTGTTTGAGCGGATAACGGAAGTGAACTGAAGAAGGGTGGACCGCAATGGTTCTGATCATAGTCCTCGTATTCCTGGGAGTGTTCGCGGTGGTCAGCCTTATCATGGTTGCCTCCGGATCCAACGCTTCACAGGAGTCCAAGCTCGTCAGCGACAGGCTTGACTCAGTTCTGGCTATCGAAAAAAAGCCGGATATGAGCAATCTCATCGTGGACGTGCGCAAGAGCGAGGTTGTAAGCTCCATCCCCTGGATTGACCGTTTCCTGCGGGAGATTGAGTTTGTGCCGCGCGTTCGCCGGTTGCTTGCGCAGGCCGACCTCAAATGGACCGTTGGAGGCTTGGTGCTGATGTCGGCTGCGGCCTTCATTTTTCCCGCTTACCTCGTCTATCTCCGCACGGGGAGATTCCTCGTTGGGGTCGCTGCCGGCATTGCCATCGGCAGCATACCCACCCTCTTCGTCCTGAAGAAGCGCTCCTACCGCCTGGGAAAATTCGAGGCGGGCCTCCCGGAAGCTCTGGACCTGGTCGTCAGTGCTCTACGTGTGGGACACAGCTTCAACTCCGCTCTCGGTTTGGTCACCCGCGAGTGCCCTGATCCCGTCGGACCCGAGTTCAAAATCTGCTATGAAGAGCAAAACTACGGTCTGGAACTGAAGACCGCCCTTGAGAACATGGTGACTCGCGTGCCCATTCAGGACCTGCGCATCGTGGTCACCGCCATCCTGATTCAAAAGGAGAGCGGAGGCAACCTGGCAGAAGTGCTCGAAAAAACCGCTCAGGTCATTCGCGAGCGCTTCCGGCTAAAGCGCCAGGTTCGGACGCACACCGCCCAAGGCAGACTTACGGGGATCATTCTCACCCTTCTCCCGGTGGTGCTTGGGTTTTTGCTGTACATGATCAACCCCAAGATGATGAGCCTCTTGTGGACCCGCGAACTCGGCATCAAGCTCCTGTACGCCGCGGGCATCATGATCGTCATCGGTGGATTAATCATTCGCAAGATCGTCAACATGGACGTTTAGGGGGCTATGTGGGTGTCGTACTGATTTCTTTCTTCGTCGTGTTCCTGCTAATTGCCAGCGGGGGACTCCTGATCTTCTACCGCGAAACCGTCCAGGCGCGTATCGCAGCCGCCATCAATCCCCAGAACCGGCGCAAAAAGCACAAGATTACGCTTGAGGATACCCGTGGCATCCTGGGCGATGTCGTAGAACAGTTCGAGCGTGTGCTCCCCAGGAGTGAGGCGGAAGTTTCTGTCGCACAGAAGCGCTTGATCATGGCCGGCTACCGCAAGGAATCCGCTGTCAAAATCTTCTACGGACTTAAGGTCCTGACGCCCATCATTCTGCTTATTCTGGCCCTGGTCTCCGGCCTTATACGCCAGAGTCCCATCTTCGCCATCATTGCCAGTCTGGGTCTGGGCTTTCTTGTGCCTGATTTCTGGCTCGGAAAGCTCATCAAGAAGCGCCAGGAAAACATCAAGCGCGGGCTTCCGGATGTGCTGGACATGCTGGTGATCTGTGTTGAGGCGGGCCTCAGCCTGGATCAGGCAACCGCCAGGACATCAACGGAATTAAACCATGCTCAGCCTGAGCTCAGTGATGAGTTGGGCGTCGTGGCCTTGGAACAACGGGCTGGCACGCCGCGCGGAGAAGCATGGAAACGCCTCGCCGATCGCACCGGGGTGGATGCGGTGCGGAACCTCGTATCTACACTGATTCAGTCTGAACAGTTTGGTACAAGTATTGCTAAGACATTGCGCGTTCACGCTGATACATTGAGGACGAAACGTGTTCAGGAAATTGAAGAGAAGGCGGCAAAGCTCTCTGTAAAGCTCCTCTTCCCGCTTGTGCTCTTCATATTTCCCTGCCTCTTTATCGTAATTCTCGGTCCGGCAGCCATCTCCATGCAGGAATCATTCAAAGGTCTGTTCGGCCACTGAGATCTTCACACTCTGTTAAGAAGGGAGAAAACAGATGGACACAACAACGATGATCCGGATCGTTGCCGGCGTTCTCTTTGTGATCGCCTTGATCATTCTGATCCAGCGCCGCCGTACAAAGGTCAAGTAGCCGCATCGCAAGGGGCTACGAATGCTCTATCAGCACTCTGTTGCAATAACCTGATTTTTCGAATTGAAATGGGAGGCTTGGAATGGATACAACAACACTCATCCGGGTTGTCGCCGGTGTTCTCTTCGTGATTGCTCTGATCATTTTGATTCAGCGCCGCCGTACAAAGGTGAAGTAGCAGAAACCTAGCGCCAGACGGATGGTGGCCGGTCCAGATCAGGATCAGGCCATCATCCTTCACTAGCCTGGTGATCCTTTATTCCCCAGAGGCCTGTTGATTGTTCCCATATTCCTCTTGAGCTTTGCATGGAATGCTTTCATGTTCGATAGCGAGGCTCTTGTTCAGTATCTTTTATTCACACGGACCGATCCGTAAGGTCTTTCTTTGCATAGGCTCAGCATCACTAACAGTAGTCCCAATGACTCAGAGTTTGTGAGCAAAAGTATCATCAGTTCATTGAACTCGCCGGAGACACCAGATATCTGTGGACTTTCTAACCGAGAAAGCTAAACTTCTCTTGGTGACTACCGGAAATGAAGAAGTTGGCCGGTAGCAAACTCTGTTCACTGCAGGCAGTTTTCTTCAAGCCGGAGATGCTGTAAGCTAACCATCGCCGGTCGGCAAGCTGGCCTCATATCAATGCAACGATGTCGACGCTCAAGGGGGCGAACGGAACATGTTCCAGGATTCGGACGGGGGCGGTAACCTCGACCCTAACAACGGCCGGCCCAACTCGCTGATAACCTTGCTCAAGAACTGGCTGTCGTCTGACCGCCGCCACGCGCGCCGCCAACCGCTGCCCGGCCTCGTCGCCTATTATTGGACGGGCAGCACGCCACGCGCATACCAGATTGCTGACATCAGCCATGCTGGCCTCTTCCTTCTCACCGAAGATCGTTGGTATCCGGGCACCCTCGTCCTGATGACCCTGCAACGCATTGACAGCCTTGGCCGTAATCTGGATGACGCCATCTCCATTCAGGCAAAGGTCATGCGCTGGGATAATGAGGGCCTTGGAATCGCCTTCATCCTCCCCAAAAGCAATGATGATGAAAGCCGCATTCTGGAGGGTGGCGCAAACAAAAAGGCTCTTGACAAGTTTCTGGAACGTCTCAAGCAGCCAGTCAAATCCTAAGGCATCAGCTACCAGCGTCGAGTCGCCACGAACAGCAGCAAGGCAGACTTCCCATCAATCAGGAGAAGCTATTCTTCTGCAGCAATACAACACAACTGCAGGTGTGTTCCCCTGTTTCGGCTACCTCAATCCTGATCTTCGGGAATAATCAGCAGGACTTCCACCCGCGCCACTTGGCCATTCTGTTTGGCGGGACGAAATTGCCATTGCTGCAGCGCGCTCAGGAAAGCATGCGCCTGTTGAAACCCAGCTGGCAAAGAGAAGGACAGCGACTCGAAATGCCCTGATGCATTCACAAAGCCGTGGATCATCAGCGCATCCACATCCACGTCAGAAAGATCCAGATTCGGCCGAACTATATAGTAGGGCCAGGGTGCCTCCAGCCGATTCACATTGCCACTAGCCGCGGCATCCTCCGAAGGCGGCAGAGCATATTGCAGAATCCAGCTCTTGGAGGTTCCGACGTGGAGGTATACCGAGTACACGAGCCGGCCGCGCCAAACACCAGCCGCTTCCGGATACTCATCCTGCAAATTGGATCCCACTACCACTACACCGTATTGTCCATTCGGAGGAAGAGAAATATGTGTGTAGGAAATGTTGTCCCCTTTACCACCCTGCCCTTCTCTCGTGGATCCTTCGTTCGACGCAACTGTGGACGAACCCGATCCTGATTTTGACGTTGAGCTGCCGTTGGCACTTCCCGGGCCGCCGTTCGTCTGATTCGCTCCCAGCTCGGTACCATGGCTGTTGGGATCGCCGTTACCGGCTCGATTCCCGTTTCCAGCGTGCCCGGATAGCAACCCGCCCGACGGGTTGCCAAGTGCAGTCTCATTCACTGGCGCCAGTGCAATAGTTCCCTTCGCCATGATCTGATCCGAAAGCGATACCACCGCGGCTGGGGTCGGTTGTATCGCGCTCGTTGAAGCTGTCTGCGGCACCTGCGGAGTCGTATCCGGCCCCTTGATCATCACCGGTGATGTGGTACTCGGAAGAGGCGTTGGCAAAGGAGTCGAATACGCCGTCGATGAAAGTGCAATGTCCGCAGGAGCTACCTCGCGATTCGGATGAATAATAGACGGGTGAACGAGGGCAGTGGTCGCCGGGCGCGGTGTTGGCGGCGTTATCACGCGCACATTCGGCTTCTGCTCCGCCCAAAGCAGGACCGCAGGCAGCTTGATCTCTTTCATCACCAGCTTATTCAATGGAATATCAGGCTGGACGATGGTTTGCTTGGCCAACAGGCTCTTGGGAAGCTGCAACCGGCTGGAGGCTGGCGCCGCGGCTTTCCCGAGCGGTGTAATCTTATGCACTGCAGCACGAAGTTTGGGATAGAAGCTACTGTCGCCTGCCGCGCGCTCATGGAACGGATCTGGCCGGTTCAGGTCCACGCGACGCACCACATAGCGGTCTGCCGCTGCCCGCATGTTGATGCGAGGTGCAAACAAAAATCCGTACAGCATAACTCCCACCACAGTGACGTGCACCACCGCGGACAAGAAGAAGGCATAGGGCCTTCGGATCGCTTGTGGCTGTACGTAGAAAAGCGAAATCGTTTGGGAAGACCCCACCACCGGCTTGAAATCCTCTCTGCCAGAGCTTGTTCTTACTGTACATGCATAGTCTGGCTATTCACAGGCGTAAAGATTACCTTCGCTGATGCTCCTGCTACCTCCGGTCTCCGGCACATCCCACAAATCGGGTACCCTGGCACCACGATTGCGGAGCCTGCAGCCCTCACCATTCAAGCAGCTGCCCTGCTCCGCTCAACTTGATTCTTCCAGTTCAACCAACTACCCCTTTTGTGGGCTGGCGCATGGCACCAAGGGGATGCATATTAACGTAGTTATTCTGATACCTATGATTAACTTGTGCGTGATTTTTATTGACTTCGTTCCCTTGGGGTAATGCTATACTTCAACCGCATTAACCCAATATTTGTCGGTCAACTCAAAGAGATATCAGGCTTAGCGTTATCACTTCGCCGTTACCCCTTTTGCTGCGAAAAGCTAAACTCCCGGCCGGTAAATATGGCCGCACATCTGGTGCAGACAGGATTCTGAATGAACCGTAGACTCCTAGTTATTCTCCTCAGCGCATTCGTGATCGCCGCCATCAGCGCCTTGATTGTCTGGCGCCTCGTCGGCTCGCGTCTGGCCGCGGCTAAGAATGTACCAACAACACGTCTGGTTGCTGCCGCAAAAGACGTAAAGATTGGCACCGTCCTCGCCAACACTGACCTCACAACGATCCAAGTGCTCGGGGCGGCTCCTGCCGGGGCCATCGTAGACCCCAAGAATGCAATCGGCCGCGGTGTGATTTCGACGATCTACGCCGGCGAACCGATCCTGGATAGCCGCCTCGCCCCCGCCGGTTCCGGTGGAGGATTGGCCGCTACGATTACACAAGGCATGAGAGCCATCGCTGTCAAAGTTGACCAGGTTGTTGGCGTGGCGGGCTTTGTGCTTCCAGGCGTGCGCGTCGATGTGGTCATTACCGGCATTCCCCCGGATGTGAAGAACACCCAAAATACACAGGCGAGAACTGTCCTTCAGAACATCGAAGTTATCTCGGCCGGCACTGACATTCAAAAAGATGCAGCAGGCAAGCCACAACAGGTGCAGGTCGTCAACCTGCTGGTCACTCCAGAGCAGGCTCAGGTGCTTGCGCTTGCGACGAATCAAACCCGCATCCAGTTGGTTCTCCGTAATCCTCTCGACACTAAAATTGCGCCCGTCCAGGGAACTGAACTGACTAACCTGTTTGCTGACTCTACCGCGCCGCCGGCCGCTAAACACACTGGGGTCAGGGTAAAAGCCCGGACTAAAGCCCCACCGCCTTTCTCAGTGGTTGTCATTAATGGTTCCAAGCGGACTGAAGAAAAATTTGCGTCGAACGGAGGGCAACAGTGAAGACGAAAGCCAGCATGATTCTAGCCTGCTCAGGTGCCTTGACCTTCGTTTTCTGCGCTGTGGCAGCCTTTCCGGCTCAAAATCCAGCCACAACAGGTCAACCCGCAACAGCACCACTCAGCCAGGACTCCGCCAACGAACTTTCGGTGGCCGTCGGCAAGTCTGTAGTTCTCGACGTTGCACGTCCCGTCAAGCAGATTGTCGTGGGCCTTGGCGACTACGCTGAAGCCACAGCCGTTTCTCCCACCCAGGTGCTCGTCAATGGCAAGGCTCCCGGAGAAACGACCCTCATCCTCTGGGACACCGGCGGCGGGCGTCAGTTCTTTAACGTCACGGTCCGCCCCAGCAACTTTGCCACCAACGATCGGCTCTCTGGAATTCGTCGTGAACTTCGCACCGAACTCCCGGGGCAGGATCTCCGGCTCAGCGAAGAGAACGGCAACCTCTTTCTCCGCGGCACTGTGAACGATCTCAACAGTTCCAATCGCGCCGTCCAAATCGCTGGCACGGCGGGAAAGGTTGTCAACCTTCTCAACGTCAAGGTGCCTGCTCCGGAGCGCCAGATCCTGCTCAAAGTTCGCTTTGCAAGCGTCGATCGCAACAAAGAACTACAGTTGGGACTCAATATATTCAGTACTGGCGCAGCGAACACAATCGGCCGTGTCAGCACCGGTCAATTTTCGCCCCCAGGCATCAACGTTCCATCTGGCGGAGGTACTGCTGCGGCGACCCTCTCCAATCCGCTGAATATTTTTGCCTTCTACCCAGGCATCAACCTCGGCGTTACTTTACAGGCCTTGGAGCAGAAGGGTCTGGTAGAGATTCTTGCTGAACCCAACCTGCTGGCCGAAAATGGCAAAGAAGCCAGTTTCCTCGCCGGCGGAGAATATCCTTATCCATTTGTTGCCGGAGGCGGAGTTGGCGGCGCCGCGACCGTTACCATCATGTTCCAACAATATGGCATCCGGTTGAACTTTATTCCCACCATCACGCCGCGTGGAACGATTCGCCTGCAGGTCGCGCCTGAAGTCAGCGCTCTCGACTTTTCCAATGCGGTCCAAATCTCCGGCTTCCTGGAACCTGCAATATCCGTTCGCAGGGTAAAAACAGAGGTCGAGCTTGCTGATGGACAAAGCTTCGCCATTGGCGGCCTTTTGGATAATAGAGAGACTGATACTTTCCAAAAGATACCCTTCATCGGCGACATTCCCATCCTCGGCAAGTTCTTTCAGTCTATGTCCAAGACCAAAACCAACACCGAGCTCATAGTGATAGTCACGCCCGAGCTTGTTTCGCCCGTTCCGGCCGGCACCCAAATTGCAACACCGAACTATCCCGCGCAATTCATGCCGCCAAACTCCAATACGCCCATGCATACGCCTGACGCAAAGACTACTGAGTCCACTCCGCCACCTGCTCCCTCAACCATGCCCGTTGAGCAGTTGATTGAGAGCATGAAGCCGGGGCCAAAGCTCTCATCCGGTTCTGATAGTGGCTCAGGCTACTCGTCAGGTGGCATGTCAACTGGCATGTCGACCACTTCACCCCAATAGTCGACATTCCGCAAGTAGCAGCCAGGCCAGAGTAGGCTGTTGAAGCAGTGAGCCCCGCCACACAGCGGGGCTCATCCTTTTGGGAATCCGTACAGTTCCGCTTTCGAATGTATAAAATTTCAGCCCAAGGGTCGCGTGAGCAACAATGAACAAGGAGAAAAGCGTGGAACGTGATAGAACCCAACCGGAAAAGGATATCCGCCTTCTAGTGATCAATGAGAGCCGCCGGACAACTCTGGCGACCCACCTGGAAGTTGCAGAGAGCAGTGCGCGACGCTCAAAGGGTCTCCTTGGGCGCAAAGCATTGGAGCCGGGTGGTGGATTGTGGATCAAGCCATGTGAGGCCGTGCATACCATCGGCATGCAGTTCCCCATTGACCTGGTTTATCTCGACCGCAAGCATCGTGTTCGAAAGGTCCGCCACTCCGTTCCGCCCTGGCGCCTCTCAGCATGCCTCGTTGCGCACTCCATTCTCGAGCTCCCTGCCGGCACCATACATCAGACTCAGACGCAGCCCGGCGATCAGCTCAACATTGCAATCGCCGATGCGCAGACCACTCAACAACCAGCAGGTAAATAGCCAATGCCTGCCATCTGTGCTATCCGCCACAATGGGTCGCCTCCTCGCGTGAGACTGTAAATCCGCTGAAAATAAGTCTCCTCAGCACCCAGCCCATCCTCCTTAACCACACCCGCAGATCTGGTACATCTCACCGCCTTGTCAAGCAGCGCAACTTGCTCACGGCATTACACTTTGGTGTCATGTATACATCAAGAAAGTCCAGCACGGATGCATTGTATACAGGAGTTTACATTCCCTCAGTTCCACCAATGCTATCCTCTTTAACCTCAATATCTTGGGCCATACTAGACTCTGGCATTCTACGTGCTATATAGTTGGCACCGCTGCCTGCGGCCCAAAGAATTGAAATTTAGGAGAAAAATGAACATGAACGATCTGATGCTCAAGATGTATGTCAACCTCAAGAATCTTGTTGAGCGTGAAGAAGGCCAGGACCTGGTCGAGTACGCGCTTGTTGTGGCGATCGTTGCTCTTGGCGCCGTCGCCGGCATGTCCGCCCTCGCCACCGAAATTAACACCGCCTTCAACTCCGTCAGCTCCACACTGAGTAGCTACGTCTAATCGAAGGTGAAATGCTGCCTTGCTTTGGCACAAATCACCAGCTTAGACAGGCGGCATCCACAAAGGCCTTATCGGACGATGTCGGGATAACCTAACAGAAGTTCTTGGCATTCCCGCCTCACAAACTGCGCTAAGTCATTTGAGGGAGAGAATTGAGTAAACCCAACTCATTTCTCTCCCTCATGGCGTCTCGGCAGTTTTTTCAAACCTCTACCTATAAATTGCTCCGCAGTTTCAGTTGATGTTTGTAATATCAGATACGTATGCTTCTGGCTTCCTCCGCTCAAACCAGCCTCTCAATTGGCTTCATCGAAGGTAGCCTCACTCTAGTTGCGGCTGCGATTGCGTTTGCCTGGCCTACACTCGGCGCAAGCAGATTCGCTCGCATAGAGAGAGTCTTCTGCAAGCTCTCCAAACGCAAGACGCTTTCTGTCTTCTTGGTCGGCCTCTCTGTAATCGTACTGCGCCTCGCTCTTCTACCAGTCCGCCCAATTCCTCTCCCCTTCGTTCCTGACGACTTCAGTTTCCTCCTTGCCGCTGATACTTTTGCCCACGGGCGCTTGACCAATCCCACACCGGCCATGTGGGTTCATTTTGAATCCTTCCATATCGACATGAAGCCAACCTACATGTCGATGTACTTTCCTGGTCCAGGTTTGGTGCTTGCAGCTGGTAAGGTCTTGTTTGGTCATCCATGGTTCGGACTGCTGATCGCGAACGCCTTGATGTGTGCGGCTATCTGCTGGATGCTGCAGGCATGGTTGCCTCCGACCTGGGCACTTCTAGGCGGGATACTCGCGATCGTACGCATTTCACTTTTTAGTTATTGGATTGATACCTATTTTGGTGGTGGCGCTATCGCGGCCCTTGGCGGAGCGCTCGTGCTGGGCGCTCTCCCAAGGTTCATACAAAGAACGAAGGCCCGCGATGCAATCTTGATGGCCGTAGGCATCATGCTGCTTGCCTACACCCGTCCCTATGAGGGCATGCTGCTCTGTCTGCCCGTCGCAATTGCTTTGGGACGGTGGCTCTGGGACGCGCAGAACCGGCCGAGTCTCTCGGTGATCTTCAGGCGCACAGCCCTGCCGCTGTTGCTCCTAGTCGCTGCTGCTGCGTGGCTTGGGTATTACGACTATCGTGCATTCGGCAACCCGCTCACTTTACCGTACACGGTGAATCGTGCGACGTACGCCATGGCGCCGTATTTCATTTGGCAAACCCCTCGCCCGGAGCCCGTTTACCGCAACGAAACGATGCGCAATTTCTACAACTTTGAGCTTGACGATTTCAACCATACTCGCTCGATTGGCGGCATGCTTTCTCAGACAGTCATCAAGCTAGCACGTGCAATTCTTTTTTTCGCAGGTATCGGACTAATCCCCCCGATTTTCATGCTTCGTCGAGCACTCATTGACCGTCGAATTCAATTCCTCACTTTGTGTATCTTCACAATGATCGCGGGGACTGCGATCTCGGTGTTCATGCTTCCGCACTACCTCGCACCATTCACCGCGGTTTTTTATGCAATTGGCTTGCAGGCGACGCGGCATTTACGTGTTTGGCGGCCAGAAGGCAGGGCGATGGGTCTTGCTTTGGTCCGGGCAAGTCTGAGCATCTGCTTGATCGTGGCCTGTCTCAGAGTGTTTGACTGTCCTCTGAAAATTCCGATTCCAGAATGGGGTGATTCTATATGGAATGGAGAATGGTACGGGCCCGACCACTTTGGCACCGACCGTGCAATGCTAGAGCAAGAACTCTCCAGCTTGCCGGGCAAGCAACTAGTGCTAGTCCGTTATCTGCCAAATCACTGGCCATATGACGAATGGGTCTACAATGCGGCGGACATCAACGATTCTAAAGTGATCTGGGCACGCGCCATGGATCCAACCAACGACGAGGAGTTAATCAAATACTACAAGGACAGGCATGTCTGGCTGGTTGAGCCAGATACGCAGCCTGTGAAGGTTACTCCATACCCGTCAGCTATGCAACGCACATCAGCATACCAGTAAAGTCCAAAGGTGCCGAACGGAACTGCGCATGCCACGACCGAAATCGCTCCATCTGCCGTTGATGTTATTAAGCATCGGAATTTCAATTGCATGGGGCCTCGCCCTCGGACGCAACATCCCCGGGGGAACCTTGGATTTTCAGAACTTCTATTACGGCACAAAATGCCTCATGCAGCAGTGCGATCCATATAACGCGACGGCACTCGAACAGGTATATCTTTCGGAAAGTGGGCAGCGCGGCTTGGAGTCCGGCCGCCTCCGCACAATCATCGCGCTGTTCGTCAACCTGCCTCCTGTATTCCTCTTCGTTGCCCCGCTTGCCATGCTCCCTTGGGCGGCAGCCAATGCGCTATGGCTGACCATCATCGGATGCGGTCTGCTCCTCGCGGCATATCTTATGCGGCACGCTGGAGCAGCTTTCTCGCCAGGCATCTCAACCCTTCTCGTTTGCATTGTCCTCTCAAATAGCGTGCTTCTTTTCGAGCTTGGCAATGCGGCCGGCATTGTCGCGCCCTTCTGCGTCATTGCTGCCTGGTGTTTCCTGCGAAATCGTTTCGTGCCAGCGGCGATCGTTCTTTTTGCCGTCAGCCTTCTCATCAAGCCGCATGATGCAGGCTTCATCTGGCTTTACTTCCTGCTCGCAGGTGGCATGCTTCGCAAGAGATCGCTCTACTCTCTTGCAATAGCGACACTTTTGGGCGTCGTTTCTATAATCTGGCTCTCCCATGTTGCTCCCCACTGGCTGCAGGAACTGAAGTTGAATTTGGCGACGATCTCGGCACATGGCGGCTTAAACGAGCCTGGAGCCGAGTCGCAAACAGGCCGTGAAGTCGGCATGGTTGTCAGTCTGCAGGCGGCGTTCAGCGTCTTCCGCGATGATCCACGCTTCTATAACGCCGCAAGTTATTTGGTGAGTGGCGTATTGCTACTAGTCTGGGCTCTGAAGACAATGCGGACAAAGTTAACGCAAAGGGGCGCATGGCTGGCCCTTGCAGCAGTCTCGGCACTTTCCCTCCTGCCTGTCTATCACCGATCCTACGATGCAAAGCTACTCTTGCTGGCGGTTCCTGCCTGTGCAATGCTCTGGGCTGAGCGACACCGGCAGCGATCGTTTGCATTTGTCCTCACGCTTGCGGCGATTGTTTTCACTAGCGACATTTTCCTCGCAATCTTCGTCATCCTCACAAATAATTTGCATTTCTTTACCGGCTCATTTGCCGGGCAACTTGCGACTCTCCTGTTTCTCCGCCCCACCCCTCTCATCCTCCTCGCCATGGGCTGCTTCTACCTCTGGGTCTACGTACGCTACAACCCCGATGAGTCACCTGCAGTCGCAAGGATTGACTCTCCAGTCACAACCACATAACGCGCTCTCCTCCGCCACTGATACACTCAGACCGTGCCCGAACAGCCCAAGCCGCCCGTCTTCCTGCTTGACGCAATGTCCTTCATCTTCCGCGCCTATCACGCAATGCAGCGTAGCCGCCCCATGTCCACGCGCTCCGGCCTGCCCACCGCCGCCACCTATGTCTTCGTCAACATGATCCGCAAGCTGCGTCAGGACTTCTCCCCGCGTTATTTCGCAGCCGTCTTTGACATGAGTGGCGAAGTCTTCCGCGACGACCGCGCACGCTCCATCAGCACCCTGCGCAAGTGGAACAGCAAGACCCAAGCCTTCGAGGAAGTCAGCTACGAGGGCTACAAGGCCAACCGTGAAGCCATGCCTGAAGACCTGCGCCGGCAAATCCCCTACATCCGCCGCGCACTTGAAGCTCTCCGGATTCCCATCCTCGAGGCCGAGGGCTTCGAAGCGGACGACGTCATCGGCACGCTTGCCCGCGAAGCTGCCGAGCAGCATCATGAGGTCTTCATCGTCTCCGGCGACAAAGACATGATGCAGCTTGTCACCCCGCACATCAAGATCCTCAATCCGCAAAAGGATAACCTCATCCTCGACCCACCTAAGGTCGAAGAAGTCCTCGGCGTCCCACCCGAAAAGGTGGTTGACGTCATGGCGCTTCGCGGTGATACCGTCGACAACATCCCCGGCGCGCCCGGCATCGGAGACAAAGGTAGTGTCGAGCTGATCCAGCAATTCGGCAGTGTCGAAGCCGTTTTGGAAAGAGCTGCCGAAGTCAAGCGAAAGAGCTACCGAGAGTCGCTCCAGCAGAATCGCGACACTGTTCTCTTGTCCAAGGAACTCGCCACCATCGACACCCATGTGCCTCTGCTGTTGGACCTACACGCCATGGAAACCCAGATGCCCGATCTTGAAGCCTGCCGCGCGCTCTTCACTGAACTCGAATTCACGTCCATGTTGCGCGACATGGCCCCCGCGCCCGATGCCCCAACCATCGACCTTGTTGACCAGCCAACTGAAGCACAGATTGCGGCTTTTTACCAAGCCGCTCGCGCGCACGGTTTCGCATTTTCTCTCGACAGCCCTGATCTTCCGCAGTCTGAAAGATCTGATGAAGAGCCGATCACCCTCTCCCTGCTTGACGCCGCCGAAGCCGCCGAGAAGAAGTTAAACCTCTCCATCGGCGTCTGCGCTCAACCCACCATTTCGCTGCGCCTTCCGCTTACCTCTGAACTTCGCGCCCTCTTTGAGGATGCGGCTGTGCCCAAACGCGCCCACGACTGGAAGCAGGCACTGCACACGCTCGGTGATGCCGGTGTCCATCCTCAAGGCCCCGTTGACGACAGCATGCTCCTCTCCTATGCGCTCAACCCAACGCATACAACGCAGGCGCTGACCGACGTTGCCGCGCGCCACAATCAGCCTTCACCCACTTCCCTGCCCGCTGCTGCCGCGTCAATCCATGCGCTCATCCCGCTGCTGCTCCAGGAAGCCCGCAACGCACAGGTTGAACGAGTCTACAAAGAGATCGACCTCCCGCTTGCTCCCGTTCTCTACCGCATGGAGCGCACAGGCGTGCGTATCGACATAGCCCTTCTCTCCATGCTTTCCGGCAGCTTTGCTCAGGAGCTTGAGCGTGTCAGCGAGCGCATCTTCGCGCTGGCCGGCCGACGCTTCAACATCAACTCCCCCAAGCAGCTCGGCGAAGTTCTCTACACCCACTTGGGTCTGCCTGCACCAGCCACACGCGGCAAAGGCAAGGCAGTGTCCACCGCGCAGGATATTCTTGAGAATCTTGCCGAACATCACGAAGTGCCGCGGCTGGTTCTTGAATTTCGCCATCTTGCCAAACTCAAATCGAATTACGTGGATGCACTGCCCTTGCTCGCGGACGCCGAAGCACGCGTACACACCACATTCCAGGCGGCCGCCACCGCAACCGGACGTCTTTCCTCAGTCAATCCCAATCTGCAGAACATTCCTATCCGCACAGAACTAGGCCGCGAGATTCGTGCCGCCTTCATCGCCTCTCCGGGTATGGAATTACTTTCGGCCGACTACTCGCAGATTGAATTGCGCCTTCTCGCGCACTTCAGTGAAGACCCTCTCCTCATCCACGCATACCAGCACCATCAGGACATTCACACACTCACTGCGAGTGAAGTCTTCGGCGTGCCCGCCAACGCAATGGACAAGGAAACCCGCAATCGCGCCAAGGCCGTCAACTTCGGCATCGTCTACGGCATCTCTCCATTCGGTCTTGCCGCACAGTTGGGCATTCCTCAGGCTGAAGCACGTGAGTACATCGACCGCTACTTCGCTCGATATAAAGGCGTAAAGGCCTTCATCGAAAAGACGCTGGAGACAACCCGCCGTGAAGGCAGCGTCCGAACAATGTTTGGCCGCAGGCGCCCCATCCCAGACATGGAAAGCCGAAACCCCAACCAGCGCGGCTTCGCTGAGCGAACCGCTGTCAACACCCCACTGCAAGGCACTGCGGCAGACCTCATCAAGCTGGCCATGATTGCACTCGACCGCAAAATGGCCGAACGCAAACTACGCAGCCGCATGGTGCTTCAAGTCCATGACGAATTGCTCTTCGAGGTTCCTGCTGAAGAAAAGCAGGAGATGCAAACGCTCGTGCGTGCTGAAATGGAAGGCGTAGCTCAGCTCAAGGTGCCGCTCGTCGCCGATCTCGCCTTCGGACCCAACTGGCGCGATTTGGGGGCGGAATAAGCACCTTATGAAGGCTTTGTTCTCATAAAATGGGGTTCCCACCGGATGCACTTATCCGGAACCCGCATCTATATCGGAGCATTGCCAACGACGCAGGCTGACAAGCTTCACACTTCCTGACGCCCATGCGCGCTAAACGTGCACACGACATACAAATAAACGCTGTGCAGTGAAAGCATTGTTACACATGCTGAGAGGAGCAAAAATGACAAACATCCGATGGAAGCGCATCCTTCTCATTCTGCTCGCTCTGACCTTGCCGCTTACCTGGGCCAACGGTATGCGCCGATCGCTTGGAGGCGCTATCTCCATGATCGACTTCGGCGAAATCTATTATGGAACCCGCAGCGCTCTCGATCACCATGATCCGTATAATCCCAATGCTGTTCTGGCGGAATTCCAGGCAGATGGAGGGCGTTTCTATACCAACCAGTACCTTGCCAAAGTCTCGCTCATTGTCGTCACAGTGGGGGTCAATCTACCCACAGCTTTGCTGTTTGCCATTCCTTTCGCACTACTACCATGGGGTGTCGCACAAGTAGTCTGGATTGCTCTCACAGCGTGCCTGCTAATCCTGTGCAGCTATCTAACATGGTCCCCTCGCAAGCGAGTCTTCCTCACTGCTTGCCGGCTGCTTCATCTTTCTCATCCTTGCAAACCGCGAGTACCTGTTCTTAATGGGCAACGTCGCCGGCATTGCAGTCAGCCTCTGTGTGATTGCGGTTGCTTGCTTCCTCAGGAATAAATTCACCGCGATAGCGAGCTTACTTCTCGGCGTCAGCCTTGTGCTCAAGCCGCACGACGCGGGCTTTATCTGGCTTTACTTCCTGCTCGTTGGCCCAGTCATGCGGCGTCGCGCACTCCACACATTGACCTTTACCGCGGCCCTCGCTCTGATTGCTGCGGCCTGGATCACATTCCCCTCACCTCACTGGATACAAGAACTCCACAAGAATCACGTCCTTGTTGCAGCGCCAGGCAGCACCTCTGATCCTAGCCTCTCAGGCACGTCTAGCAGTGGAGTAGCCAACCCCCTCATCAATCTTCAGGCCGTATTTGTCATTCTTTCAGAGAATTCAAGCATCTACAACGCAGCGAGCTTCCTCTTGACTGCCCCGCTTATTCTCGTCTGGGTATGGGCCGTCCGTCGAATTCCCGCATCCCCATCAAGCCATCTGCTTGCGCTCAGTTCAATCGCTCCGCTGGCTCTCCTCCCTGTCTACCATCGCTCCTACGATGGAACCTTGTTATTGCTAACTATCCCAGGATGCGCTTTGCTGTGGTCAGTGCCCGGCGTTCGACGCTGGATCGCAATACTCCTGACCCTCCTGGGCCTACTGTCTGTAGGTGATATTCCACTTGCACTCTTGCTTGGATCCACACAAAGATTTATCGTTGCATCCCCCACGATAGGCAAGAAATTACTGATTATTATCACAAGCCGGCCCACGCCACTAATCTTGTTGGCAATGGGATGCTTCTACCTTTGGTGCTATTTACGTCTCATGGTCAACCACCGTATATCTGAAAAGCGTGATATCACATCAGATCCTGTGGCGCCCTTAACCACTAGATGAACCCTCGTAGATTTGATTGCGATTGCAGCCAGAGCGGGTTTAGCGAATGAAGCAGAGCAAAGCCATCATCATCGGTGCAGGTCCGGCTGGCCTTACAGCTGCCGTCGAACTGCTGCGTCGTACCGGCATCACCCCCGTTCTGCTCGAAGCAGATCAGCAGGTCGGTGGCATCTCCCGCACGGTCAAGCACAATGGCAATCGCATGGACATCGGCGGGCATCGCTTCTTTTCAAAGTCTGATCGGGTCATGCGATGGTGGCTCGACATGATGCCCATCGAGTCCGCTCCCGCTCGTGACGGGCAGCTGCGCTACCAGGGGCTCGAACGTGAAGTCCCCCTTGCCCATTCCGTCGCCGACCCTATGCTTCAAGACAGAGTGATGCTTGTCCGTCAGCGTCGCAGCCGCATCTACTTTCTGCGCCGCTTCTTTGACTATCCCATCCGCCTCACCGCCGACACCCTCAGAAAGCTCGGCATCAGGCGCACATTTTTCGCGGGCATCAGCTATCTTCGGTCCGCGCTCTTGCCCAAACGTGAAGAAATCACCCTCGAAGACTTTCTTATCAACCGCTTCGGCAGGCAGCTCTACCTCACCTTTTTTAAGTCCTATACAGAAAAAGTCTGGGGCGTCCCCTGCAACCAAATCAGCGCAGAGTGGGGTGCGCAGCGCATCAAGGGCCTTTCCTTGCGCAGTGTCGTCACGCACTTCGTCAGGAAGCATTTCCTGTCCGGCCCGTCAGATGACATCGCACAAAAGCAAACGGAAACTTCGCTCATCGAAAAATTTCTTTACCCCAAGTTCGGTCCGGGACAACTCTGGGAACATGCCGCGGACCTCGTACGCGAGGGAGGCGGCGAAATCCACTTTGGCATCACGATTGATCGTATCCATGCAGAGAACGATAGAATCATTGCAGTTGAAGGCCACAACCACGATGGCTCTCGCCTCATCTTTTCCGGCGACTACTTCTTCTCCACCATGCCCGTTCGCGATCTCATTCGATCCCTCTCTGTGGACGTGCCCGATGAGGTAAGATCCGTCAGCGACGGCCTCATGTATCGCGACTTCATCACTGTCGGACTTCTGGCAAAGAAGCTATCTATCTCCGAACCGGACGGCGCCCTTCTCAAGGACAACTGGATTTACATACAGGAACCCGATGTCCTTGTCGGCCGCCTCCAGATCTTCAACAACTGGAGCCCATGGCTCGTCAGTCACCCCGGAAAAGCCTGGATTGGCCTCGAGTACTTTTGCAACGAGTCAGATCCGCTCTGGCAACTCCCGGATGACGAGATGGTTCGCTTCGCAATCGGCGAAATCGCGAAGATCGGCATACTCCGAGCTGAGGACGTGGAGGATTCGCATGTAGTGCGCGTCCCCAAGACATACCCGGCGTACTTCGGCACGTATGATCGCTTTGATGTCATCCGTAATTACGTCGATAGCTTCCAGAACCTCTTCCTTGTCGGGCGCAACGGCATGCACAAGTACAACAACCAGGATCACTCCATGCTCACTGCCATGACCGCCGTTGACAATATCGTCAACGGCATCACTTCAAAAACCAATATCTGGGCCATCAACACTGAGATGGAGTACCACGAAGAAAAGGCAGAGACCTCTTCAACCCCAGGTGCGCACTGAGCGCTTGCCCCATCGTCAAGCCGTACAAACGCACAAAGGCTGACGCTATGCACCAAGTTCCTGTCGGATTGTGTCGGCGATTGCATTGGCATGGCGATGCATGGCTTCTTCACTTTCGGCTTCAATCATCACGCGCGCCAGCGCTTCAGTCCCACTGTAGCGAATCACCACGCGCCCCGAGTCCTTCAGCTCATCCTCTGCTGCACGGATGGCCGCCGCCACTTGCGGGATTGACTCCAGAGGCTTTTTTTCGCGCACCTTCACATTCACAATCACCTGCGGGAACACCTTCAAGTCAGCCGTCAACTCGTCCACGCTCTTGCCCGTACGCGCCACCAGGTCCAGCACAACAAGCGCAGTTAACAGACCATCTCCAGTTGTCGCCAGATGCGGAAACAGAATGTGGCCGGACTGTTCGCCTCCCAGTGCGGCATTGTGTTGTTGCATCTGCTCCAGGACATAGCGGTCGCCAACCGGCGCGCGCAGCATGCGAATGTCTGAGCGTTTCAGCGCCGCTTCCAGTCCCATGTTGGACATCGTTGTCGCCACAACAACATTCCCCGTCAACATGCCTCTTGCCTTCAAATCGCGTGCCGCCATCAGCAGGATCGCATCGCCATTGATCACGTTGCCGCGCGCGCCCGCCAGCATACACCGGTCGGCATCGCCATCAAAGGTCAGCCCCAGGCTGGCGCCGCGCTCCTTCACTTTAGCGGCTACATACTCCGGATGCAGCGCTCCGCAGCCGTCATTGATGTTCCGCCCATTTGGCTCGACGTTCAGCAGCGTCACATCACCGCCAAGCCTGCGAAAAATCTCTGGAGCTACCGCCGCCGCAGCGCCATGTGCGCAATCAGCCACAATGTGCTGCCCAGTCAGGTCAAGTCCGGGAACGCTGTCCAGCAGCATCTGTACGTAGTCGTGCTGCAGCGCCGCGTTGTCTTGCATGGGTGGTAACGTTGCAGGATTAGGCGCGGACACTGACGAAGCATGCTGAAAAATTTCGTCTTCGATTGCTAGTTCCTCCGCATCAGGGAGCTTGAAACCATCACCCCCAAAGAGCTTGATGCCGTTATCACGCCACGGATTATGGGAGGCGCTGATGACCACTCCTGCATGAAAACCATGCGAGCGCGCCAGATATGCAACGGCAGGCGTCGGGACAATGCCCGCGCTTTCAACCGCCACTCCCGCCTCGCGCAGGCCGGCCATCACCATGGAAGCAATCCATACACTCGACTCGCGCGTATCACGGCCTAAAATCACCTTGGGATCAGTCGCGCTCCTGCGCAGCGAGTGTCCCAGCGCCAGCCCTGCTGCAAACACCGTCGTTGTATCCAGCGGCGGTTCACCTGCAATGCCGCGAATTCCATCCGTACCAAACAATGTGCGTGTCTTCACGCTACTCATTCTCTCACTCTTTTCTTGCCCTGTGGTTTCTGCGCCTTCATCTCTTCCACCCGGCTGCTGAACACTCCATCGCTCACCCGTGTGGTCACCACGTCGTCCGGCGCCAGTTGACGAATCGAGCGCACCACCGTCCCGCGCGCATCCTGCACCAGTGCATATCCTCGCTCCAGCACAGCCAGTGGCGATAGTGAATGCAGGCGCGCATCCAGCGCACCCAGCCGCGCAGCAGCGCCTGCCACCATGCGCTCCACTGCGTGGTCAAGCTGAGCGTTGCTCGCTCCAAGGCGCTCACGCACCATTCCAATCCGCTCTCTCGGATCGTGGCGCAGCACCTCCGTTGCCAGCGCATCCACGTCGCGCATCCAGTCAAGCAGTTGACCTCGCAACGCAGCCTCCATGCGGAAGCCCAGGTCATCCAGCCTCTGCCCCAGCCTTTGCAGCATCGTCGTCATGCGCCACTCAGTGCTCTCCACTGAGAGGCTTTCATACTCTTGCCGTGCCCGCAGAAGCAAATAGCGTACCGCGCGCTCCAGGCGATTTGCCTGCTCCTCCACTCGCTCGGCAATGCGATGTTGCGCCTCGGTGATCAGCTCAGCTGCGGCTGACGGCGTAGGCGCGCGCAGGTCCGCAACAAAATCTGCAATGGTGAAATCCGTCTCATGCCCAACAGCAGATACAACCGGCAACTCTGACGTAGCAATAGCCCGCGCCACACGCTCGCTGTTGAAGGCTGCCAGATCCTCCAACGAACCGCCCCCGCGCGCAACCACAATCAAGTCCACCAGTCCCGATGCATTCAGATCCGCAAGCGCAGTCTCAATTTCTCCCGGAGCAGACTCGCCCTGCACAGACACCGGATACAACAGCACATTCAGTCCCGAATGTCGCCTGCTCACAATATTCAAGAAGTCGCGAATCACCGCGCCTGTCGGTGATGTCACGATGCCCACCGTGCGCGGAAACGCCGGCAGTGGGCGCTTGCGGCTCGCATCAAATAGTCCCTCCGCGCGTAGCCGCTCCTTCAATTGTTCAAAGGCAATTTGCAGAGACCCCGCCCCCACCGGCTCCATCGTCTCTGCCACCAGTTGCAGTTGCCCGCGCTGCGCATACACGCTCACGCGCCCGCGCACCAGCACGTGAAGGCCGTCTTCCGGCCGGAAGCGAAGCAGCATCGCCTGGCGCCGAAACAGCACCACGGGCAATTGCGCCTCTGCATCCTTCAGGGTGAAGTACACGTGCCCCGAAGGCGCGGGCCGCAGGTTCGAAATCTCTCCTTCCACCCACACATCACCATAAGCGCGCTCCACCTGCTCGCGCACGTGTTCCACCAGCTCGCTCACGGGCCAAACGCGGCGCTGCGGCTGCTGCTCGTCGAATGTGAAGCCAAGCTGGCGCGCGGCTGTGTCCTGGCGCATCACCTAATCACCATGGATGAGTGTAATTGCTGGGAGCTTCCAGAAATCTACTTGCGGCCCGCCAGCATGGCGCGCAGTTGCGAGGCAATCTCTGACATGCGCTTGGCTGCAACTGAGTCCGCCGCGCTGCCCGCGTAGGCAAGCTCAGCCTCGCGCGCAAGGCTGGTTCCCTCATGCAGACCAAAGCTGCCCAGCACGCCCGCAAGCTTATGAGCCTCCGCGCCCGCCTGTTCACGATGCGCCGGCACCAGCGTGCCCGCAGCCAGAGCCTCGGCAGCCGATTCCAGCGTGGCGATACGCGCCTCCAGTTGCGGTCGAAACCGTTCCCACATCTGGTCCATCGCCTGCGCTACCGCGTCTTTTGCAGCGGACTCCATCTGCCCCCTTCAGTCCCAGCCCAGGGCTCCGGCAATCTGTGATGAGAGCGTCATTGGATCAAAGGGCTTCACCAGCACTGCATGCACGCCCAGGTCTGCAAACATTCTCCGGTCGGTCGCCTGCACCTTCGCCGTCAAAAACAGCACCGGAATCTGGGAAGTCTCAGGATTCTTGCGCAATTCCCGAAACGTCGTCGGTCCGTCCATACCCGGCATCATCACGTCCAAAAGAATTGCCTCTGGTTTGTACGTGGCTGCGCGCGCCAGTCCCTGCGTTCCAGAGTTTGCCACCAGAACCTCCCAACCGGCAACGGTCTCAAGGCTCATCGCGGCTACTTCGCGTATATCGTCTTCATCATCGATGATCAGAATTCGGTGCGACATACCCGGACTCTCCAAAGCCGCTCGTCATCGCGGTCAATCTTCCGGCTGGCCACCTGCATTGCCCGCCCGGCATGTTCCAACGCGTCTTCCGCGCGTTCTCCCATGCCGTTTTCTATTATCGGCCGACGGCTCAACCCCGCCGCGCGCCGGCCACCTCTACCATCGCCGCATCCACCTGCCGCGGACTGCGTAGCATGGTCAACACCAGCGTTTCCAGTTGGTGCGGTTGCACGCGTGCCTTGGTCAGCAGGTTTGTCGGTTCTTTCATGAGTTGCTCCCGGGCCTCCGGCGTCAATTCTGCGCCGGAGTAAATTACCAGCGGTACCCGCGCCAAAATCTCCTGGTCACGGAGCCAGTCCACCAGGTGAAATGCCTCTCCATCCGTCATTCGGATGTTCAACACCAGCAAGTGCGGCTGCAATGACAGGCATTCATCCATTGCCTCACGCCGTGACTTCGCCGCCTTCACAAGCACGCCGTCGCCCGCAAACACATTGGTCACCGCCCCAGCCAGCCGCGCATCGCTTTCCACAACCAGAATCCGCACCGACTCGTCGGAGCCGGCCAGCACGCGCGCCAGATCGCCCATCGCCATTGAATGTTTTGCCTGCGCCGGCTCGCCATCGCCATTTCGACCGTTAACTCCCTGCTGTGTGTCCAGGCTCAGCAGAACCACCGGAGTATAGGCCTCCGGCGTGCTCCTGCGCAGTTGCGGCAAAACCTCCCAGCCATTCAATCCGTTGACCGCGGTATCCAGCACGATTGCTTCCACCCCGTCGTGCGCCGCCACCAGCGTCTGCTCCATCGTGTTCGTTTCAAGAATGCGATAGCCGTAGTCCGCCAGTTGCGCGCCAATCAGCGGGCGCGTTGCTCCATTCGAGCTTGCAAGCAGCACCACGCCTTGTCCCGCCATCTGAGGATGCGCCGGCTTGCGCTTTGCCGCCGCCGCCGGGTGATAAGGAAGGAACACGCGGAAGGTCGAGCCGCGCACCGGATTGCGTTCCGCCCAGATACGCCCATTGTGCTGCATGACAATTGCGCGGCAAATCGCCAGCCCCAGCCCACTTCCGCCCTTCTGCCGTGAGTCCGAGGCATCCACCTGCTGGAATCGCCCAAAAACTGCCTCCAGCTTGTCCGCAGGAATACCGCGCCCCTGGTCAATCACTGAGAGCGTCACGCCGCTCGACCCCGGCCGCAGCATCACAGACACTGCCGAATTACGTGGCGAGAACTTCACCGCATTCGACAACAGGTTCGTCAGTACCTGCAGCAGCCTGTCAGCATCCGCCGTAATCTCCACCTGCGTCTTGTCGTGAATCAGCAGCACACCCGCCTGCTCGGCCACCAGTTGCATGCCGTCTATCGCCTGCCGTACCAGGTCCGCCATCTGCACCGAGCGGAACACCAGCGGTTCGCGCCCGCTCTGCGCGCGCTCCAGGTCAAGAATGTCGTTGATCAGCCTCACCAGCCGGTCAGAGTTTGTCAGCGCAATGCGCAGCAGGTTTGTAGCCTTGTCGCTGATCGGCCCAAGAATACCCGACGTCAGCAACCCCAGCGCGCCACGAATCGACGTGAGCGGCGTGCGCAGCTCGTGGCTCACCGTCGAAACAAACTCGTCCTTCATCTTGTCCAGCGCATACCGCTGGCTGATGTCGCGGAAGCTCAACACCGAGCCCGAGTAGCGCCCCTGGTCGATCATCGGATTCAAAAAGTACTCTGCAGGAAAGCCAGATGCGTTGGACCGATAGACGGTGTCCTCACCCGTCGCCGGCACCCGCTGTGCTGTCGCGCGCCGCAGTGCACAGTCCGCGCCGCACTTCTTCCCTTCCGGCGCATTCCCATGCAGAATCTCATGCACCGTCTTCCCGATCAGGCTGGGGGAAGGCACCCCTAGCAGGCGCGTCGCTGCCGGATTTGCAAACCGCACCGTCCCGTTCCGGTCCACGCCGCAGATGCCATCCGCCACGGAGTGCAACAGAATCTTCTGTTGGCGGCTCAACTCATCCGCGCGTTCCCTCTCGCGCGCGCGGGCCAGCATCTGGCCCAGCGAAGCTGCCACCGTCTCCATCGCCGCCGTCATTTCGCGGTCTTCACGCAGCTTGTAGTGGCTATAAAACTCAAGAACGGCCAGAATCGAATCACCCACCTGCACCGGCGCGGCCCAGCCCGATACCATCTTGTGCCGCACTGCCGCTTTCGCTCGAGGATGCTCCTCCTCCGCCTCCAGGTCCGTCACCCACACCAGCCGGCCTTCCTTCAGAGCGCGCCCGGCCAGGCACTGCCCCGCCTCCAGCGTGATACCCATGCTCTCCTGGATGAACGTCTCAATCTCCGCTCCTGGCAGGCCCCACGCCGTGCTGAACTCCAGGCGCTTTGTCTCCGGGTGTACATCCCACTTCACCGCCATGTCCCAGCCCTGCGAAATACACAATGCCTCCAGCACCCGCATCGCTGCCATTTCGGCTGAGACGTTTTCTCCCACAATCTGCGTCACCAGCAATTGCAATGACAGCCGGTGCTCGCGCTGCTTCTGCTGCGTCACATCGCGCACCAGGCATTGCACAGCCATCGGCTTCCCTGCACGGCGCCGCTGGTGCATGCTCACTTCCAGTTCCTGCAGCTGCCCGTCCGCCGTCTCGTTGCGCAGCGCCGCGCGATCAATCGTCTCCCCGTCCAGCACGCGATTCAGCAGCGCTGTGGCCTCTGCCCGCGCTGCGGCGCCGAAGGCCTCGTCAAAATATTCATGCTCCACCGGCACGCCGTGGTCGTTCTGGAAGCACTGCTTCCATGCCGGATTGACGTACATAAACTTGCCCGTCAAGTCCAGCGTCGCAATCATTTCCGTGGAGCTTTCAAACACGTCCCGCGCGCGGTCACGCGGCTCCTTGCGCAGCAGTTCATTGCGTTCCGCTGCGCTGTACTCCTGTGCCACCACCACCAGGCCAACAGGATCCCCCGTGCTGTTCCGCATCGAGGAGACATGCAGCCGCACAGGCACCATCTCGCCGTTCTTCCGCTGCAGGTTCGCTTCCAGCGGAGGAATCTGGCTGGGCGGCAATGCGCGCACAATCTGCTGGAAGGTTTCAAGCGTCCCGCTAGAATTCTCGTCCCCGACCGGCTGAATGCCGGAAATCTTCTGCAACTCCGCCGTCAGGCGGTCCAGCTCGCCAGGCGCCAGCAAGTCCCGCGCGCTTGACTCATTCACCAGTTCCGATGCGTAGTAACCCAGCAGCCGCTCCCCCGCAGGGTTTACAAATGCCAGCCGCCCTTCCATGTCCAGGGACACAATCACCGTGCCCGCGGAATCCAGCAGGTCGCGCAGCGGATCCCCCTGGTAGCGCGCTCTCGCCTGGTGCTCGGCATCGCTGTCCGCCAGCAGGCGCATAGCCACTGCCGCCGTCAGCCCCATGGCCGTCATCAACAGCAGCCAGTCAAACCGCGGGCCCGCCTCCAGCCGCGCCGTAATCCCCCCCGCCGCCATCGCCAGCGCCAGCACAGCCAGCGCCGACCACGTCGAGGGAGATGTGTTGCGCGCCGTTTCCTTTATTTGTCGGGCTCCGCGCGACTCCATGCGTCTGCCGTTCTCCTACACTCGCGTGTACGCCTTCGCCTCCCATTTCCACGGAAGGAGAGGCTGCTCCCTGGTCGCTCCAGATTCTGCGCGCTAACGGCTGGGGGAGGAGTGCGCACTGGAAAGTCGAGCAGCAAAAAACAATCCATCTGAATTGCCAGTTGTCCAACTTATGCCACCAACCGGCAAGGGCACAACGCCCCGGACACTTCTGGCCTCCCACGCATCTTTTGCAGGCGCGGGACCGCAGAGTATTTGCTCTGCCTTGCCTATCGTGCCATACGCGGAAGAATTTTTCGCCTCTAAACTTCTGAGGAAAAATGGGATTGAACCCGAAAAGGTAATTCAAATATTGCCCCCTCGTAATCTCCTCCCGTCACACCCGCCGTATACTGGCCGCATGTCTCACAATCTGCCGCCATTCCGCCTTCGCTGGCTGGCCACCTTCTCCCTCCTCTGCCTCGCCCTGCGGTCCCCGGCCGCCCTCGCCTGGGGAAACGAAGGCCATCGCATGATTAACCGCCTCGCCGTCAGTAATTTGCCCGCAGACGTCCCCGCCTTCCTGCGCTCCTCCGAGGCGCTCGATGAAGTCGAATATCTCGGCCCTGAGCCTGACCGCTGGCGCTCCCCTGCCGAGCCCGAGCTAGTCGCCGCCCAGGCCCCCGAGCATTTCATTGACCTCGAACTTGCCGACGCCCTCGGTCCGCTCCCCCATCGCCGCCTCGACTTTGAAGCCAGGGTCTTCGCCGCCAGCGAACGCCCTGAGAAAATAGGCCTCCAGCCTTGGCAGACCACTGAAGTTTGGGAGCGTCTCAAGGCCGCCCTCCGCGAGTACCGCAACCTCTCCGACGCCCACCAGGACACCCGCCCCGTTGAGCAGGCCGTCATCTTCTACGCCGGCTGGCTCGGTCACTATGTCGGCGACGGTGCTCAGCCCCTCCACACCAGCATCCAGTACAACGGCTGGGTCGGCCCCAACCCCCACGGCTACACCACGGCCCACACCATTCACTGGCAGTTTGAGGGGCCCTTCGTCGGCGCCAATATCCACATTCCTGAGATTCAGGCACTGATGTCGCCCCTCCAGCCCGTGCAGGGAGACGTCTTCGATGCCTACATGCTTTACCTGCGTCACTCCGCCACCTTCGTCGAAGAGGTCTACCAGCTTGAAAAAGCCGGTGGGTTCGTCGGCGCGGGAACGCCCCGGTCCCGTGACTTCGCCACATCCCGCCTTGCTGCCGGCGCCAGCATGCTCCGCGACATGATCTACACCGCATGGCTAGCCAGCGCCCAGCCCGTCCCAGACCCCTACGCCGGCAAATAGTTCCCCGCCCCGCTGGTGGCCAGCCCGGCTGGCTCAGGGTGCATGGCCTCCCCATCGCCCCGCGAATGTTGTAGCTTCATAGTCAGCATGATCCTCGGCAGCGGCATCGATCTCATTGAGATTCAGCGCATCCAGCAGTCCCTTGACCGCTACGGCCACCGCTTCCTCAACCGCGTCTACACCCCCGCCGAGCAGGACTTCTGCCTACGCAAGCGCAACTCCGCTGAAAGCCTCGCCGCCCGCTTCGCCGCTAAGGAGGCCGCCGCCAAGGCCCTCGGTACCGGCATCAGCCGCGGTGTCAGTTGGCTTGAGATTGAGGTCCTCCGCGAGCGTGGCTACCGGCCCACCCTCCGCTTCCACGGCCGCGCCCTTCAGATTGCCACCCACATGGGCGTAGTCCACACCGCGCTTTCCCTCACCCACTCCCTACAGATCGCCATGGCCAGCGTCACCCTCGAAGACGACCGATAACTCCATCCGAAACTCGTCTTCACCACACGCAAGCCCTTCATTCCGCTGCATAGTTCCGCATCCGCTCTGCGCCCCGGGAATCCAATCTATATTCACTCACGCGCAATCAACGGCATCGGGTTGGAGGCCGATGGTCTTTGCGCTATCTGCTATCCTCAAGGCGACGAGGTAAAATCAGCCACTTCATCGCAGTAAGGGGAAGACCGTGCCAAGCCGCAAAGAGATTCAGTGGTCACAGCTGAGAGTAGGTGCCTTGGTCTTGGCGGCGATGGCCGTGCTCATTCTCATCATCTTCCTCATGTCCGGTCGCTCAGGCGGCATGTTCTCCCGCAAGCTCATCCTCCGCACATACTTTGACAATGCTGCCAACCTCAAAAGCGGCGCTCCCGTTACTCTCGAGGGCGTCACCATCGGCAACGTCATCAGAATCCGCGTCGTCCCGGAGCGCAACCCCTACCCCGTTGAAGTCACGATGCGAGTCGGGACAAAGTACCTGAGCGATCTGCATACCGACTCCACCACCACCATCACCCAGGCCGGCGTCCTCGGCGACAGTTTCGTCGATATCGACTCCAGCCAGGCCACCGGCCCGCACCCCACTGACGGCGCAGAACTCAAGTCAACCGGAACACCGAACATTCAAGACGTGGTGCAAGCCAGCCAGGGTGCCCTCAAGCAGATGGAGATCCTCGTCACTAAGCTCGGCGTCATGGTCGATACCCTTAATTCAACGCGCGGCACACTTGGCGCCTTTATCAATGACCCGGCCTTCTACAAGAAGGTCTCGCGCATCGCCGACAACCTCGACACAATCACCGGCAACGTCAGCCATGGCAAGGGCACTCTCGGCAAACTCATCATGGACGACACCCTCTATAGCCACGCCAACGAAACTGCAGGTCGCCTCGACCACATCGCCACTTCCCTCGATCAGGGCAAAGGCACTGCCGGCAAACTTCTCCACGACGAAACCCTCTACAACAACCTCAAAGACGCCACCGCGAACGTCAATGAGCTCATGGCCGGCATCAATCAGGGCAAGGGCGCGATCGGAAAATTGAGCAAGGACCCCGCCTTCGCTCAGAAGCTCGACGATACTGTCACCCGCCTTGACAACATCCTCAGCACCATCGATCAGGGCCAGGGAACTCTCGGCCAGCTCGTGCGTAACCGGGCACTCTATGATCACACTGACCAGACCATGGATCAGGCCCAGCAACTGCTCAAGGCCATCCGCCAGGATCCCAAGAAGTACTTCGTCATCCGTCTCAAAATTTTCTAGCCCGCCTTTTGCCGATAATTTCTCGCCTCTGTGCCATCATCAGAATCATGAGGCACAAGGTGAGCACGGAAACCGCGATCTGCGTTGGCACGGCTACCACGCGCATGCCGCTTTCAGGGTTACAGGCAGATGTCTTGTGTCAGGATGCCCCCACCCCCTACCCCCCCCCTTTTTTATTTGCACTTTTCCACAGATGGCTTGCCGAAAATTACGGGCGCGCGGCCGCGCAAATGCCGGGGGAATACAGAAAGAGCCCTCCGCGCACGGAGAGCCCTCTGTCAGGTTCTGTTCGTTAAGCCGCTCTACGCGCTGCCTCCTGCAATCGACGGGATTACCAGCACCTCATCGCCCTCCTGGAACGCGTACTTCTCGTTGCCGAGGAAGCGAATGTCTTCTTCGTTCACATAAAAGTTGATGAAGCGCCGGATCTGCCCGTCCTCGCCGCGCAGGTGCTGCTTCAGCGCCGGGAAACGCTCCTCAATATCCGCCACCAGTTCCGGCAGGTTCGCTGCCGCGCTGTCAATCTCGCGAATGTTGTTCGTATGCTTCTGGAACGCATTGGGCAAAAGGACTCTAACGGACATTGCTTTCTCCTGCCAGGCTTAACTCCCGGCCTGCTGTATGTTCTTCCACAAAGTTCTCAAAATCAGTAAGCCGCGGTCGAATCGCCCGGTTCTGGTCGTACGCGCCGTGCAGCGCGTCGGTCGTCTTCAGTCCGTTGCCGGTAATGCACGCCACAGTTAGTTCATTCGCTCCGATGCGCCCATGCGCATACAACCGCGCCGTCACCGCCGTCGTCACGCCGCCCGCCGTTTCCGTAAAGATGCCTTCCGTCTCCGCCAGCTCCTGAATCGCAGACACAATCTCCACGTCCGACACATCCTCTGCCCAGCCGCCCGACGAGCGAATCGCCCGCGCCGCATACAATCCGTCCGCCGGATTCCCAATCGCCAGCGACCGCGCAATCGTATTCGGCCGCTGCGGCTCCACTGCGTCCGTGCCATTCTTCACCGCCTGCGCAATCGGCGAGCAGCCCGTAGCCTGCGCGCCAAAGAAGCGCACCGGCTTGTTTTCCACCAGACCCAGCGCAATCAGCTCATTGAACGCCTTGCGAATCTTCGTAATCAGCGATCCGCCCGCCATCGGCACCACCACGTTGTCCGGCAGCCGCCAACCCAGTTGCTCCGCAATCTCAAAGCCCACCGTTTTCGATCCTTCGGCGTAGTAAGGCCGCAGGTTTACGTTCACAAAGCCCCAGTTGTAGCGGTCCGCAATTTGCGAGCACAGCCGGTTCACATGGTCATAGTTGCCGTCCACGCGCACCAGCGTGGCCCCGTACACCTGGGTGTTCAGAATCTTCGCGGGCTCCAGATCGGCGGGCACCAGGATGAACGTCTTCAGCCCCAGCCGCGCCGCCTGCGCCGCTACGGCGTTCGCCAGGTTGCCCGTCGACGAGCAACCCACCGTGTCAAACCCGAAGGCCTGCGCATTGGCCAGCGCCACCGCCACCACCCGGTCCTTGAAGCTGAGAGTCGGCATGCAAACGGCGTCGTTCTTGATGTACAGATTGCCTGCCCCGATGCGCGCAGCCAGCCGTGGCGCCTTCACCAGCGGAGTCAGCCCCGCCGGAGTCTGCGGCTCGTAACTGTCGGCAACCGGCAGCAGCGCGCGATAGCGCCACATATTCAGCGGCCCCGCGCTGATGGCCTCGCGCGTAAAGCGCGTGCGGGCATGCTCAAGGTCATAGGTCACCTCAAGCGGGGAAAAGCACTCATCACAAATGGAAAGCGGCTGAACACCGTAGGTTTTGCCGCACTCACGGCATCGCAACTCATAAGCAGTCGTCACAAGTCCCTCGCATCTGCGCAGATGGCTGCGACAATGCGGGCGTGTGACCGGCTCATCTAGAGCGAACGTGAAGTGACTCGAAAATTCTTATGAGACGCCTCGGCGAAGAGTGCTGAAGCATCCCCCGAATCTCATGTTCCCCGTTTCCGGGCGAGAGTTGACACCATACTCCTGGATTGCCCAGGCAGGTTGTCGTGGCGTCACAGGGCCCGTCCCTCAGCCACTCTGCATGAAATTCAGGCCTGCCCTTTGGGGACAAACTTGAATAATTTGGTTGTACCACAGCCCCAATCACCGGGCAACAGCCATTGCAGCGAGCAGCACAAAGCTGCACGCGAACGGCGCACCAAGCCCGCTGAGCACATTCCTGCTCCGTGGGGCCTCCGCTCACCCGCCCGCAATCGCGCCTACCACCATCAGCGGCTCTTTGCCCTTGGCCACAGCATCCGGCAGCGGTGCATCGACTGGGTCGTGCGTCAAATCTTCGCCGCAGGCAAAGAAGCGCAGAAACGGCCGCCGCTTCTGCGTCCCATGCTCGCGGATGGTGCCCATCAGCATCGGGTAGCGTGCTTCCAGCGCGTCCAGCACGGAGCGCACCGTCACCGCTCCGGCAACCTCAAGCGCGACGTCGCCCTCCACCCGCGCCAGGTTGCGCAGGTGGTACGGCAATGCGACTTGAACCGTATGGACTTCGCCAGCCTTCATGCCAGCGTCTGCACCTCAACGGAAAGTACCGCGGGCAGGTCATGCACAATCGCCTGCCACGAGTCGCCGCCGTTCGGCGAAACATACACCTGACCGCCGGTCGTCCCGAAATACACACCGCACTCATCCAGCCTGTCCACGGCCATCGCATCGCGGAGTACGTTTACATAGCAGTCCTTCTGCGGCAGGCCCTTCGTCAGCGGCTCCCACTCGTTGCCGCCGGTACGGCTGCGATAGACGGCCAGTTTGCCATCCAGCGGGAAATGCTCTCCGTCGCTCTTAATCGGAACCACATAGATCGTCTCCGGCTCATGCGCGTGCACGTCAATCACAAAGCCGAAGTCGGTGGGCAGGTTGCCGCTGACCTCGCGCCAGTTGTCACCCGCGTCATCGCTGCGCATCACGTCCCAGTGCTTCTGCATAAACAGCACATTCGGCCGCGATGGGTGCATGGCGATGTGATGCACGCAATGCCCGACATCGGCCGTCGGGTCGGGAATGTATTGCGAGTGGAGCCCTTTGTTGATCGGCTTCCACGTCTGTCCGCCATCGTCCGTGCGGAACGCGCCTGCCGCCGATATCGCGATATACATCCGCTTCGGGTTCGTCGGATCCAAAATGATCGTGTGCAGGCACATGCCGCCCGCGCCCGGCTGCCACTTCGGCCCGGTGCCGTGGCCGCGCAACCCGGGCAGTTCGTGCCAGTTTTCTCCGCCATCCGTCGAGCAAAAGATGGCTGCATCTTCCACGCCGGCGTAGACCATATTTGCATCGGTCAGCGATGGCTCGATATGCCACACACACTTGAATTCCCACGGATGCTGCGTGCCGTCATACCACTGATGCGTGGTCAGAGGCTTGCCCGTCTCGGCGGACGAGTCGTATACGAACCTGCTGGGAAGGGCCTTGGGCGGGCCGGGAACGGGCAATTCCGCGGCACTAACGCCGGGCTGATGCCACGTCTTGCCGCCGTCAGTGGAACGCTGCACGAGCTGGCCAAACCAGCCGCTGGTCTGCGAGGCGTAGATCCTGTCCGGGTCCACGGGCGAGCCCTTCATGTGGTAAATCTCCCAGCCCGCAAAGAATGGGCCGCTGACCTCCCACTTTTCGCGCTTGCCGTCTGACGTCAGGATGAACGCACCTTTGCGCGTTCCGACCAAAACACGCACCTTGCTCATGTGCTGTTGAGACCTCCGATTGGAATCGTCCGCCAGGGGAATCTACGGAAACGACTTGAGAATTGTTTCCCGATTCGCGGCAGGACACAAGTGAATTCTTGGCCATATAACCTGATGGCGCGCTTTGCCCGCTGCCGCCCCCTGGGTTCGCTCCGACCGCCCTCTGCTTTAAACTCAAAGCTGGACCAGCTCATGATCAAGCTCTTTGGCGGCAGAAAAGACCCTCAGGAAAACGGCGACCCTGCGCAGGATACCCCAGCGGCCGAGCTGCAAAGCCCCGCTCTCGGCATCTTTGGCCGCATGAAGCAGGCGGTCACACGCACCCGCGAGTCCTTATCATCCAGGATTGAAGGCATCGTCTCCCTCACCCGCACGGTGGACGAAGCGGCACTCGAGGATCTCGAATCCGCGCTGCTCGGCAGCGACCTGGGCGTACAAACCACCACGCAGGTTATTGATGCACTACGCGACCATGCCCGCCGCCAGGCCATTGAAGGCGGCGACGAGCTACGCAACCTGCTCAAATCCCAGTTACAGTCCATCCTTGAGGCCCCGCAGCGTCCCGTTCCCACGCCCGAGGCGCTCCCCAAGGTCACCTTCCTCGTAGGCGTCAACGGCGCCGGAAAAACCACCACCAGCGGCAAACTGGCCGCGTGGCTGCGCGCCCAGGGCCACTCCGTTCTCCTCTGCGCGGCAGATACCTTCCGCGCCGCCGCCATTGAGCAGCTTGAAGTGTGGGCCTCCCGCTCGGGCGTGGAGATGATCAAGACGCGCCAGGGCGGCGACCCCGCCGCCGTGCTCTATGACGCCGCCAGCGCCGCCAAAGCCCGACAGATCAACGATCTGATTGTGGACACTGCAGGCCGCCTGCACACCAAGACCGGCCTCATGGATGAGCTCGACAAGATGCGCCGCACCGCCGCCAGGCTCATTCCCGGTGCTCCCCACGAGGTGCTGCTTGTGCTGGATGCCACCACAGGCCAGAACGGCCTGCAGCAGGCGCGTCTCTTTACGCAAGCCGCAGGCGTCACCGGCATTGTGCTCGCCAAGCTTGACGGCACCGCCAAGGGCGGCATCGCCGTGGCCATCGCCCGCGAGCTCAACCTGCCCGTCCGCTTTGTCGGCGTGGGCGAACAAATGGGCGACCTTCTCGAGTTTTCGCCCGCGGACTTTGTAGACGCGCTGTTGGGATAGCAATGCACGATTCAACGCAGGACCGATACTGGATGGAGCGGGCGCTCGAGCTGGCCCGCTTCGGCATCGGCATGTGCTCGCCCAATCCCGTGGTGGGTTGCATCATTCTGGATCGCTCCGGGCTAATGTTGGGCCAGGGCTGGCACGAGTACGATTTGCGGGACCACGCTGAGGTCATCGCGCTCAAGGAGGCTATGCAGTTCGGCAGTGAGCGGCTGCAGGGCGGCACCGCCTACGTCACCCTTGAGCCCTGCAACCACACCGGCCGCACCGGCCCCTGCACACAGGCCCTGATTGCCGCCGGCCTGCAGCGTGTGGTTGCTGCCACCATTGATCCCAACCCTTCCGTCGCGGGCCACGGCATGGAAACCCTTCATGCCGCCGGGCTGGAGACAACCATCGGTGTTTGCGAGGACGAGGCGCGCCGCCTGAACGAGGGCTTCGCCCGCTGGAGCCAGCACAAGCACCCCTTCGTACTGATGAAAGTCGCCATGACCCTCGATGGCCGCATCGCTCCACCGCTCGGTCACCACACGCTCCGCGAGCCCTACTGGATAACCAACGAAGCCGCGCGCGCTGCCGTGCAGCCCCTGCGCTGGCAGGCCGATGCCGTTCTCACCGGCATTGATACGGTGCTGGCAGACGACCCCATGCTCACCGACCGCAGTGGCCACCGCCGCCGTCGCCCCCTGTTGCGCGTGATCCTGGACTCGGCTCTCCGCATGCCGCTCGACGCAAAGATAGTGCGCAGCGCCCAACAGGATGTTGTGCTTTTCACGGTTTCAAGTGACGAGTCCCGTGCAGACGTACTGCGCAAACACGGCATCCGCGTGGAGGTTCTGCCCGCCCTGGCCGGCCGCGTACCGCTGGACAAAGTGCTGGACAAGCTGGGCGAAGAAGGCATTCTGACGCTGCTCACCGAAACCGGTACGCGCCTGAACACGGCGCTCCTCGCCAGCAACCATGTGGACCGCGTACATCTCTTTGTTTCGCCGCAAATTATGGGCTCCGACGCGGTTCCTGCCTTTCGCGGGATGAACCACGCCACCCACCTAGGCAACATGGAAGTCCAACGCTATGGCGACGACCTCGGCCTCTGCTCGCTGCTGCGCGACCCCTGGCCAGCCACACAAACTGCATGAAACGGCGGGCGACTCTGCCGCATCTAAACAACCTGTGAGCCAGTCCCCAATCCGCACTCCCCTGGGGCGGCTCAGCCTGTCACAATAGAACCAGAGGTTTTTGAGAATGGTTGCGTCCCCCCTGCTCACGGCAGCAGTTTCCATCGTCGGACTCTGCGGCGTGCTCGTCTGGCGCGTGCGCGAGGGCCGCACCGCGGTGACGGTGAAGAAGCTGGTGATGCCTCCGGTGGGCATGGCGACAGGGTTCTGCATGTTCCTGGTGCCGCTGTTTCGCGTGCCGTGGACCTGGGCCCTTGCAGCATTTCTCATTGGCGCCATTGTGCTCGCCTATCCTCTGCTGCTCACATCCAGCCTGCGCCGCGATGGCGATACCATCATGATGAAGCGCTCCAGCGCGTTCTTCGCCGTGGTCATTGTGCTGGCTGCCGTGCGCTACTTCGCCCGCGACTACTTTGACAAATTCCTCACCCTCGAGCAGACCGGCGGCCTTTTCTTCATCCTCGCTTTCGGGATGATCCTCCGCTGGCGCTTACACCTGCTTTCCCTCTACGCAAAGCTGACCCGGGCAGACTTCGCTCTGGAAAGGGCGCCAGAAGAGGCAGCAGCCGAATAAGCGCCGATAAGCAAAGCAACGCAGAAAGAAGAACTGCAAAGCCGGTCAGATCCCTTCCCCGCAAAGGCTTCGGACCGCGTGGCTTCTTGTGCCCGGTTTCACTCAGGGAATGAACACGTAGTAGAGTTACGGCATGCGTAACCTTCTGGTGATTCTTGTAGTTGGCTTGCTGGCCGGCATGGCCGCGGCCCAGCAGACTGTCTCATTTCCAACCCGCGATGGCGGAGTCATCTTTGCAGATCAATACGGAACCGGCGACCGGGCGGTTGTACTTGCCCACGGAGCTATGTTCAACAAAGAGAGCTGGTCAGAGCAGGCAAAGCAGCTGCAGGCCGCTGGCTTCAGAGTGCTGGCAATCGACTTTCGCGGTTACGGCAAGTCGCACGGACCCGGCGACAAAAATCCCATGCAGGCGCCGCTCGACCTGGACGTGTTGGCAGCCGTGGACTACCTGCACAAGACCGGCTCAAAAGATGTATCGGTTGTAGGAGCCAGCATGGGCGCCATAGCCACCGGGGACGCCTCGATTGCATCAAAGCCGGGCGAGATTGATCGCATCGTGCTCTTAAGCCTGCATCCCAGCGGGCCAGCATCCAGGCTGAAATCGCCTGTTCTCTTCATCATCTCCCGCGACGACAAGGGTGCAAACGGGCCCCGACTGCCCGGGGTTCAGAAGGCTTATGACGAGGCCCCGCAACCCAAAAAACTGATCATTCTGGATGGGGCAGCGCACGCCCAGTTTCTGTTTAAGACAGACAAGGGACCACAGGTGATGCGGGAGATTCTTGCGTGGCTCAACGGCGGCGGTAAATAGGCAACGTCGGCAGCGCATAGAATGAAGGCATGTTTACGGGAATCATTGAGCAGACGGGCACGCTGGTCAGCCTGACCGATCGCGGTGGTGTCTGGCGCATTACCGTAGAGGCCCCGGGCATCGCCGGTCGTTTGCGCGAGGGTGACTCGCTGGCCGTCTCCGGTGTGTGTCTTACCGCTCTTGACGTCAATCCGACCTATTTCCACGCTGACCTTGCGCAGGAGACTCTGGACCGCACCTCTCTCGGCTCGCTGGCTCCCGGCTCCAAAGTCAATCTGGAACTGCCCACGGCAGCCGGAAGCCCACTCGGCGGGCACGTCGTGCAGGGCCACGTGGACGGTACCGGCACCCTCGTAACACTGGACCCGGTCATTCCCGCAACCAGCCCTCAGTTCAACAAGGGAACCACCGACTGGACGCTGAAGATCCACGTGCCGGAAAACGTGCGCCCGTGGATGGTGCACAAGGGCTCGGTGGCCATCGAGGGCATCAGCCTCACCATCGCCGACTTCGATGGCGAGACCATTACCATCGCCATTCTGCCCCTCACCTATTGGCGCACGAATCTGCACACGCTCGCGCTCGGCGCCCTGGTCAACGTGGAAGCGGATGTGCTGGTGAAGCTGGCCCACGCCCAGATGCAGGCCCAGAAAAAGCCCGAGTTACAGCTAACCGAGGCGTGGCTTGTGGCCAACGGATTTTGACCCGCGGCAGTCTGGGCGAACGCTTTCAGCACCCGCTGCGTCTATCGGGTCGTTGAGGCTGATACCCTTGAGCAGGAAGGCGTTGCAGCGAAGACGGCGGCGTGAAAGACGCCCCGTCAACACGTAAGTCTATGGCAGAGTTTGTGATCAAGTTGGCCGATGAGCGCGGCCGCGTACAGGAGCAGGTTCAAACGGCGAGTTCCGCCGAGGAGCTGCGCGCGCGCTTTACGCATGCCGGCTATCACGTCTTCTCCGTCAAGGCGCGCAGCGGTCGCTCCCTGCTTGGCAGGCGCAAGGTCAAGCTTGAGCAGTTTCTCATCTTCAACCAGCAGTTTCTCACGCTGGTTCGAGCAGGCCTGCCGATTCTGAGCTCTCTGAGCATGCTCGCCAAGAGCCAGAAGGATGCGCACTTTGCCGCACAGATTGAAGACGTTTCGAATCGCGTGAAGACCGGCGAGGCGCTATCCTCGGCATTCGAAGCGCAGTCAGGCATTACGCCCCTTTACACCACAACGCTTCTTGCCGGCGAGCGCTCCGGCAACCTGCAGGAGGTTCTGGAGCGCTTCGTCAGCTTCCAGCGCGTCTCACTCACGTTCCGTAAAAAGTTGACCGCCTCGCTCATCTACCCGTCTCTGCTGCTCACACTCGTCACCGGCCTCATGATCTTCATGTTCACGGTGGTCATCCCGCAGTTTGCCGAACTCTATGACCAGATGGGCTCGCAACTGCCCGGCATGACCGTCTCGCTGCTTACCTTCGGTAAGTGGACGCAGCACAACTTTATTTGGATTGCCATCATTGCGGCCGGCATCGGCCTGGGCGGCTATCGCTTCTCCATCACCGAACGCGGACGCGACTTCGTGGACAGCTTTCGTATTGGACTGCCTATCTTCGGCAAAATCTGGCTCAAGTATCAGGTAGCCTTGTTCTCCCGCACGCTCTCCACGCTGCTCACCGGCGGTCTTCCGCTGGTTCCCTCGCTGGAGACTGCCGCTCACTCCATCTCTTCGCGCCGCGTGTCCAAGGCGGTCCTGTCGTCCATAGGCAGCGTCCGTGCGGGCAAGAGCCTGGCCGATTCGCTCACGCAGACCAAGGTGATTCCCGATCTTGCCACGGAGATGATCTCCGTGGGCGAGCAGACCGGCGCCCTGCCGCAGATGCTCAATTCCGTGGCCGAATTTTTTGAAGAGGACGTCGCCACCGCCCTCACCGCTGCGCTCTCGCTCATCGAACCCGCCATCCTCATCGTGATGGGCGTAGTAGTGGTCTTCATTCTTATTTCGCTTTACCTGCCCATCTTCTCGCTGGGACAAGTTTCAGGAGCACAGGGGTGACACGCCATGGCTGATCCAAACGTCATCATGCTTCCCGTGGGCCCGCAGCCCGGCAGCGCAGAAGAGCGCGCGCAGGCTGAGGCTCTGGCACATCGTTACCGGGCGGAGTTTGTTGATCTCAAGAACTTCAAAATCCAGCATGACCTGCTGCGCACGGTTCCCGTGGAACTGATGTTCCGCTACAACTTCGTACCCATTGAGCAGCGTGGCGACGCGCTGGTGATCGCGGTAAGCGACCCCTCGCGCCTGATGGTGCTGGATGAGATTGCCGGGCTTCTGGGCAGCCGCATCCTCCCCTGCGTGGCCACGCTCTCGCAAATCACCGACCTGCTCAAGAAGACCGAGCAGTCACAGCGCGTGCTGGACGAGGCCAGCGAAGGCCTCACCTTCGACGTGCTCTCCGGTGAAGAGAATGTAGACGAAAACATCTCCATTGAAAAGCTCACCAGCGATGAGGACATCAGCCCCATCATTCGCCTGGTGGACACCACCATCTTCACTGCCCTTGAACGCCGCGCCTCTGACATCCACATCGAAACCTATGACGACTCGCTCCATGTGAAGTACCGCATCGATGGCGTGCTGCAGGAAGCCATGGCGCCCATTGCTCGCGAGCATCACACCACCATCCTCAGCCGCATCAAAATCATGAGCGAGCTCGATATTGCGGAGCGCCGCGTACCGCAGGACGGCCGCTTTCGTGTGCGCTACAAGGGCCGCCTCATCGACTTCCGCGTCTCCATCATGCCCACCGTGCATGGTGAAAACGCCGTGCTCCGCGTGCTGGACAAGGAGTCCATGAGCGAAAAGTTCCGCAACCTCACCCTGGATGTGGTGGGCTTTGCTGAAGAGGATCTGCGCAGGTTCCGCCGTTACATCCGCGAGCCCTACGGCATGGTGCTCGTCACCGGCCCCACCGGCTCCGGCAAAACCACGACCCTCTACGCCGCGCTCAACGAAATCAAGAGCGACGAGGACAAGATCATCACCATTGAGGATCCGGTCGAGTACCAGATTCGCGGCATCACGCAGATTCCCGTCAACGAGAAGAAGGGTCTCACATTTGCCCGCGGCCTGCGCTCCATCCTCCGTCATGACCCTGATAAGATTCTCGTCGGCGAAATTCGCGACCAGGAGACGGCGCAGATCGCCATCAACTCCGCGCTCACCGGCCACTTGGTTTTCACCACCGTCCACGCCAACAACGTGGTGGACGTGCTGGGGCGCTTCCTGAACATGGGCGTCGAGGCCTACAACTTCGTCTCCGCGCTCAACTGCATCCTGGCACAGCGGCTTGTGCGCACCATCTGCGAGCACTGCGCCCGCACTGCGCATCACCCGGATGACATGCTGTTGGCCAGCGGACTTGATCCCGCCGAGTGGCGCGACTTTGACTTCAGGGAAGGTTCCGGCTGCATCGAGTGTGGCGGCACCGGCTATCGCGGCCGAACCGCCATTCACGAGCTATTGGACTTGACCGACCCCATCCGTGAGTTGATTCTGGAAAAGAAACCTACCTCCGAAGTGCGTAAGCTGGCACAGAAAGAAGGCATGAGGTTCCTGCGCGAGTCCGCGCTGGACCGTGTGCGACGCGGCCTGACCACGCTCAAGGAGATTAACAAAGTCACGTTTATTGAGGCATCGCGCTAGTGCGTTGGATTCCGAGCAGCAAGCAATCCGGTCAGCAGCACGCCAACCGCCCCCCGGCCGCGGTGGACCTGTCGCCCCAGGGCGCTCTGGCTGCGGCGCTGCCCGGCAAGGGCGCACCGCCTGTGTATGCATTTGCGCCACTGCCGCCGGGTGCGCTCACGCCCTCCATAGTAGAAGTAAATCTGCATGCCGTGGACGCCGTCATTGCTGCCATTCGCAACACGCTCGGCAACGTGGAGCCTCGCACGCGGGCTGTCACGCTCATCGTGCCGGACGCAGTCGTTCGCGTCTTCGTGCTGGACTTCGATTCCTTGCCTGGTCATGCCAACGAGGTCATCCCTGTCCTACGCTTCCGCCTGCGAAAGATGGTCTCCTTTGATGTGGAGCAAGCGGGCGTCAGTTACCAGATTCTGTCGCAGGACGAGACAGAATGTCGTGTGCTGGTGGCCGTCATGCCCGGCCCCATTCTTGCGGAGTACGAAGCCGCCGTACGCGCAGCCGGCTATGAGCCCGGCGCTGTCCTTTCGTCGAGCCTGGCGGCGCTGAGTGCGGTGGACGCGCAGCAGCCCGTGCTGGCAGCCTGCCTGAGCGGTTCGTCACTCACCACCGCCATTGCCAACGGTCAGGATCTGCTCCTGTACCGTACGCTGGATTTGCCTGCCGATCCCGGGCTGCTGCTAAGCGAAGTGCAGCGCGACATCGCCGTTGCCGCCGCGTACTTCGAAGACAAGCTTGCCGCCCGTCCACACAGCTTGCATTTTGCGGGCGCCGGCACGGCAGCTGAATTCGCACGCTGGCTCAACGAGCCTGAGTTGACTGTGGTCGAGCTTGCGCCTCGCCCCACGGCGGGTGCAGCCACATCGCTGGGCAATGTGAGCTTCGCAGGTATCACCGGCGCCTTGGCGGGGGTGGCATAAGCCATGCGCATCTCCATCAATCTCGCCACACGGCCCTTCGCGGATCTCGGCCCCATCCTCAAGCACCTACGTATCGCCATGGGGGTCCTCGTACTCGTAGCCGTAGCTCTCGCCTTTGGAATCCATGCCCTGCACGATCAAGCCGAAAAGGCACGCGCTCGTGAACACGCACTCGATGGGCAGATTGCGCAGATCACCCAGGAGCGGCAGACCTACCAGACCCTGATGCGCCAGCCGGACAATGCGCAGACGCTCGCACAGGTCGAGCGGCTGAACCAGCTCTTTGATGAAAAGGCATTCTCCTGGACGCTGGCCATGGAAGACCTGGAGACCGTCCTGCCCGGCGGCGTGCAGGTGACCACGATCGAGCCCTCGCGGGACAAGCAGGGGCACATCACCCTGCGTCTGCGCGTGCTCGGCCCACGTGACCGTGCCATCGAGCTGGTGCAGAATCTGGAGCACTCCCGCCGCTTCGTCGCGCCGCGCATCGTGGGCGAGAGTTCTGAAGCCAGTGGCGGCCCCGGCGAAAAGATGATGCCCGTAAGCGCCTCAAGCCCGGTGAACTTCGACGTGCTCGCGGAATACAACCCACCCGATGCGGCTGAGCGCAAGGCACAAAAGGCCGGAACCACCAAGACAAAGACCGAAGTTGACCGCTCCGATGCCGGCACTGCGCCTGTCCAGTACCGACCGCCCTACACCGGCCCGATGCGCCCGAAGTCTCCCATGAAGCCACGCACAGGAGGGCCCACGCAGTGAATGACCGTCCTCGTATCGCTTGGCACGAACGCCTGCGCTCACCGCTGACCTGGCACTACGCCGGACTTGTGTTGCTCGTTATCCTGGTTTCGTTTCTTGCCGTCCGCTTCGCGCTTGACTGGTCCATCACAGACAGCAGCTCCGCTGGCGCGCTTGCCGGCAAGCAGTTTCAGCTCAAAGCTCTGCAAATTGAGACGGCGCCGCTCCGCGGCTTGGACAAGCAAGTGGCCGTTACGCGCGAAGAGGTCAAGGACTTCTACGCCAAGCGCGTCCCCGCCAATTACTCCTCCATCGCCTCGCGCATTGGGGATCTGGAAGTAAAGTCCGGCGTACGGCTGTCGCGGGTACAATATGCGCAAGGCCCTGCCGGCGCGGATTTAACCGAAATCACCATGGATGCGGGGATCACCGGCGCATATCCGCAAATCATGCACTTCGTGAATGATCTTGAGCGCGATCCAATGTTTTTTGTCATCCGCACCATGGCGCTCACAGGCCAGCAGGGCGGAATGGTGAATCTGCGGCTGCGCGTCTCCACGTGGCTCCGCCCGGCTGACGCGGCTGCCAGCGGCCTTCCACCGTCAAAGGATGAGTCGCCCGGTGCGCCATCCGCTCCGGGAAAGGAGGGCCAATAGCCGTGGCACTCCAGCTTGGCTTTGAAAACAAGCGCCAGTTCTACCTGCTCATTGCTCTCGCTGCGACCATCGTGGTCATCGGCGCCTGGGAGATTTACGGCTCATTCTGGGGCACTCCATCCACCCAGCCTGGAGCGACCGCAACGCACCCAACCACAGGGCGCACCACGCCGCGGGAAACGGCAGCAACGGGCCCCGAGGCGCAGAAAATCTCGAACGCCGGGATTGATCCCACGCTCCATCTAGACAAGCTGGCCCAAAGCGAAAACGTGGTGTACCAGGGCACCGGCAGAAACATTTTTTCAGCTGACTCAGCACCTGTGGCTATTGAGGCCCCGGTTAAGAGCGCTCGCGAAGACAAGCCCGCGGTCATTACCGCTCCCGTTGCGCCGCGCCCGCCCGCGATTGACTTGAAGTATTTTGGCTACAGCCAGGCTCCAGACAAGTCCCTGAAGGCCTTTCTCGTCCACGGCGATGACATCTTCATTGCCCGGCCCGGCGACATTGTCGATCACCGCTATAAAGTTGAATTGGTCATGCCGGGCAGTGTCCGCATTACGGACTTGGGTTACAACAACACGCAGACATTGCCGCTCTCAGTCAACTAGCACCCCCGGCAAGACTCCCAGCTGCTATCCGATGATGAAGTGCCCTCCAACCCGCCGGCCAGCCAAGCCTTCTGAGGAAGGTTATCTGCTGGTTGCGGTGATCTTCATGCTGGCCATCCTCATCATTTCTTTATCCGTGGCCATGCCCCGCATTCGCGACGATATCCAGCGCGACCGGGACATGGAAACCATGCGTCGCGGCAAGCAATACATGCGCGCCATCCAGCTTTACTACAGGAAGTTTGGCGCCTATCCCCCCAACCTGGATGCCCTTGTGAAGACGGGAGGCATTCGCTTTCTTCGCAAGAAGTACATCGACCCTTCAACCGGCAAGGACGACTGGAAGCCAATCCAGTTCGGACAAAATAAGACGCCGACCGTCATAGGCTTCTTCGGTCAGCCTATGGCTGGTTCCACACTGGCGGGAATTGGCCCCAGCGGCGGCGCTGGCATGGCAGGCGCTTCTCCCATGGGTGGCGCCTTTGGCTCCTCGCCGGGTGGCAGTTCCATCTTCGGCTCCTCGAGTTCATCGCCCACCACAAGCACAGGCCCGGCTGCGCCCTCCAGCCCTACAACGGCCACAAGCCCCACGGAATCTACGACATCTACCCCAGGGACGCCGGGCAGCAGCGACGCTGGCAGCAGTTCAAGTTCAGGAACAGGCTTGACCGGCCAGACGTTTGGCGGAGCGGGCATCATCGGTTTCTCACCCGCCAGCCCGAAAAAATCAATTCTTATCTTCAAGAAGAAAAACCACTACAACGAGTGGGAGTTCACCTATGACCCGGCAATGGAACAGATGTCCGGCGGCGCGGGCTCCGGTCCCGGCATTGGACAGCCCGCAAGCAACCTGCCCGGGGCGGCGGGCTCTATCGGCGGGTCCTCGTTTGGCTCCGGCACAACCTTCGGTCCCACGACAGGCACCGGCCCAACCACTCCGACAAGCCCCGTGAGCCCGGCACCGCAATAATCGGTCGCATCGCGGCGGCGGCTGTGCTCAAGCAAAAGGCCTGTCTCCTCGCTGGGAGACAGGCCTTAGCACGAGTGAACCGGGCAGAATATGCGTTGCCGCGGATGCGCTCTTACACGCTGAACGAAGAGCCACAGCCGCAGGTCGACTTCACCTGCGGGTTATCAAACTTGAAGCCTGCTGCTTCCAGCGTCTCAACGTAGTCCACGGTGCATCCGTTCAAATACATCAAGGACGTAGCGTCCACAAATACCTTAAGGTCATCGAAGCTAAAGACCTTGTCCATCATGCCGCTTTGGTTCTCAAAGGACATGGAGTACTGGAAACCTGAGCAGCCTCCGCCAACTACGCCTATGCGCAGTCCAGCGGGAAGCGGATCCTGGGTAGCCATGATTTCGCGCACCTTGGCGATGGCCTGCGGGGTGAGTGTGAGAGGCGCCTTCTTGGCTTCCTGAGTGGGCGTAACGGTTGCAGTGGACATGGTTTCTCCCGTTTCTTGAAATCCTTGCGCTACTGTTCACTCTAGCGCTCGGCGCCGGGCGATTCAAGAGGTACCAGCGCTTACATTTCTTTGGATGCCACCAAAGACGAAAGGTCGCACAGCCTGTTTCCCGGCGCGTAACACCTGTGGATTGCGCAAACTCATCCGATTGTAAGCGGATAACAAACGCCAATCCCCCGGCAAAAAATAACTGTGATTTTTGTCACCACAAGAGTAGCTTCTGCGGTCTATCATGTTCAGCCAAACGGCCCCTCTACCCACGAGACCGCGGCATTTCAAAACGGCCCGCAGGTATCTGGGACCCGGAAGCTTAGGAGGTGGAGTATGACGATGGTTCCTGTCATGTGGGCAGTTTGGGGAGTCCTGGCTGTAATCACCGCTGCCCTGTTTGTGTACCGTTCAAGCCTCACCAAGGATGAAGAAGACCAGATCTTCCTTGACGATTCCTTTGACCACGAGAGAAGCACGCAGGCCGCAATCGTAACCAAGGTCAACAAGGTACAGCCTTATGTGCGGATTGCCCTCTGGCTGCTGATTCTGGCAACCATCTTTGTCATCGGCTATTACATTCTGGACTTCATGAACCAGTTCAAATAGCCCCTGAACGAAGCACCGTAGCCTCAATGGCCGCGCGGCAACCGCTTGGTTGCCGCCGCTCTTCCATTGCTTCCGCCGCCCGCTACTCCACTTCCTGGCGGGCGCGGTAGCCATCACGCGCAATGATTTCATACTTCAACGGCTTATGCTTCTCATCCTGCATGCGCAGGGGGTGCCCCTCGTCGTCCACAAGTTCCACGCGCAACTTGCGATATGTGCCATCCTGCTTGGTGTCAGTCGGCCGGTACACCAGCTGATACTTGGACCGGATCGCCTGGTTGATAGCCGAGAAAATATCCGGCATCTCGCCCACGAAGCGCGGCTCAAACCACATACCTCCGGTCAGCTTCGCAAAGGTCTTCATCTGGTTGTCGGCCTGCAAGTAATCCAGATCCCGCAGCTGCTGGTTGAAACCCGGGCCGCCCTCGGTCATCGCGCGCAGAGCGCCCCCGGTGGAAACGGCGTAGATCGTGATATCGGGCGTGTTCTTGACCTTTTGCAGAATCTTGTCGAGCGTAATCCGCGAAAAGGTATCGCGGCCCGACGCAATCAGAATGATGTATTTGCGACCGGGAATACGGCTTAGCCGATCTTCGGACTCATTCAGCGCGTCAAAAAGATTGCGTTCGCTGAAGCCCGGAATCATGAGCGAGTTAAGCGCGTTGTAAAGCTGGCTCTTATCCTGCGTAAAATCAGTCACGATGCGCGTCCGCATGTCAAACGTCATCAGCGCTACATAATCCTGCGGCCGCAGTTGCTGGGCAAAGGCCCAGGCGGCATTCTGCATGTCATAGATGAAGTAGTAGCTGGTTGAGGCAAACTCGCACAGCAGCAACGCCGTAATCGGAGCCTCCACGCGCTTGAAGCCGATAACCTTCTGCTCCGTGCCATTCTCATACACACGAAAATTCGAGGGCTTCAGATTCGGCACAAACTGTCCTGTCTTCTCCAGAAGCACGCCTACGTCCAGCGTCACTTCCGGCACATCCACGCGTAGCGAATAGTTGCTCAGCTCCGGGGGATTCTTGACCACAGGGGCGGCAGGCGCCGGCGGCGGGGCCTCCTCTGACTTGTCCTTCTTCTTCGGTAACGCAATGGCTCCTGTGTCACCTGAAGGCCCGCCGGCGGCCGGTGCCGTCTGGTCTGGGGTCTGCTGGTCCGGCTGCTGCGATGGCTGCGGGGAGGGCTGCTGCGGCTGGGTCTGTGCCTGGCTTAGCGGCGCACCCACCAACACCGCAAGGATAACCAATGCCAGTGAAAACGTTCTGCGGCAATGGTAGAGATGGAGCAAGCGCATCGTGGACATGACAACCTCTTTGCTCAAACCAGCATACGGGATAACCCTGCGCGAACGGCAACCGGCGGGGCACAGCCGTCGCGGCCAGCCTCTGACAATCGGAGGCGGCCAGGCAAGCGCGACAGCCGGGCGGCATGCTCTCGGAGCGGGCATGCCGCCGGTTGTACTCTTATAGACGTGAGTGTGCCCTCAAAGGAATCCTTGCTCCGCAAAACCGTATCGGCATTGGCGCTGACCTTTTTCGCAATGGCAAAACTTTCGGCCCAGACGGCCCCGGCGCCTGCCGTGCCACCGCCATCCAATGGCGGATTCTTTCCTCTCAGCCAGGTGCACGCGGGCCTTACCGGCACGGCGTGGACTGTGTTTCGCGGCACAAAGCCCGAACCGATGCAGGTGGAAATCCTAGGAGTATTGCGCGGTGCGCGCGGTCCAGGCCATGACATGATTCTTGCCCAGTTGCATGGCGCCAAACCGGAATATACGGGTGTGGTGGCGGGCATGAGCGGCAGCCCCGTTTACATTGGCAACCAGCTTCTCGGATCGCTCTCTTACCGCATCGGCCAATTCAGCAAGGATCCGATCGCCGGCATTACGCCCATAGGGCAGATGCTGGAGGTGCGTGACATGCCGGTCGAAGCACAGCACGGCCCTGACAAGGCCGCTTTGGTGCATGAGGGCACTCCGGACGGCGGCATGACCTTTCAGGCCATGGAGACGCCACTCGTGATGAGCGGTTTTCGTCCGGAGGCAATTCAGCTGTGGCAAAAGGAAGTGGCCGGCACCGGCCTGGAAATGATCGCAGCCGGCGGAAGCGGTACGTCTTTGCCGCAACCAGACGCAATGCCGAAGGCTATTGCCAGCGTGGAGCCCGGATCGGCCGTAAGCGCCCAACTGGTCCGCGGCGATGTGGAGATTGCCGCCACATGCACCGTCACGTATGTCGACCCCAAACAACTGCTGGCGTGCGGACATCCGATTTTGCAGGCAGGCCCGGTCTCGCTGCCCATGACCACGACAGACGTGGTGGCAACACTGGCCTCGCCGTTGAATGCCTTCAAGATTGTCAACACCGGTCAGGTTATCGGCGCATTCACGCAGGACCGCGATGCAGCCATCCGCGGCGTACTGGGAGCGAAGGCGCACATGATTCCCGTGCACATTGAGGTGCGAGGCGCGGGCCCGGAGCGTAAGTTGAACATCGAAATGTTAGACCTGCCCTCGCTCACACCGCAGGCGCTGATGGTGATTGTCTATAATTCTCTGCTGCAAACCAACGAGAGCACGGCAAAGAACAGCTATCACGTCACCGGGAACATCGAGATTGCGGGCTACCCGCCTGCCCCGCTCAACCTGTGGGCCCCCAGCGGAGACAATGTTCCTGCACCGCTGACAGCGGCGATGCTCACCGGCCAGCAGTTCCTGAAGCTCTACGCAAACGGAACCCGACAGGGCGAGGTGCGCTCCATTGACCTGCAGATTGAAACCGTGCCGCGCAATGTGCAAGTGGATCTTGATACGGCACGCATTGTCTCCGGCAACCTTGTGCATGCCGGGGACACGGTTATCGTGGAGGCGACGCTGCATCCCTGGCAACAGCCAGCCCACAATGTCCGTATCCCAGTCACGCTGCCGGCGAACTCGGGAGAAGGCAATCTGCGACTGCTGGTTTCAGATGCGGCAACGCTGGACCGCACATTGAATCAGCCCCGCTTCACCAGCCATGACGACGACATGGATTCCGAACTGGCGCAGGCACGTCGCGCGCACGCCGCAGACCGCGTCTATGTAAGCCTGCTGGAACCCAACGCCCAGGTGCAGATGGAGGGACAGACACTCTCGAACCTTCCTCTCTCCATGGCCAATGCCGTGGAACCACTGCGCCGGGCACAGGATGTGATGCTGAATGGCGAATCGGCTGTTTTGGCCGCTGACGTCCCCGCAGGCGGAGTCCTGTCCGGCTTCCAGATCCTCACGTTACACATCGAAGGAGGGGGCGGTTTACACTGATTCATGCGGTGGGTAACCTCCACCATTTTTTGGGCTGACTGCATCGCATTCATGCAGCCCGTTTTTAGCCCCCAGCGAGGACTGCGGAACGACCATGAGTCTTATTCAAGGACTTGCAGCTCACGCAGCGGGAGCCGAACTTTTGCCTTTTCGCTACGACCCCGGAACCCTGGGTCTGCACGAAGTCGAAATCGGTATTTCTCACTGCGGCATCTGCCATAGCGACATTCATCTGATCTCCAATGATTGGGGCATCAGCCAATATCCCTTCATTCCCGGACACGAAATCATCGGCACAGTAACGGCGACGGGGTCAGAGGTGACCTCGCTCAAGGTGGGCCAGCGTGTTGGCCTCGGCTGGCAGTCAAATTCCTGCGGGCAGTGCGATTGGTGCACCCAGGGCAAGGAGAATCTCTGCCCTGCGTCCGAGGCGACCTGCGTACATCGCCACGGTGGATACGCAGACCGCGTCCGCGCCAATGCGCGCTTCGTGATTCCCATTCCCAATGCGCTGCCCAGCGAACAAGCCGCTCCCCTGCTCTGCGGTGGCATCACGGTCTATAACCCCTTGCGCACGCATGGCATCAACCCCTCGTCTCGTGTGGGTGTGGTGGGCATCGGCGGACTGGGTCACATCGCCATCCAGTTTGCCCGCATCTTCGGTGCGGAAGTGACCGCGTTTTCCACCTCGGCCGCCAAGGAAGAGGAGGCGCGGAAACTTGGCGCGCATCACTTTGTGAACACCCGCGAGACCAAGGCCATGCGCGAAACGGCCGGCACGCTGGACTTCATCTTGTCCACAATCAACGCTGACCAGGAATGGGGCAGCTACATCCAGGCTTTGCGGCCTACCGGCACGCTTTGCTTTGTGGGAGTGCCGCCCTCACCCGTTGCCATTCACGCCTTTCCGCTCATCTCTGGCCTGCGGTCCGTGACCGGCAACCCTACGGGCAGCCCACACCGTCTACGCGAGATGCTCGATGTGGCGGCACGGCACGGCGTCAAGGCGTGGACCGAGGCCTTCCCGATGGCTCAGGCCAATGAGGCCATCGATAAGGTGAAGAAGAACAAAGTGCATTATCGGGCTGTGCTGGTCCGCTAGCGTACCCAGGCGCGCCGCCGGGTGCGCCTGCACTTCCGCAGGACGTCGCGATGACAGGCGTGCGTATCGACAAATGGCTGTGGGCGGCCCGCTTCTTCAAGACGCGGGCACTCGCGTCCAAAGCCTGCGATCTGGGCCGTATTCTTTCCAACGGCACTGAAGCCAAGCCTGCGCGCGAAGTGCGCGTAGGTGACATGCTGCGCGTCCGCAACGAAGGCGGCGAATTTGACATCGAAGTCCTGCAATTGAGCGATATGCGCGGCCCTGCGGCGGTGGCGCAGGCACTCTACCGCGAAACCGACGCCAGCAAGGAGGCACGCCTGCGGCTGGCCGAGGAGCGCAAGGCCATGCAGCAGTACGTTCCCCTGCCCGCGCGTCGCCCCTCCAAGCGCGACCGTCGCCGCATCATCCGGTTCCGTGGCGATGCCTGAAGCCTTCCAGAACGCATCGCGCCCTGTAGCCGACTCTAGTAGACTCAACGGCAGCATATGTTTTTCTCATCTTGCACGCATTGCCGGTTCTCCTTCGCCTTCGCAACTGCCACGATTGCAGCAGCGCTCTTGGCTGGCGCCGTTCAGCCGCTAGCGGCCCAGAATACACACCTGTGGACCCAGTCACGCTTTGAGGAGTTCGAAAAGGGCACACCCGACGGCGTGGCAATCGGCAACGACGGCCATCTGCGCCAAGGGCCCGCCCTGCGCGAGGTGCTCACCACACCCTCGACCTTTGTGTGGTCTGTGGCCGTGGACAAAAGCGGTACAGCCTACCTCGGCACCGGGTCGCCCGCAACCATCCTGCGCGTGGACAAGAGCGGCAAATCCTTCACGCTCTTTGATACCCACAATCTGAGCGTGCAGGTTGTACGCCTGGGCCCGGACGGCGCGCTTTATGCCGCCACCATGCCCGACGGCAAAGTGTACAAACTCAATCCAGCCTCGACCACAAAGCAAGAAGAAGCCAACGCAACGGTTGTCTTTGACGCTTCCAAACTCAAAGAGCAGGACACGAAACCCGGAGAGGCCAAGCCCCCTGCTGGAAAAAGTGATTCCAAGACGCACTACATCTGGGACATGACCTTTGACACGCAGGGCCGGCTCTACATCGCCACCGGCGGGCCAGGTGCAGTCTTTCGGGTGGATGTCACCCAACCCGGCGCCGAACCGGAGCAGTTCTTCAAGAGCGATGAGTCACATCTCCGCTCGCTGGCATGGGATGGCAGTGGCAACCTGATTGCCGGATCGGATGGCAGTGGGCTCGTATACCGCATCAGCCCGCAGAGAAAAGGCTACGTGCTCTTTGATGCTCCGCGGCGCGAAATAACTTCCATCGCTGTTGCGCCGGACGGAACCATCTACGCCGCGAGCGTGGGCGACAAGAGCCGTAATCCGCTGCCGCCGCTGCCCGTTCAGGGCGTGGGGACGGTGACATTCACCGTGGTGCAGCCGGGCTCATTGCAGGCCGCGAATGCGAGCGCTTCTGTGCCTGAGGGATCAGAAATCTACGCCTTAAAGGAAGGTCAGGCGCCGCGCAAACTCTGGTCTGGCAAGGAAGAAATTGTCTACGCGCTGGCGGCACGGCCCGACGGGCTGCTGGCCATCAGCGGCAATCAAGGGCGCATCTTCAACATCCAGCCTGACGGCAGCTACTCTGACGTGGCGCATTTGAACGCACAGCAGGGGCTCGCCATGACCGCCGGCGAAGGCGGCGTCCTCATCGGTACAGGCAACACCGGCAAGCTTGTTCTGCTGGGCGCGGCAGAGAAGCATGAATTTGCCAGCGACGTGCTGGATGCCGGCGCGCTGGCGCGCTTCGGTCGAGTAGAGATACAACCCGGCTCAACCGGCTATTCGTTATGGACGCGCACCGGCAACGTGGAGCAGCCCGTACGCGGCTGGAGCGACTGGGCTCCATTGAAAGACGGATCTGTTGCGTCACCCTCCGGGCGGTTCTTGCAGTGGAAGGCCGTGCTGCAGAATGGCGCCGACATGGGCAGCGTGGGAGTGAACTATCTTCCTGTGAATGCTGCTCCCGTGCTGGATGATCTTGTGGTCGTAACCGGAGCTCGCTTGAATCCGCAGGCACAGGTGGGTCAACAGCAAATCGTCAATATCACCTTCCCTTCTGCCAGCCAGGGGCAATCCGTCTCCTTTGACGGCGCCTCCACCGCGCCCCTGGCAGCATTGAAAGACCGCGCGAGCGTGGCCGTGCGATGGGCGGCCCATGACGACAACGATGACGACCTGAACTATTCGGTGTATCTGCGCGGCGATGGCGAGCACGTATGGAGACTGCTGAAGCGCAACATCACAGACAAGGCTTATAGTTTTGACGCTACGCTGGTTCCAGACGGGGGCTACCAGGTCAAAGTGGTCGCCTCTGATGCGCCTTCCAACTCGCCCGGAACTGCGCTCACTGCGGAAAAAATCAGTGACCGATTCGTGGTGGACACCACATCGCCGGTCGTGTCCGCGCTGAAGGCCGAGGAAGCAGCTGCTGCCTGCAAACAGGCAAACTGCCCCAAGACTGTGCACGTAACCTTTGACGCCGAAGATGCCACCTCACCAATCGCCCACGCGGAGTACTCGCTGGACGCTGACAAGTGGCAATTTGTAGCACCCGTGGGCGAAATCTCAGACTCCCAGCACGAGCACTATGACTTCGCGCTTCCGGCTTCTGCCCTTGAAGGCAATGCCGGCGAGCATTTGTTGACGGTGCGTGTCTACGACCGTTATGACAACGTGGGCATCGCCAAGACTGTCTTCGTGCAGGCGGCAAAGTAGGACCATGCGCTTTGAGTTCTTCGTAGCCGCGCGTTACCTGAGAGCCAAAAGGCGGCAGGCTGTGGTGGGCGTGGTGACCGCCATTTCCATCGCCGGCGTGGCTGCGGGCGTTGCCGCGCTCATCATCGCACTGGCCATTACCAACGGTATGCGCCGCGATCTTCAGGATCGGCTGCTGGGCGCCTCGGCACACATTGACCTGATGCGTGTAGCCGCCGACGGCATCCGCGACTGGAGGCCGCTGCTGGAACGACTGCGGCATGTGCCTCATGTGGTTGCTGCCTCCCCGGGCTTGTATGGCCAGGTGCTGGTGTCGCGCGGGCCGCGCGCCGGTTTCGCACTCATCAAGGGCATCATTCCCGCGGACGAGCGCACGGTGAGCAATCTACTGGACTCTGTTACGAGCGGCTCAGTCCGGGCGCTCAATCCAGTCCCGGCGCAGGCGCATGGCGCTGTCGGCACTCGCGCAGGATCGGATGCGCAGCAAGCCCCCGAAGACGCTGCTTATCCCCCTCTGGTCCTGGGCAAGGATCTCGCCGACCAGATTGGCGCGCAGGTGGGCGATACAGTATTAGTAACCAGCCCGCAGGGCGAGTTGACACCCCTCGGCCTTGCGCCCAAGTATCAGCGCTTCCGCCTGGCCGGCATCTTCCACTCCGGCTTCTACCAGTACGACACCGCCATGGCCTTCATGCGCCTTGCTGACGCGCAGCGTCTCTTCAGCGAGCCCGACCTGCTCTCCGTCATCAGCTTCAAGGTGGATGATCTTTATCGCGTACCCGAGATTGGCCGCGCCATTGAGCAGGCCACCGGCAAGGGCTTCATGACCACCAACTGGATGGAACAGAATCGCGAGCTCTTTCGCGCGCTGCGATTGGAACAGGTTGTCACCTTCATCGTCATCGCCCTCATCGTCATTGTGGCAGCGCTGAACATCCTGATTGCTCTCACCATGATGGTGATGGAGAAGACGCGCGACATTGCCGTACTGATGAGCTTTGGCGTCGATCCAGGCCAAGTGCGCCGCATCTTCCTCATGCAAGGGTTTCTCATTAGCATCGTCGGCACTGCCTTGGGCCTTATGCTAGGCTACCTGGCGTCATGGGCCGGAGGGCATTATCACTTCATTCACCTCTCAGCCGAGGTCTACTCGATTGACACGCTTCCTTTTGCACCGCGCATCCTCGACGGCGTGATTGTTGCCGCAGTCTCGCTCGGCATTTCGCTGCTGGCCACGCTCTATCCCTCTTCCGCCGCCGCGCGCATCCTGCCCGCCGAGGCACTTCGCTACGAGTGATGTGCCTGCACCGCAGGTTTCACTTCAAAACGCATTTCACACTCAGGCGCGCATGGTGCGCGTCATCGGTTACAATTTGCCCGCAATTGGAGTTCGCTTACGGCAGTGCGGCTGCGCTTCGCCCCTCAATGAGTTGGCAAAACGATTTCTGCAAAACGGAGAGCACGGGAGCATGAACAAGATGAATCCAGATGGGCGCAGGTATTTAAAAAATGCAGCAATCACTGTTGTCAGTTTGGCCCTGTGCTGCATGCTCGCGGCAGCGCCTGCTCATGCGCAAAGCCTGGCGGGTCGCTGGGTCGCAACCGGCAGAACTCTCGACAACGGCGAACAGGAGAAGTCCATCCTTGAATTGAGCCAGATCGGCAACCAGCTCACCGGCGCGCTGAAGTCAGAGAGCTTTTCCTTCAGCGTGAAAGGAACGGCAACAGGCAATCACTTCGTGCTCTTCGGGCCGCGCAGTGATACCCGGCCATTCGTCACAGGAGAGCTGGTAAACGGACAGTTGCATGGCACGGTCTTCGGGAGGCGGGAATGGACCGCCCGGCCTGCCACAGCCGCAGACCAGTTGCCTGTCATTCCCTACATCGAGCCTCCGGCATTGCACAAGGTTCCATCCAACGGGCTGGCCAGGACGCCGCCCATGGGCTGGAACAGCTGGAATCTCTTTCAGGGCAGAATCGACGACCAAACGGTGCGGAGCATCGCCGACGCCATGGTATCGAGCGGCATGCGCGATGCCGGTTACATCTATGTGAACATCGACGACACATGGGAAGGCGTGCGCGACGCGCAGGGAAACATCCAGTCCAACCACAAGTTCCCCGACATGAAGGCCCTTGCCGATTACGTGCATTCAAAGGGGCTGAAGCTCGGGATTTATTCAGGCCCCGGTCCGAGAACTTGCGCGGGATACCCAGGCAGCTATGGCCATGAAGCGCAGGATGCAAAAACCTTTGCGGCTTGGGGCATCGACTACCTGAAATACGACTGGTGCAGCGCAGCAACCATTTACAAGGATGCGCAGTTACAGCCCGTCTACCAGAAGATGGGCGACGCTCTTCAGTCCACCGGCCGGCCCATCGTGTACAGCTTGTGCGAGTACGGCCGCGGCCACGTGGAAAAGTGGGGGCCGGAGGTCGGCGGGAACCTGTGGCGAACTACGGACGACATCCGCGATGAGTGGACGAGCATGATCGGGAACGTGGAAGAGCAAGTGCCGACGGCTCCCTACGCCGGGCCGGGGCATTGGAACGATCCTGACATGCTGGAAATTGGCAACGGGCACATGACTGATGAGGAGTACCGAACGCACATGAGCCTATGGGCACTGGTGGCTGCGCCCCTGCTGGCCGGTAACGACATCCGCACCATGTCTGCTGCGACGCGCGAAATCCTGCTCAACAAGGAAGTCATCGCCATTGATCAGGATTCGCTGGGCAAGCAAGCATCGCCGATCAAGAGCGGCGATCTGGAAACCTGGATCAAGCCCCTGTCCGATGGCAGCGTTGCCGTCGGTGTAGTCAATCTGGGCCCCAGCGCCGCACAGGCATCGATCAATGCACGCGACCTGCAACTGGGAGGCCCTGTGACGCATGCCCGCGATCTGTGGAAGCATGAGGATGTGAAGTTCACCGGCGGCGAATACTCCGCGGCTGTGCCTTCACACGGCGTGCTGCTGCTGCGCGTAAGCGCAAAGTAAGAAGAAGCGAAATTACTGCGGAGTGATGATGCCGCCCACAGCGTGGCGTCGCGGAAGAACGATGCCGCGATGATCTACCTCAGGTGCGGGTTGGGCTTGCGAGGGCAAGTCTTCTCGCTCCACGAGCGCGCCGCCGCATGCAGGACACCAGTCGGCGTTCGTCTCCGCCGCAAGCACGGCACGGCACTGGCTGCAAATACGTTCCATAGATTTAGTGTAGCGGAGCAACCTTACGCGGCGGTCTTTACTTGGCGTGCAATTTGCTGCGCCCACTCACGAATCGCATTCCAGTCGCGGATATCCCCGGTTGGAATCCTCCTGAGCAGGCTAGCTGGCAGGTACCTCACAAGACGAAAGGGAAACGCTAGGTGATCCATATCAAATCGGCCCCCGAAGATATGGAGTTCCGCCACCCTGAGCCATGGATAGCGGTTCAGTTCTGCCTCAGCCTGCTTGTGCGCGCCCTCAAAATCCGCGGCTTCATTGCGCGTCGGTCCAAGCACAAACAGCCAGGGACGCATGCCAGCCAGCGCGGCTCGGTGAGCTGCAATGAACTGATGGCACTCGCGCGGAAATCGGCCAGCGTCGAGCGGAGCACCCACAATCAAGCCCTGATAGCCATCCAGCGATTTCACCGCAGACATCCGCAAGACGTTGACTGCCAGACCAAGCTCATGGATCGCGGAGCCGACGGCTTGAGCGACCTCTGCCGTTGAACCGCTTTGCGTTGTGTATGCAACCAACAGGGGGCTGGCCATCGTTCCATCCTCCTTTCCTGTGCCGCAATTGTCCGCCGGATCATCCGGTAAGCATGTGCCGGCCATCACAACCAGAGCGTGCGTCGAGGCAGAGCAGCTACACTGGGGATATGCATCCTCCAGTCCGCATGGTGGCAATTGACATGGACGGCACACTGTTGCCTACATTTACCCAGGCCATCAGTAGCCGCAATGCGCTGGCCCTTAAGGCCGCAGAGGAAGCAGGCATCACGGTGGTGATTGCAACTGGCCGACGCCAGGCCTACACCGTGCCTTTGCTTAAAGATGTTGGGCTGCGAGCGGATACGCCCCTCATCACGTCCAATGGAGCAGTGACACGCACACTGGGTGGGGAGCCCATTGACCGCGTCCACATGGAGGCACGCGTCGCGCGTGGCCTCTGTGGCCTGCTGCGCGGCTTTGGAGCTGTTGTGTTCACCTTCGACCGTGCAGGGCGCGGAGAACTGGTGCTGGAGGATATGGAGCAGGCGCACGGCCGCATCGCTTTGTGGGTGGAGGCCAACCGAAACGCAATCGAGGTCGTAAAACCACTCGAGAATGCTTTTGTTGATGGCGAAGATCCCATCCAGGGCATGGTGGCAGGCGGCATGAGCAGAATGCGACAGGCGGAGAAGGAGCTTAGAACAAGCGAGTGGAGCAAGAGTTGCGAATGTGTGCGCACGGAATACCCCGGCCGTGATCTCTCGATCCTGGACTTGCTGCCGCCGAATGTATCGAAGGGCTGGGCCCTGCAGCGGATTGCGAATAGGCTCGGTATTGATCGTAAGGAGATCATGGCCATAGGCGACAACTGGAATGACGTGGAGATGCTGGAGTGGGCAGGGCAGAGTGTCCTGATGGGCAATGCCGCACTCGACCTGCGTGCGATGGCCAAAACGCGAGGATGGAAGCAAGCACCGCCCAATGACGAAGATGGCGTGGCCGCCGTTCTGGAAAAAGCGGTGGCACACCGCACCACGTCACGGTAAGACTAGACCCAAAGACCATGTGGCGCCGATTCCATTACGCTCTCGCGGCATGCGCTCTGCTGGCGCTGCCGGCACACGCAACCGAGCGTGCCATGCTGGCCAACGGATTCGAGATGCTGTGCGACCATCATGCGCAGGTGAACAATCACGTGCGTTTGTATTTGAGTGCCGGCGGAGACAACTACATCGATCTGCAGCCAAGTGAGATTGCAGGCTTTGAGACCGCGCCCGACCCTCCTCTACACCATCCCCAATCCAACGCGCATTCGGGGAATGCGGATGCTCCCTTGAGCCCGACGGACCTGCGTGAAATGCTGGCTCTTGCCGGCCACCAGCACAACCTCGACGTGGACCTGCTGGCCAGCATCGTCAAAGCCGAGAGCGGTGGCGACGCCCGCGCCGTGAGCCGCGCCGGTGCGCGTGGACTTATGCAGCTGATGCCCTCGACTGCCACTGATTTGGGAGTGAGGAACAGCTTTCGGCCCAATGAGAATGTTCAGGGGGGCTCCACATATCTGGACGCGCTGCTCACCCGCTACCATGAGAATCTGGCTCTGGCGCTCGCTGCATACAACGCAGGCCCTGCCGCCGTGGATCGCTATCATGGCATGCCGCCCTATCACGAAACCCAGGTCTACGTGGCGCGTGTGATTCACGAATTCAACCGGCGAGTTCTGGCGCGCGAGGCACAGGAACACCATAGCGGCGCTTCAAAAGCTTCCCTTCACGCCGCTCCGGGCAGATAAACCTTCGTTCACGCTCGAGCCTTTAACTTAGAATGAACTCGTAACTTGAAGGCGGAGATTTCTTGAAAAAGAATCACTTGATTCTGAGTTTGGTGGTGCTGGCAGCGCTCGTAGTGCTGGGCATCTATGCGCATCAGCGCTATCCATTTGACTGGCATGAATTCCTCTCACAATTCAGGCTGGCTCAATGGCGCAGGATCGGCATTGCGACAGGGTCGATTTACCTTGCGTACGTGTTTAGATCGGTGCGCTGGGCTTTTCTCTTGCGGAATAACAAGAGGGTGCCCTTGCTGTCGCTGCTTGGGACACAGGTAATGGGCTTTACGGCAGTCGCGTTAATTGGACGAGTAGCAGACCCGGTGCGCCCCTACCTGGTTTCAAAGAAGACCGCTCTGCCACTCAGCAACCAAATTGCCGTTTACGTGGTCGAACGTTTGCTCGATTTTGGAACGATGGCCTTAATTTTTTCTCTCGCGCTCTTCGTGCTTTCTTCTGGCGCGATGCCACACGCTGAGGCAGCCAAACAATCTGGCCATTGGGGGCCTCTGGCGGCCTTGGTGCATCGATTCCCTGCTATATCCGAAATTGTGACACGTTTTGGGGGGTTGATTCTAACTCTGTTAGGCGCACTCTTTCTGGTTGCCGTGCGCATGGCCGGTGAGGCAGTGGCAACATTCTTTGAAGGTGCTTTAGGACTCGTTTCAAAAAGGCTCGGTCAGGCCTCCGGACACAAGATTAGGGCATTCCGAGCGGGTCTTGATGCCGTGCGCTCCTTCTCTGACTTCAGCAAGGTCGCTGGTCTATCCCTGGGGATGTGGGGCCTGATCGCATTCGCGTATCTTGAAACTTGTCTTGCATTCAGTACCAGCGATCAGTTGGCTTCCATGAACCTGCCAAAATCCATCGTTTTGATGATGATCAGCGGAGGAGCCAGCATATTTCAACTCCCCGTGATTGGCTGGTTCACCCAGATAGGCGTAGTAGCCGCAGTATTGTCAACTGGATTCAATGTAGGAAAAGAGGCTGCAACCGCCTGCGCAGCCACTATCCTGCTGGTCACGTTTCTCAGCATCATCCCCGTTGGTCTTGTATGGGCCCAGTTTGAGCAGGTAAGTCTGCGCAAGATCGCACACGAAAGTGAAGAAGCCAGTGAAGAGGCTGAGGAGCAGTTGGAGGCCGAGCCCGCGCAGGCCGCAGAAACGCCTGACTGGGGTGGCTGAAAGTTACTCTCTGTTTGCGCACTACTGTGAGAATCGGATGGTCTCAGGTGCGACAGCGCCGCCCGTGAGCAGCATGCTCATGGCCTGCTCCATCGTCAGGTCGGTCTCAGTCACGCGATCCAGCGGCAGCACCTGCAAAATCGCTGAAGTTGGGTTGATGGCGTTTGGCAACAGTACTGCGGCTAGTTCCTGCCCTGTGGTTACATCTGTGAGCGTGCGCGTAAGGAAGCCCACACTTTTCTGCCCAACAATTGGGAAATCAACCAACACCACTCGCTGGCTCGTCTCTTTCTTTGCCATCATGGTGTCGAGAAGCTGCCGCACCGATGTGTAGATCTTTGCCACAAACGGCAGCCTCTCCAGCAACGCCTCAAACAGATTGAAGACCTGCCGGCCCAGCACCTGCGAGGTGATGCGTCCGACCGCGTACAGAACAGCAAGCGTCAGCACAATCGCCAATGCGGACTGCATCCAGGATTGTGTCACCCATTCGGCAGGGAAAACCGTCTCAAGAAACTGCAACAGCGGCATGCCGGCTTTGGCCAAATTGCTCAGCACAAAGCTAAACACCAGCCATGTCACAAATAGCGGACCAATCGTGATAATGCCGGCCAGAATATTGCGTTGAAGATCACGCATGGGATGAGCAAGAAATCTTTTCACGCGGCGCTCCTTGGAACGAACATACAAATCCACCCTCGCATAGCGCAGCGCCAGCCGTCGAGCCAAACGAGTTCGCCAGCCGACTGCTTGAGCATGCGCTGTAGATCTGCCCCCTTCCCAACGCCACCAGCTACAGTGGAAAGATTTCGCTTTATATTGAGAGATGAAGGTGAATTCCTATGAGTGACCCTGCCCGCCCTGTCCCGGCAGAACCAATCCAACGCATGCCCGACCCCGCCGAACTGCATCCGCGTGGGGCTGCGCCCCCCCAGGCAGGCTCTCGGGAGGCGCTTCCCACGCAGGGCGCGGAACGCAACCCGCGCCCCGTGCCCACGGCGCCCTTGCGCCTCCCACAGCGGCCATCGGCACCGCTATCCCGGCCTTCGCAGCCATCCGGCTTTCAGCGTGCCGTGGATCTCTTTCGCGGCGTTCTGCCTGTGGTGCAGAAGGTTCTTCCCTTGCTCGATGGCAATGTAGCCTCTGTCGTCTCCAATGTGCTGGCTCCGCGGCCACAGACTCCGCGACCGGTGAATCTGGCTCCCATCGAAGATGCGCTCGACAAGCTCCACACAGGGCAACGCGAGATGCGCATCCAAATGGCCGAACAGAGCTCCTCGCTGCTTCGTGTAGCCGATCAGTTAGAGAAGGTGAAGGAAGCCACCGACCGCAACACACTCGAGCAGCAGGAACTGATGGACGACCTGCAACGCATGCGGAAGAAGTTCATAATCTACGCATGGGCGGGACTTGGTTTGCTGGCTGCCGCCATCGCCGCCAACGTCATTCTTTTCATGCGTATCCAGCATGTTCTACCCTAGAACAACAAGCGCGGAATGCCTTCCAGGCGCTAGCCAGCAGATGACCAATACAGCAAACCTGTGCGCCTGCACCACAACGTCATCCGTGCATTTTCGGACATCTATTTTATTTAGCAGGAATATATATTGATTATATAAAAACGATTTGCATAATTTCTGCTTCCTTCTATGAACTTCGTGATGTGAGACATTGCCAGTCGTATTTTCGGCGGGCTAGTATTCCGCGTAGTTGAATTGGGGGTAGTTGACCCCGCGCCATTTTGTAGTTGTTCTACAGTTCACAGCGGTCAACTAACGAGCGGCGCTTACCGGCAGCCGCGCACGGAGTTTCTGGTCATGGCATGGTATGCCTACTGCATTGGTGAGAAGCAAGCCTTTCCTGAATTAGCCCGTCATCGCAAACCAGTTCCAATGGAATCCGTTCACGGAGTGAGCGGAAATCAGGTTTTTCTCTACCCGGCCAGCGATCTGGCAATCGTGGTCAGCGAACACAACCCCGCAGAGGCGCTCAGTCAGAAGTCAGGCGTGGACCACGCCCGCGTGATTGCAGACTGCTTCCAGCACTCCACCGTACTTCCCTTCCGCTTCGGCACCATCTTTAACGACGACGAAAGCCTCCGCAAGTCTGTGCGATCTAACCAGCGCCAGTTCCTCACCAACATTGAGAAGCTGCGGGGTAAGACGGAGATGCACCTGAAGATTTTTGTGGATGACTGCTGCACCAAGGAAATCTCTCGTGGAGCATCGTCAGAGACCGTGGGCCGTGAGTATCTGAGCAATCTGCGGGAGACAGCCTCCCGCCAGCGTGAGCGACAAACCCGCGCCCGTGCGGTCAGCTTCCAAATGCACCGGCTCTTTATGCCGCTGGATGAAGAAGTCAGTTGTCGACTGACCGAAAGCGGCAAGATGGTTTTGGACATTGCGCACCTGATTGAACGCAAGCATGTGGAGCGCTACCAGAACAAGTTTGCCTCCACCATCGCCATGATGCGCGACTGCCACATGCAGCTCTCAGGACCATGGCCGCCTTACCATTTCGTCCATCGGCTTACCCGCCTCAACAACACACATGCCGCTGCGCCTGCCAATGCAGCGCCCGTGGTCGGCACACCAGCGGCCCTGCAGAGCGTGGTCCCTGCGATAGCCTAGCGGTTATCCAAGCAAAAGCCCCAGCCGTGGCTGGGGCTTTTTGCTTGCACTCATGCACCACGCGCAATTCAATGCGCGCTCGGCGTACCCGCACTCTTGCGCCTCGTCAGCACAAATGCCTCGCGCCGATCCTTGGAAGCGCGATCAATCTGCTTCCAGAATCCAACAAAATAATCGACTGCGGAAATGATGGAAACAAGCACAGTGAAGTAGATGGCCGTAATGGCAATCCACTTGACCGGTATGACCAGCACACTTAACTCCCATGCATCCCACCGGTGCGCGAGAATCGCGGAAACTACGCAGACAATCTGAAGCACAGTCTTCAGCTTGCCCAGATCGCTGGCCTGAATGGTGAACCCCTCGGACGAGGCAATAGAGCGGAGCCCAGACACCAGAAACTCGCGGGCAATGATCACCACCGCGATCCACACTTTGACCACTTCTGGATTGAAGGAGACCAGCGCCACCAGCGCCGCCGTCACCATGATCTTGTCGGCAATGGGATCCAGCAGCATGCCCATGGTGGTAATCTGCTTCCGCCTGCGCGCCAGATAGCCATCCAAACCATCAGTAATGGATGCCAGAATAAACAGGATTGATGCGGCAATCTCCTGCACGCCGAGCGGCCCCTGCCACGGAAAATGTGGCGAGAGAATCCACAGCAGCAGTGGAATTGTTACCATGCGGCTCAGCGTAATGGAGTTCGGCAGATTCATGAGTCACACGTCGGGCTGCGGGCCAGTGCCTCCTGTCAGGGACCATTATTGCACTGGTAAGCCGGGATGTGCGTTCCTCTCGCGCGAACGCCGCCACGCAAAAACAAAAACGGGATGAGCGCAAGCCCATCCCGTTCTTTTGCTACTTGTACATTGCGCTTCAGGCATAGATGCCGCGTTGCCGGATGGTGAAGGCAACGCGATCGATGGCCAGCATGTAAGCTGCAATGCGGTTGTTCACATTGTGCGCCTCGGCGTAGCGCACCACGTCCTCAAAGCTGTCACGCAGGATGCTCTCCAGCTGCTCGTTCACAATGGCTTCCTTCCAGAAGTAGCCCTGGCGGTCCTGCACCCATTCAAAGTAGCTGGCCGTTACGCCGCCGGCATTGGCCAGGATATCCGGCACCACGAAGATGCGCTTGTCAGCCAGGATCTCATCGGCCACAGCTGTGGTTGGGCCATTAGCGCCCTCCACCACGATGCGCGCCTTGATCTTGTCCGCATTGCGGCTGGTAATCACGTTCTCCATTGCGGCAGGAATCAGGATGTCGCAGTCTGAAACGAACAGGTCCTCGCTGGGAACCTGCTCAGCTCCGCGGAATCCAACCAGCGTGCCATTGCGATACTTGTACTCAAGCAACTGGTGGATGTCGATGCCGTTCGCATTCTGCAGGCCGCCATCCTTCTCTGCAATGCCGATAATCTTATAGCCGTGCTCCATCATCAGGCGCGCGGTATTCGAGCCCACATTTCCAAAGCCCTGAATAATCACCCGGCAACCCTCGACGGGGATGTTCAGGTAGCGCAGACTCTCGTTGCAAACCACCATCACGCCGCGGCCAGTGGCTTCCAGCCTTCCCCGGGAGCCACCGATGTTTAGCGGCTTGCCGGTCACCACGCTTGTTACCGTGTGGCGCGCATGCATGGAATAGGTGTCCATGATCCACGCCATCGTCTGCTCATTGGTGTTCATGTCCGGCGCGGGAACATCCTTTTCCGGCCCGATAAAGTCGCTAATCTCCGAGGTGTAGCGGCGTGTCATGCGCTCCAACTCGCCCTGACTCATCGACTTGGGGTCGCAAATCACGCCCCCCTTGGCGCCGCCAAATGGAATGTTCACAACTGCGCATTTCCACGTCATCCAGCTGGCCAGTGCGCGTACCTCGTCCAGCGTGACTTCAAGCGAGTAGCGGATGCCGCCCTTGGCGGGTCCGCGAGCAATGTTGTGCTGAACCCGGAATCCGGTGAAGATCTCAATCCTACCGTCATCCATCGTTACAGGAAAATGGACAATGAGTTCGCGAGCCGGGGTCCTGAGAAGCTTCCACAGGCCCTCGTCAAGATTTAACTTACGTGCTGCAAAATCGAATCGTGCACTCTGCGCTTCCCAGGGATTAATCTCCTGGTCCAGAGTCACGTTCGGGGTTGCTGTCGGCATAGAATTTCTCCAATCCTCTGCAACTGCCGCCGAGTGATGGATGCGGCTCACCGCTCCATCCAGATGTCTTAGACGCGGCAGCCTTTCTCCCGTTTTTCGGGCATACTTCGCGTGCACTCAGCGCCAAACGCGCACTGATTGCCTCGTTTTGGGCGGGCCTGAAGCCCTATAATTGCCCAAACCCTGTGAGTCTAGGCCTGCCGATTGGCGTCGTCAAGCAGTGCTGGGACTGTCGGCGTAACCTACGGAACCTGAATGGGAACCCCTGCCAGACCGAAATCGGGCAAGTCCGTACGCGCCAGACGCTAGGCAAGCTCCACCCCTCCCCCTCAGGCCGGTACCTGGTATATCGGAGAAGGTACACTGGACCCTGTGAAGGCCTCGACCGATCTCATCCAGCCCAGCCGCAAGGATTTCCTGGCGCTCGCCCGGGAGCACACCCTCGTCCCCGTCTACCGTACGCTTACTGCCGACCTGGAAACCCCCGTCTCGGCCTTTTTGCGCGCAGCATGGCCGGAGCAGGAATGTTTTTTGCTTGAATCCGTGGAGGGAGGCGAGCAGGTGGGCCGCTACACCTTCATTGGCGTGGAGCCCTACAAGCGCATCGTCGCGCGGGGCCGCCAGATTGCCATCACTGAGGGGAAGAGGATAACCCGCTTTGAGGACGACATCTTTAAGGTGCTCCATCAGGCTCTTGATGGCCACAGGCCGGCCCGGCTTCCAGGCCTGCCGCCCTTCACCGCTGGCGCCGTCGGATTCCTCGCCTACGACGCTGTCCGCCAGATCGAGAGGCTGCCCGAACTAGCCAAGGACGAACTAGGCATCCCCGACGCCTGCCTGCTCTTCTTTGACGAGGTGCTCGCCTTTGACCACGTTCGCAAGCAAATCTGGTTGGTCGTGACAGCCGACGTAACGCTGACCTCGCCGGATCAGGCTTACGCCAACGCGATTAAGCGGTTGGCTCGCCTGGAAAAGCGCCTCTCTCGGCCCTTGCCGAAGCTGCCTGCCGTCAGAAACAAGGGCAAGTTGAAAGTCTCACACCGCACTCGCAAGCAAAGCTTTCTCGCTGCCGTTGAAAAGACCCGCGAATACATTGCCGCGGGTGACATATTCCAGGCCGTGCTCTCGCAGCGCTTTGATATGGAACCAGGCACAGACAGTTTCCAGGTGTACCGCGCCCTGCGAACCGTCAACCCCAGCCCCTACATGTACTTCCTGCGCTTTACGCCCGATGCGCCCCTGGGCGGCGCGGCTCGAAAGCCCTCCCGGGCAACGAAGCAGCCCACAGCGCTGGAACTAGCCGGATCTTCTCCTGAGCTTCTGGTCCGCGTGCACGACCGCAAGGTCGAATACCGTCCGATTGCCGGAACCCGCCCTCGCGGTACCACCGAGCAGGAGGATATAGCACTTGAAAACGAGATGATGCACGACGACAAGGAGCGTGCCGAGCACGTGATGCTGGTCGACCTGGGCCGGAACGACGTTGGCCGGGTCAGCGAGTTTGGCAGCGTCAAGGTGGACCGCCTGATGTTCGTGGAGCGCTACAGCCATGTCATGCACATTGTGAGCGCCATTGAGGGGCGTCTGCGTTCCGGCCTTACCGCCGTCGACGCGCTGCGAGCCTGTTTCCCCGCCGGAACATTAAGCGGAGCACCTAAGGTGCGCGCCATGGAAATCATTGAGGAGTTGGAACCTGCGCGCCGCGGCACCTACGGCGGCGCTGTTCTCTACGCCGACTTCTCCGGCAACCTGGACTCCTGCATCGCGATTCGCTCACTGCTCACCAAGGATGGCAAGGGCTATGTGCAGGCTGGCGCAGGCATCGTGGCCGACTCCGTGCCGGAAAAGGAACATCAGGAAGCCATCAACAAGGCGCAGGCTGTCATCCGCGCCATCGAGCGCGCGCGGGAGATGTAGGTTTACTCCCCTCCAAACATACGCTTGAAAAGATGTCCAATGCGGCCAAAGAAACTGCGCTTCTTCTGTGGCGGCTCGGCCTTGGTTTTCTGCGGCGTTGCGGGAGCCGCGCTCGCAGCATCTTCCGCTGGCACAGTTCCAGTTGCCTCTGGCGCTTGTGCGGGGCTCTTGTACACCAGCGGTTCCGTCACGGCAGCCTTTTCACCGGCTGGACGCGCGGGGCTTGGCTTGGCTGCGGGCAGAGGCGCCAGTCCTGCACTCTGCGCCATGGGGAACTCATTACTGCCTGGCTTTGCTGGCGTCGGACAGCCGCAAGGCTCCTTCTCCTGATCCACCACCTCGTGCACGCTCCCATGCTGGAACATCACGCGCTGACCAGGCTGCACGCGATACACTCCCCCATCGAAGACACTCATCACCAGCACATACGGCGCATGCTCGCCGGGGTTGTCCACGCACGTATCTCCGTGCTGGCCCAGCCGGACCTTAACCTCCACCTCGCCCGGCCCGCCGATAAGAATGCGAAAGTCCGGCGTCAGCACAAAATCTGCATTGCGACCGGCTGCAAAGCTGACCTCCATCGCCCCCTGGTCCAGCGCCATCATCAGCCCCGGAGTGTCGCTGGCCGGTATGCTTGCGTCCGCCGCCAGCTTCACTGTGGTGGAAGCACACACGCGCAGTGTTCCCCGTCGCAGCAGCAGCACTTCTGTTGTCTCGGCTCCGGACGTGATCGCTCCGCTTGCTGCAATGATCGCCTTGCCGTTTGCAACTTCCAGCGCACCTGTCACCGTCGCGCCGCCCGTCTTGCCATTTTCCAGAGGGACGATGGCAATCGGGCCGGACGAGATGTTCCCAGTCGCATGCCCTGCGACCGTTGCCGCGGGCGGACTTTGCGCGGCTGCGCCTATCACGGCCCAGACCACGAATGCCGTCAAACCCGGCACACTCCAAGCAACGATGGGACCCTTTCGGTTTGCGCGTCGCTTGGAGTGCATGGCAGCTACATATCCAGGAAGTTGCGAATCATCTGGTGGCCGCCCTCCGTGAGGACGCTCTCGGGATGGAACTGTACGCCCTCAATCGGCAGCTTGCGGTGGCGCAGACCCATGATGACCGTGCCGTCCTCCTCCTGAGTGCGCGCCGTAACAAGCAGGTCCTTGGGCAGCGTCTTTTCATCCACTATCAGCGAGTGGTAGCGCGTACACGTCAAGGGACTAGTAAGCCCCTTGAACACACCCTTGCCGTCATGCTCCACCAGGCTGGTCTTTCCATGCATCAGGTGGTGCGCTCTGACAACGTCGCCGCCAAAGGCCTCTCCAATCGCCTGGTGTCCCAGGCACACTCCAAAAATCGGCGTCTTGCCTGCCATGTGCCGAATCAGGGGAATCAGGACACCTGCCTCCCGCGGAGTGCAAGGCCCCGGCGACAACAGAATACGCTCCGGCTTCAGTGCCTCAATCTCCTCCACCGTCAGTTCATCATTGCGGCGCACCATCACCTCGGCACCCAGCTCCCCCAGGTACTGCACAAGGTTGTAGGTAAACGAATCGTAGTTGTCGAGGACAAAGACCATGTGTATGTTCAGTGTAGCGTAGCGCTTGCCGCCCGGCGCGTCTTCCCGCACGCTCCAGCCGTGCAACCTAACGGCAGTCGAGCCCTTTCAGCAGGTCCCGCGGATGGGTTGGCTCCGAAAAATACGCCGCCGGGAAAGGGCTCTCTTCCGGTGTATCAAATGTTCCGCTGAGCATCTGGCGGCCAAAGTGCCCAATCAAGTCCACGGCTATCTCATTGCTAATCCGCTGCGCAAGATAGCCTGTGGGTTTCCGGCCTGCCGGCGGCGTCGGCAGGCCGCGCTCTGTCTCAGGAAATTCGAGGATGCTGTCAGAAATGACGCTCACTTCAACAAAGGGCACGTGATACAGCGTTGCCGCTAGGTTCGAATACCAGTCGCCATCCTCGTCGATTTCCTGAAAGGCGCGACGCGTCTTCGCAATGAACTCAGGATTTGCCAGCCACATGGTGCTCGTACCCTGCACCCCGAAGTAAAAGATCCGTGGGGTTTCCTTCGGATAAGCCGGATTGGCCCAAGGCTCCACTTTGGTATGTGCGGCCACCCTCGTTGCCGAACAAGCCAGATATCCCAGCAATCGCGGATCAAGATAAAACTCACGAAAGCGCCGATGCTGGCCCGGCACGTCAAACTCCCCGCCTACGACCTCGCCCGCCTTCGACATAAAGAAGTTGCCGAAGTCCACATTTTTGGCGCCCAGCACAATGTCACCGATGCGCATCTGGTCCGGCCCAAGATGCGCACCTGACGTGCCGGCGTATACAGCAGCCTTCACGTTGTAATGCTCGAACATGGACTGAGCCGCCAGGCTGCGCAGCAATGGTCCATCCGCCGGCGGCAGTACCAGAACCACTGGCACACCAGCCTCCGTGCCCAACCGGAACTCAAATGGCCCGAAATGCTCGTCGGCCTCCTGATGAAATGCGTTCAGCAGAACGCTGTAATCCGGCGGATGATTGGGGATGAGGATGCCAATCCGCGGCTCCATGGCATTCGCCGGGCGCGCAGGCGCATTGGCTGCTCCTTGCGCAAAGGCTGCGACGACCAGGCAAAGTAAGACACACGCTACTTGCAAAATCCGAAGAATGTTCGAATCAGCCAGCGCAATTCTTGTTTTCCTTGCGCTCCCTGTCGACAAGGATAGCTGCTGCATGGTTGGCTCCATGGTGCGGGCCCTTTCAGGCGCCCGGCAATATTTGCAGAAGGTACTGCGTATGTTACCAGACCCCTATGCGCATCCAACGTCGCTGTTGCGCCTGCGAGGCTCATCTGCAAAACTGACCATGGTACGCAGCCATGGTGCTTCATTTTCTGGTTAAGGGACGAGTGCAGGGCGTAGGCTTCCGCTGGTTTGTACAGCGCGAAGCCAGTGAGCTGGATCTGCGCGGCTGGGTGCGCAACACCGAGGATGGCGACGTGGAAGTCGTAGCCGCCGGCGACGTGGACGACCTGGCCGAGTTGCGGGCGAGTCTGCGACGTGGCCCGCGCGGCAGCCGCGTCGATCACGTCATCGAGCATTATCTGGACGAAAGCGAAGCAGCTGACCTCAAGTCATTCCGCATAGAAGGCGCCTGGTAGCGCCTGGATATTCAAATGCTTTCCGTCGCCTATAATCTTCAAGGAAGCAACCTGCCGGTTCCCTTCCCATACATTTATTCAAGCCGAAGCTTGAATCCCAGTTCAGGAGCGAGTGAACGCATGCCCGAAACGCACAAGCAGATTAACGTGGAGGAACTGAAGGCGCTTGTACGCACAGTGCCCGACTTTCCCAAGCCGGGAATTCTCTTTTACGACATCACGACGCTACTGCGCGATAAAGCGGGCTTTGCAAAACTCATAGACGCACTCGCGGCGCACTATATCGAACGCAAAATTGATCTAGTGCTAGGCATTGAGGCGCGTGGATTCATCTTCGGCCCCGCTCTTGCTTATCGGCTCAATGCGGGGTTTGTGCCCGTGCGCAAGCCGCGTAAGCTGCCTGCCCAGGTGGCGCGCGTCACCTACGACCTTGAGTATGGCACCGACACGCTGGAGATTCACGTCGATGCGATCCAACCCGGCCAGCGCGTCGTCCTGGTGGATGACCTGCTTGCCACCGGCGGCACCATGGAAGCCACCGTCAAGCTCGTCAATCAGCTCGGCGGGGAGATTGCGGGCCTCGGCTTCGCCGTTGAACTCGATTTCCTGAAGGGTCGCGACCGCTTTGCCGACTACGACGTCTTCAGCCTGCTGCACTACAACGAATAGCCACGCGCTCCACAGCACACATCAACTTCTTAAAAGTGACGCTCAGGATGGTTCTCCCTGGGTGCTTGCACTTGCTGCCTCCTCGTCTGCCTTGTCCTGCAGCATCTGCGCATCCGCAAAACGATAGCCCACATACACATCCGTCAGCAGATAGACAGGATTAGAGGGGTTATCCTCGATTTTCTTGCGTAACTGCCGAACAAACGTCCGCAAGTACTCAACCTCCTCGCGGCAGTTTGGGCCCCACACTGCAGTGAGCAGGCGCGCGTAAGTCACCACTCTTCCTGCACGGCTCATCAGGCAATACAGAATCTCGTACTCCTTGCGCGTAAGGTGCGCGGCCTGACCACGCTTTGTCACCGTGCGCCGTACCGGGTTCAGGCAGATTTCGCCAATCTCAATCGGCGCGTCTTCCGCGCGCACTGGTGCGTGTACACGACGGTGCGCTGTGCGGATACGCGCTATCAGTTCGCGAATGCTGAAGGGCTTGGTGATGTAGTCATCCGCGCCCAGTTCAAGCGCCTCTACTTTCTCTTCCTCACCCTCGCGCACCGTCACCATCAGGACCGGCAGGCGCGGCGCAAAGGCACGTATGCGGCGCAACGTCTCAATGCCGCCGATACCCGGCATGTTGATGTCCAGCAGAACCACGTCATAGGCCCCTGCATGGAGCAGTTGCAAAGCCTCTTCGCCACGCGAGGCCTCTGTCACCTGAAAGCCAAGCTCTGCCAGCGGTGGCCGCAACGCTCGGCGAATGGCGGCTTCGTCGTCAACCACAAGAACTCGAATGGCGTGCTGATTCATCGCAATTTCCTCTCTTGCTCTGGCGCAGGAATAGCAGCAAAGAACGTTGTGCCTTCGTGCTCATCGCTCGTCACCCACACATAGCCTTCGTGTATCAGGGCGGCACGCTTGGCCACGGAGAGGCCAATCCCCGTACCCGCAGCGCGATTCGATGAGATTGAAGATCGATAGTAACGATCAAAGATCCGCTCGCGGTCAGCCATCGGAATCACTGGCCCGAAACTGTGCACGGAAAAAATCACCTCACCCTTTGCCTGTTCCGCACGAATGGTAATCGTGGTGCCGTAAAGCGAGTACTTGCATGCATTATCAATGTACTGCGTAAGGAGCATGCTCATCAGTTGCCGGTCGCAATGCAGGGTGAGGTTCTCATCCGGCAGGTCAATGGCAACCTTCATGCTCGCCAGCCGGTCTCCCATTCCCGCAACTACCTCATCAATCAGTGCTCCCACGTCTACTGGCACTGCGTGAATGCTCACCTCGCCGGCATCTAACCGTGCCGTGGTCAACAAACGCGTTGTCAGGTCACTCAGCAATGTAGTCTGCTCGTCAATCAGTGAAACCAGTTCAGCCTGTGCCGGGGAAAGATGTCCCATCTCGCTGAGTCCCGTGCTCGCAGCGCGAATCGCCGTTAGGGGCGTCTTGTACTCATGCGCAAGGCTGTCCAGCACAGTCGCGCGCAACTGCTCCGTCAGCCGCTCTGTTTCAATCCGGCTTTCATTCGCAAACGCACGATAGCGATCAAACGTAATCGCTATCAGCGAAGCGATTGCATTGTTGGTGAGCGGGCTTGTGTCGCCTCGCATCACGATACTCCCTATGGGCACAGTGCCAAGTCTCACAACGCGGCGTGAAATCCCCGTCTCAGGCTCGTCATCCGAGGTTTCAAAGTAATAGACATTCTGGGCCAGTTCTCTTGGATCCTCACTCCAATATCCTGCCTGGTAGGTCTCATGCAAATCGGCATCGAATACAACCACTGCTTCCAGTGCAAAGATCTCATGCACTAGCTCGGCGAGTTGCGCACCAGGCTCAACATGGATGTTCATCTGCAGGGTGCGGCGAGTGAACTCATACAGATCATGCATCTGTCCGCCCCAAGATTCTGACTCCTTTGCGTGCTCTGTCACCCGCGCTGAAAGCCGGCTCACAATCAGCGCCGTCACCACAAAGGCCAGCAGTATGACTGAATTGGCAGGATCTGTGGCTGCATTGAATGCGGCTTGCCGCGAGGTGATATAACTCCGCACCAGCACTGCTACGAGAGAAACAATGACCGCCTGCCAGAAACCACAGAGCAGTGCTGTAAGAACAACAACCAGGAAGTACAGCAACGCTGTCACGGGCGCCAGCCACTGGAGCCAGTGCGCCAGCATGCCCAGCAGCAATATAGCCGCCACGCCAGCCGCACACTCCAGAAAACGCAAAAGAGCCCGCAAGCCCGAACTGCGCGCTCGTCGCGCACCAAACAAGCTGCGTGCGGGGATGTAGGCTTCCAACAACCTCTTCTCCTTTTCGAGTCTCCTCAGCACATCGGGCACTTCACACCCAGCACTCGTTCGTTATATGCCGGTCATCCCACCCGCTTCGCTCGCGAAGCAGTCCCAGATCCAATGCCTTCACTTGAATGCAGGAGTTCGTGAATGAATTTTAGCAGCATCATGAAATGCTTCTGTTTGCTAAACCATCCTACCCTTGCAAGGCATTCGCAGCGCAGCCAGCAATGAGTAGAAAAGATTGCCATAGAAATCTTTTTCGCAATCCTCATTTCTTCTTTATGTTTTGTTTGCGTTACTAGACTCAACCAACAAGAACCGGGCCGTTCAGGTCGTCGCGTAAACCCGGCGCGCTGCCTGAAGTAACACTCGCATGGCAATGCTGCTCAAGCATCATTGAGCGCATGCTACGGCTGTGTCCGCGAGTCCCATCGCGCTGACTTTCACTTTCTAACTGAATTCTTCCCTAGTAACTCTACGAACCATTCATTTCATTCTGGGAGGCATAGTGCAGATCTATCTGAACCGTAACCGCATCCTGCAGACCGTCACCGGCACCGCCTTGGCGATTGCTACAGCGGCGGCCGCACAGGCGCCCACCACACCCGCGCCCGATCAAGCTCCGGCTCCGGCTGCAGCTCCGGCAGCGCCAACCTGGAGCGTAGGGCCAATGGATTTGAGTGGCCTAATCGATGGCTACTACAGCTACAACGCGAACCGGCCAAGCGATACAGCAAATGGTCAGATCAATGACCTCTACAACTTCAATGACAAGACTGATCAGTTCAGCCTGAGCGAAGCACGTCTCACATTGAATCATGATCCTGATCCCGTAGGCGCACACATCGATCTCTTCTACGGGCGCACCAATACGCTCGTGAATGCAGGCGGCGAGGGCAACTACATTGAGCAGGCCTTCCTCAGCCTCAAGCCACCAAAGGCTAAGGGCCTTGAGCTGGACTTCGGCAAATTTGTTACCTCTGCCGGCGCCGAGGTCATCGAGTCGAAGGACAACTGGAACTACTCGCGTTCACTCTTGTTCGCATGGGCCATCCCCTACTTCCACTTCGGCCTGCGATCTTCCATGCCGGTGTCCAAGAGCGAGACCATCGGCGTACAAGTTGTGAACGGCTGGAACAGCGTGACCAAGGCAAACGGCGGCGTCACCGTTGGTCTTACCAGTGCCTACGTCAAACCCAAGTACACCTGGAACCTGAACTACTACACGGGGCCGGAGAATCCAAATACACAGAACGGCTACCGCAACCTTATCGACACCACGCTGTTGTTGACGCCTACGGCAAACTTCAACGCCTACATCAACTACGATTACGGCCAGAACCGCGATGCGATGGCGGCCCAGGGCGATACAGCGCTGAACCACTGGCAGGGCGTGGCGTTTGCTGTGCGCCAGCAGTTGAAGGGGGGATCCGCACTCGCAGCTCGCGGTGAATTCTTCCACGATATGAACGGTTTCTCCACCGGCACAGCGCAGGAGTTGAAAGAGGTAACAGCGACCTACGAGTACAAGTGGGCCGAGGGCATGTTCACCCGCCTTGAATATCGCCGTGACTGGTCGGATGTTCCCTTCTTTCACAAGGGCGACACCGCCATGGTGGACGCACAGTCCACTGTGACTGCTGGCTTTGTGGCCTTCTTCGGGCCCAAACGCTAGGACTTTCGAACGCCCCGGTCAGCCAATGCTGCTGGCAGAGTATGGCTGACCGGGATCTTTTTAACCAGCCAAGAGATCCCGGAGGACGCGAACGGGCAAAGGCAATAAGCCAGACGATACTCACATTTTTCAGGAGAACGTACATGGCGGAAAACTATGCACCTCAGGTGCAAGCCACCTTGGGCCTTACCGGGTTGACCAGCAACGCGATGGCTCTCATCTCGCCCGGTGCCTTCCTGTGGCTCGCCTTCTTCATTCAGGCAACCATGGGCAGGCCGACCTCCGCACCTGACATGTGGTTCGGCATTCTCTTCGCACTACTGCTCTGTCTGGCTACCGCGGTCTCCTATGCCGAGATTTCGAGGCTCTACCCCGGCACCGGATCCAGTTACTACTCTGCCGAGCAGGCTCTCCTCGCCAAGGACAAAGCCTTCAAGTATGTGCGCGTTGCCAAGTTCATCGTGGGCTGGGGGTCTCATCTTTACTACTGGGTGTATCCCGGCGTAATCGTGGCAACGGCCGGCATCTTCGTAGGCTATGTGGTCGGCTTTCTCTATCCCAATTTCATGAGTGGGTCCAATCCCGGGCCGGTGTTCATGGCACTCGTTGCGGTCGCCTTCTCCTTTTTTGTCGCGTGGATCGCGCAGAAGGGTGCAGGCGCTTCGACTGCCGTAAATCTCGCTATCAACGTCGTGCAGATCTCTGCGCTGCTTGTCTTCAGCGTGCTCGCGCTGGGCTATCGCATCAATCATCCGGCCGGGTCCGCAGGTTTCCAGTACGATGCACAAACGCTTTCAACCTATACCTACCAATTCGCCACCAAACCTGATGGCACCATCATTCGCGACGCAGCAGGGATACCTCAGCCATTGTTGAACTCGGTCGGCGAGCCAACACCCTACGTCATCACCTATCCAGAAAAGAATGCCAGCGGCAATTTTCTTACGCACCCCAAGGCTTCCTCTGTTGTAACTCCGCACAAGCTTGGCTGGGTTTTTATTCAGGCCACAGTTGCCATCCTCATCCTCGTTGGCTTTGAGTCCGCCACCTCAATGGGTAGTCAGGCGAAAAACCCAACCAAAAACATCCCCATCGCTGTGATTGTCTCGCTGCTCATTCAGGGCCTCATCTGCTACCTGATTGAGTACTTCGCAGCGAACTACTTCCTGAACTCCGGCTATACCATGCAGAGTGCAGCCGTGTCAGCCGCACCCATCGGCGACATGATGATCATCGTCGGCGATGCTCTGCTCGGCCAGGGGCACGGAAAATATTTCATGCTGGCCGAAGCGATCACTGTGTTCTTCGCACTCATCGGCACCACGCTCAGTTGCATGAGCACCAGCGCTCGAGTCACCTACGCCATGGGGAAGGACAATGATGCGCATGATCACTTTGGCATCCTACACGCACGGTCGCTCACACCCCGTCGTGCCATCTGGACCTTGGCCGCCATCTCCGCTTTGCTCGGTACTTTGGCGGTCTCGCTCGTTTTTGCCGACGGCAGCGCGCCCAGTGACAGCACTATTGCAGCTCTACCCCACGGCATCTTCTCCAGCTTCGGATACACCACACACGACAAGCTTGCGGCCATGCCCAACTCCCTGTTGACAATCACCCTCACATCGAACTTCGGCACATTCATCCTCTATGCCTTTAGCTGCTTGCTGTGTATTGTGGCCTTCCACAAGCGCGCGGACTTCAGCTTCTTCCGGCACATGCTCATTCCAGTCCTTGGTCTGGTGGCCAACCTGGTGTGCATGGCTTTCTATCTCATCGGCCCCTTCATGGGCTACGGCCCTTCAAAGGAACCACTGCTGGCCCTGGCAGTTGCCGGCATTTGGGGCCTTTATGGTGCCTACTATTTCCTGCGCACATCCAAGGCAAAAGGCAAAGCTGTCTTGCTGGAAGCTAATTAGGTGCACCAGTCTGCATCAACTCGACCACAGCACTGGGGTTGCCTAGCACGATTCCCCCGTAGCGGAAGGAATAAGCGATATCACCCACCGCCCTATATCAAACGACATTACAGAATCAACCAGGCATTGCGCAGCAGCGTGAGATTCCCCACAGGTGGCGACTATGTTGGATGTAGTCTTCGGTCAGGCCAGTGACCCCGGGAAGGTAAGAATCAACAATGAGGACGCAATGGGAAGTTTCATCCCCAACTCGCGTCATCAGGCACGTTCCCATGGCTATCTGTTCGCAGTAGCTGATGGCGTAGGCGGCATGGATCTGGGCGAGGTCGCCTCTTCAACAGCCGTTTCCGCGCTTGTGGATGAGTTCGCGAAAGCGCAACCCGATGCCATGCTCATAAGCCTTCTGCCGCGCCTGCTTCAACACGCCAATGCCGCCGTTCACGACCGCACACTCGCACCGGAGTATCGTGGCAAGAAAATGGCGACAACCCTCGTGGCCTCTGCTCTGCGCCACGATCAGGCAATCATCTCCCACGTCGGCGACTCGCGTTGTTATCTCGTGCGCAGCGGCCGTGCCAAGCAGATAACGCAGGATCATACCTGGGTAAACGAGCAGCGAAAACTTGGCCTGATCTCTGCCGATGAAATTTTGTCCTCAGAGGCACGCCACGTGCTTATACGTTCGTTAGGACCGGAATTGTTCGTCTCGCCTGATACCACCGCTCTCACGCTGCAATCCGGTGACGTGCTCGTCCTCTGCTCTGATGGCGTGCATGACGAAATGAACCTTGAGGAAATGACGTCCATTGTCTCGCAACATAAAGGAATTGAGGAAATCGCCCATGAACTGGTTGCCCGCGCGGTGGAGATTGACGGCAGTGATAATACAACAGCGCAAGTCATTCGCGTGCGATCGGTGGAACAGGTAGGCATGTACCGGGGTCGCCCCTACCGGACGTCTCTCTGATCCGCTAAACAGCTTCAAAAAAGACTGACGAAGCCCTTGCAATTCTTCAAATCTTTCCCGGAAAGTAAGAACAGCCTGCCTAACGGAGCATGAAACCCTATGGGTTTTCTTGACAGCATCGAAGCTGGATCGCAAATTGACTCCTATCGCATCGAAGAGGCCATCGCACACAGTGGCATGGCATCCATCTTTCGTGCCGTTGACCTGCGCGACAACCGCGTAGTGGCATTGAAAATTCCCCATCCCGATATGGAAGCCGACCCCATCCTCTTCGACCGTTTTCAACGAGAGGCCGGCATCGGTGAACGCCTCAACAATCCCGGCGTTATGCGCGTGTACAGCGGGGAAAAGCGCTCGCGCGTCTACATGGTCATGGAGTGGTGCGAAGGCCGCCTCCTCCGCCAGATTCTGCAGGAAGGCCCGCTCTCGCAGGCAAGATCCATCCGCATCGCCATCTCCGTGCTCAACGCACTCGAGTACATTCACAACAACGGCGTGGTTCATCGCGACCTGAAACCCGAAAACATCATGGTTGACGCAAACGACAACATCAAGCTCATGGACTTCGGCATTGCCGGAGACTCTTCCGCCCGTCGGCTCACCTACGCCAACTTCACCGCAACCATGGGAACCGCAGACTACATTTCTCCCGAGCAGATTAAGGGCAAACGTGGCGACGGCCGCTCAGACATTTACTCCCTCGGCGTCATCCTCTACGAGATGCTCACCGGCAAGCTTCCCTTCTCCGGTTCTTCGCCCCTGGAGGTAATGAACGATCGCCTCCTGAACCATCCCACACCACCCACTGTGGCCAACCCCGCCCTTTCTCCTCAATTGCAGGAGGTCCTGTATCGCGCTCTGGAGCGAGACCCCAAGAACAGGTATGCCCGCGCCCGCGATTTTGCATGGGATTTGCAGCATTTAGAAGAGATCGGCGTCGCGGATCGCCCTGAACTGCGAAACTGGCAGAGGCGTAAAGCTCATCTGCCCCGCACTATTCTCTATTATTTCGCTCTTGCACTCATTCCTGTTGTTATCCTGTTGTTGATGGTGCTGGTTGCCCATCGCCGCTAGACTGGCTCCCACAGCAAATCTTCATGGGTTCTTTATGCCTGGAACCCTACAATGCACTTGAATCCTCATTCCCTTTTTCGTCCAGAAGGAGATACATGTCGACTGAGTACCGGAACTTTCTTGCTCTCTCTTATGACGAGCTTGAAGAACTGAACCTGCAAGCAAAGGCAGATCGCGCTGCGCGCCTCTCGCCAGACGAAATCCGCGAAAAGCGGCTCAAATACCTGACCGACGAGAAGCGGATTAAAGCCGTAACCGTGCTGTTCAGCGACTTGGAAGGCCGCCTGCACCTGCTCGATTACGATAAGAAGTTCCTGATCAACTCCTACGAGAACCTTACCTTTGACGGCTCATCCATCCGCGGCTTCACGGCCCAGAAGGAGAGCGACCTCCGCCTCGGCATCGACTGGAGCGCTTTTTACTGGGTACCGGCGGATGTCTTCGGCACCGGCAAGGTGGTCGTCTTCGGCACCGTCATCGACAAAGACGGCTCTCTCTACTCCGGCGACCTGCGCGGCGTGCTCAAGAACTATGCTGACACGCTTTTCAAGGAGAAGGGGTTCACCCTCAACGCTGCCAATGAGATAGAGGGCTTCCTCTTCGCGGGTTGCGATGCGGAGCGCAAGTTCCACGAGACCGGCAAGTTTGAATTCATCAATACGGGTGGTTACTACCACGTCCTTCCGCTGGACCCGCTCCGCAAGTTCATTGACACGGCGGCGGAAGTGCAGCGCGCCATGGGCTTCCAAAATGAAAAGGATCACCCCGAGGTCGCGCCCAGCCAGTTTGAAATTAATTACGGCTACGGCGAAGTGGTGGCTGCCGCCGACCAGATCCAGCTTTACAAGCTCCTCACCCGCCAGATTGCAAACAATTTGGGCTACACGGCAAGCTTCCTGCCCAAGCCCGTTGTAGGCGTCAACGGCAACGGCATGCACACCAATGTTTCCATCTCCAAGGACAAGACCAATCTCTTCTGGGACGACAAAGGTCAGGAGAAGCTCTCGTCTTTTGGATGGGACTTCGTTGATCGCATCCTCAGCCATGCACTCGACATCTGCCTCATCATGAACTCGAGCGTCAATGCATATCGCCGGCTCGATCCGCACTTTGAAGCCCCAAACCAGATCAAAGCCTCGGCCACGGATCGCGGCTCCATGGTGCGCATCCCTATCGGCAACTCCAAGTCCATGCGCATTGAGGTCCGCTCGGTGGCGCCGGACGCCAACCCCTACCTTGCCCTCTACTCCATCTTCAAGACCGGAATTGAAGGCAAGAAGGCTGCGATTGACAACCTGCGCCAGGCACAGCGCTATCTGCCGGACCACATCCAGCAAGCCATCGATGATTTCAAGGCATCGAAGTGGATTGCCGAGATGCTGGGTTCGGATGTTCAGGGTCGCTACGCTGATCTCAAGCAGGCTTCGGCAGACCGCTGCCCACGCGCGCTGGGCACCTTCGTCAAGGGTGCTGAGGTGCAGTACCACCACGAGGTCTACAACCAGTCGCTTTGGAATCTCTTCTAAACAGCGGCTTCCCCCGGGGTTCAACCTCCGGACTGGCGCAACTGCGGCGTAGCCAACGGTGGCTGCGCCGCTTGCTTTTGTGCACTAATTAGCTTTACGCCGCTCGAGCCTGCAGAGCACAAACCCGCAACCTTGACCCATAGTTTTCACCGGTGAAAACGGGAAATAAGGTAGAAGATCACAGACAGCACAATGCTGATAAGAATTGAGGTCCCAAGCGGGAAGAATACGGACACATGCTTGCCTCGATAGACAAAGTCTCCAGGCAACCGCCCCAGTGGCAACCCTGTGCGTCCGGCAAAAACCAGCAAGCCTCCAACGAAGACCAGCAGAAGCCCAAGCCCCAGCAGTACCTTCCCCAACTCCGCCATACATACCCCGCGTGCTCCAAGCTTAGAATACAGCCGCGTAGATATGGGACCGCATAGCATGAGCGCCTTCACCTTCCACCGAGCCGCGGCGCAATTTCTTCCCTGGGTGCTCTCCCCGCAAGCCGGATTCGGTCTATTATGGACAGGACTTGGAACCTCCGAGCCCCGGAGCGCGTGCGGTGGCCAGCGAACGATCACTTCTGCAGGCTGAATCAATGGCCGACCTTGATCGGCTGCTCGCCCTTTGCGAAGTGCAGTCTGCCCGCTCCGGCGTTCCCCTGCCGCTTGGAGCGCATGTCCGCGGCAATGGCGTCAACTTCGCAATCTTCAGCCGCCACGCCACCGGCGTCCGCCTTGACCTGTTTGACCAGCCCGGTCAGATCGAGCCGGTGCGTACTTATATCCTCAACCCGGCGCGCAACAAGACCGGCGATATCTGGCATATCTGGCTGGAGGGCATCCGCCCCGGTCAGCTTTACGGTTTCCGCATCGCAGGCCCCTACAACCCTGGTGAGGGCCATCGCTTCAACACCGACAAGCTGCTGCTGGACCCCTACGCCGTGGCTATCTGCATGGCCTCGGGACAGGACTTTTCCTCCGCCGTAGGTTACGACCCAGCCTCGCCGCAGCTGGACCTCTCCATGTCCCAGGTAGATGATGCAGGCTCAGCCCCGAAATCCATCATCCCCTACACAGACTTCGACTGGCGTGGTGACCAGCCTTTGTGTCACCCATGGGAATCCACCGTCATCTATGAGCTGCACGTTCGTGGCTTCACCATTGATCCTGGATCCAACGTCTCGGCACCCGGGACCTATCAGGGACTCATTGAAAAGATCCCCTATCTCAAGGATCTCGGCATCACCGCCGTTGAGCTCATGCCCGTTCAGGAGTTCAACGAACACGAACTGGATCACTTCAACCCACAAACCGGCAAGAGGCTAACCAACTACTGGGGCTATGACCCTGTGGGCTTCTTTGCGCCCAAGGGATCCTACGCCAGCGTCTGCCGCGATGGCGCGCAGGTGCTTGAGTTCCGCCAGATGGTCCGCGCCTTCCACGAAGCGGATATTGAAGTCATCCTCGACGTCGTTTTCAACCACACCGCCGAAGGCAACGAGCTAGGCCCGACCCTCAGTTTCCGCGGCATTGATAACGCCATCTATTACTGGCTTGACGAGGATCGCCGCTACTATCGCGACTTCACCGGAACCGGACAGACCATCAATGCCGCACATCCCGTCGTCCGCGATCTCATCCTCGATGCCTTGCGTTATTGGGTCATGGAAATGCACGTTGACGGATTCCGATTCGATCTCGCCTCCGTGCTCGGCCGCGATCGCAACGGCCACATCCTTGCCGATGCCCCTCTACTCGAACGCATCGCCGAAGACCCCATCCTGCGCGATACCAAGCTCATCGCGGAAGCGTGGGACGCGAGCGGCGCCTACCAGGTGGGCAGCTTTGCGGATCGCCGCTGGGCCGAGTGGAACGGTCGTTTTCGCGATGATGTGCGCCATTTCTGGCGCGGCGACGATGGCTCCATGGGACGTTTCGCCAGCCGCATCGCAGGCAGTTCTGACATCTATCGCGGATCCGGCAAAGGCCCGGAATGCAGTGTGAATTTCGTTACCTGCCACGACGGGTTTACGCTCAACGATCTGGTCAGCTACGCGCGCAAGCACAATGAAGCAAACGGCGAAAACAACCGCGACGGCGTGACCGAGAATCTTAGCTGCAACTACGGACAAGAAGGTGAGACGGATAACCCAGCCATCGACGATGTACGCAGCCGGCAGATTCGCAACTTCCTGCTCACGCTCGCCATCTCGCGCGGTGTACCCATGTTGCTCGCCGGCGATGAGTTCCGCCGCACACAGCGTGGCAACAACAACGCCTATTGCCAGGACAACGCCATCAGTTGGATCGACTGGTCCCTTATGCACCGCAACGCAGACATCTTTCGCTTCGCACGCGGCGTCCTGGCTCTCCGACGCGCGTTTCCTGTGCTGCGCAAGGAATCGTTTTACTCCCCTGAAGACCTGCAGTGGTTTGCACCAGATGGGCGCGCGCCCGACTGGTTAGATCCCACACAAAAAAGCCTCGCCTTCCTCGTGCGCTGCGACGGCAATCCCTGCCTCTTCCTCATGTTCAACGCGTCCACAGAGGCGGTTTCCTTTCTCTTGCCTCCTGCGCAGGACTCCACCACTTGGTACCTCGCCGTGGACACCGGCAGAAGATCGCCGGATGACATTCATCCTCCCGGTGAAGAACAGACGTTGGGCCATGCAGCACAGTTCGATTTGCGCCCGCGCGCCAGCGCCGTCCTCGTTGCTCGTTAACCCTACGCCAATCACAAATCCATGAGGCTTCGCTCTCACGCCTTGAAGGCTGCAACCGCCGTATCGCTGTTTTCGAGAATGTCAAAGATGCGATGCATGCGCACCAGTTCGAAGGTTGCACGCACTTGTTTTGACATGCCGCTCAGCTTCAGGTCGCCTCCCTTTGCCGTCATTTGGCGAAGGCATGAGAGCATTGCGCCCAGCCCGGAGCTGTCAACGAAGCGCACCTCGCTCAAGTCAATCACAACCTTGTCAGCCGACTCGAGAACCGGCGCAATATCGTGCTTGAATTCACCACTATTTGCCGCATCCAGCTCTGCAACTGGAATCCTTGCCACGGCCACGTCATCCTTTCGTTCAACGGCAATCTGCATGTTTCCCCGCTTTCCCGGCCGCATGCCTGCGCGAATACTTTGTCAGAGCCACGGAGTTCCTGCCGCGGTCATCGCGATAATAGCGCACGTCATCGACGCACCGGTGCAACATCGGCAATCCGAGTCCCGATTCGCGTGAACCATTCAGTTCCAGCAAGGGGACACTGCCTGGTTCAAACGGATCTCCATAATGATGAAGCAACATAACCACGCGGCTTTCAAACGCCCTTGCCTCCAGACCAATGCGCTGTCCCTTTCGACCATGGTACGCATGCTTCATGATATTGCTGGCTGCCTCATTCACCGCAAGTTCCAGTGCATCCGTATCCGCATTCATCAGCATGCCCGCCGGTAATCTCGCGCAGAACGCACGCACGAACTCGCGCACCGTGCATAGCTGATGAAGGTCGCTATGAATCTCCATCTCTTCGTGGCGGAATGACTGCTCCACCGCCTCCATGCGCACTGCCACGCTCGTCATATCGTCACGCAGCCGTTCCGTTCCCGTAAAATCTCTAATGGCCTGACGTACCGCCGTAACCATCGCTTCCGGTTCCAAATGGCTGTTCTTCCGCACAAGCTCTTCCAGCCGGTCTGAGCCAAAGGGCTCTCCCTTCGTATTGCGCGCCTCTGTCACGCCATCGGAAAACAGCAGCAGCACATCGCCGGGATCGCACTGCACCGTTGTTTGCTCATAGATCTCATCCGCCCTTACACCAAGCGGAAGATTATCCCCGTGCAGAATCTCAGTCCGTCCCGTTGCGACATGCCAGTGCACGATGCCCGTATGTCCGCAATCCACAAGCTCAATGCGATGCTGTTTTGCGTTCAGCCGCGCATAGCACAACGTAACAAAACTCTCCAGATCAATCAGCTTGTGTACAAGCTGCACATGTGCCAGCGTAACTATCTCATGCGGTTCCGGCAGCTTGCCTCCCGTTGACATCGACATGAGATGGCTCAGCGACTTCAGAAAATATGCCTTAGTTGCCGCGCCCAGCAAGGCTGCCGGTGCGCCCTTGCCCATCACGTCGCCAACAATTACATCTAAGTCACCTTCACGGTGTTTGATGAAGATGTAGAAGTCTCCATCGATACGCTCGGTCGGCACAGAAAGCGCAGCCACTCGCAGTCCTGGAATGTCGCCCGGCGGTGGATCGAGCAGCAGGGTCTGCTGAATCCGATAGCCAATATCAAGTTCCCGCTCGCGCGCTCGTGCCAGTTCCGCAGTTGCCGCCTGCTCACGCCGGATAAACTCGTCCTTGACTCGATTCGCCGTCACCAGCTCCGCGGTGCGCGCCAGCACCCGCTGCTCCAGTTCAGCATTGAGCTTACGTATCTCCTCCTCTGCCTTCGCTCGCTCGGCGCGCGTGCGCAACGTCGCTATTCCAAAGGAGAGGTCGTCCGCAAGCTCTGATAGCAAAGCGACCTCGCCTGCATCAAAGGAATCAGGCTCCGCCGAATAGATTGCCAACGCGCCAAACATCTCGCTATTGATATGTAGAGGCATCCCTATGCACGAGGCATATCCTTGCTTCAGCGCCTGTTCACGCCACGGCACCATACGCGGGTCTGTGGCCAGATATCGAATTGTCGTCGGGCGCTGTGTCCGGATGCATGTGCCCACAGGTCCACGACCACGTTCCGTTTCGGACCATGTCACCTTAACCGTATCTAGATAGCCCACTTCAAAACCTGCATGTGCCAGCACGGTCACTGACTTTTCCTCATCCTGCTCCGCCTTGCCCACCCAGCACATGCGATAACCGGCCTCTTGCACAATCAAATCGCAAATCTGCTGCAAGAGCAGATGCTCCTCGGTCGCGCGAATCAGTGCCTGGTTGCAGCGGCTCAATGCCCTATTCGCGCGGTAGCTGCGCAGCAGTGCCTGCTGGTCGCGCTTGCGCTCAGTCATATCCCGTACAATGCTCTGCCGGCGGCCATCCGCGAGAATCTTCGCGCTCACCTCCACCGGCACTTCAGTTCCGTCTCTTCGCCGGAACGTCCACTCTGCAATCTGCGTCTCGCCTCGCATCAGCGATTCACGCACTTGTTGCAGTCGTGGAAGATTCTCGGGCACAATCAAATCCTCCATCGATCGCCCCAGGATCTGATCGCGCTCGCAACCTAGCATCTGGCACCCGGCGCTGTTTACTTCAGTAAATCGCCCATCCGCGTCCGCAATGAAGATGCCATCCGACGCCTGCTCAAACAACTGCGCCATGTGATCGTGCGCAGCCTTGACCTCTTCGCTCGCCAGTTGCGCCTCTCTCAGCGCGTTCGCGGTCTCCCGGTTCGCGCGCCTCAGTCGGCACTGCAGAACATTCACCAGAATTCCTGTGCTCAGGTACACCGATGCAGAAATGTAGTATCGAAGTTCTTCTTTCACGAACTCGTGCCGAGGCGGCACAAAGCCCCACCACGCGAGCACGCCTGCAATGAAGGTAGCCGCTATACTTGCCCACAAGCCACCTAACCAGCCACTGAGAAAAACCACGGGATAAAACAGAAACCAGGAGAAGGGCCGGACAAATTCCCATAGAAAATGCTGGAGGGCCGCAAACAGGAACGGCATCAGGAGCGCAAGCACAACCCGCACCCCGCGCTTGCGAAGAAAGCAAAGGGAAGCCGACGATTCAGACGGAGCATGGACGTCGTTCGCCATACACTCCTCCGCCACGCCGCGCCCGGCGCGTTGACCAATCAACTCAAGTTTACCGCTGATTGCAATCAGCCGCCGGGCTCTTCTTATTCCCTGCTTTAGTTGCTGTGAATAAACTTGCGGCCATACTAAAGCGCACCGCGAAGCCTTCGTTGTGCCTTAGGCAAACTGTTCCATGCTGAAGCCCAACTCATAGGTCTCGCCGTGCGCCAACAGTTCCTCCCACGTCACCTCGCGCTGTGTGTATCCGGCCATGCGGCCCAGCATGCAGCTCAACGCGGTTTCCACGCCCTCGGCAATCTGGTTGTGCACCCGCCCGGTCGTGATGCTCTCGATGAATGTACGCTCTTTTTCCCGGTCGGCCAGAGCAAGATTGTCAGAGAATGCTCCATTCGCCGCAAACCTGCCCGTTCCCGCCTGTTGACCCGTGGAGTCCTGCCACGCCCAGGCCTGCGCGCCCTTGATCTGCACTGGCCCGGAGTACGGCACACTTGCCGATCCCTCCGCCCCGTACAGTCGCAACCCGGCATCAAAGTCTCCATAATCGCCAAACTGTGTCGAAGAAAACGAAAGCCGTACATCACCGGGATATGTGAACTGAACCTCGTAGTTATCCCAGCAATCTCCATAGTGCGTCAGAACATTGCGTCCGCCCGTCGCGTGTGCCTTCTCAGGGCGCGCCCCCAACATCCAGTTACATAGATCGATGATGTGAATATTCTGCTCCACAAGAATGTCACCGGAAAGAGCACGATCCCACAGCCAGTTGCGTAGTCTGTACTCATCTGCTGATACGCCAGGATGTTTCTTTTCCTCCGACGCCGGCGCGTAGTAGTACCCGGCCACCACCGCAATCTTTCCCAGCGCGCCGCCCTTGATCCTCTCTGCCGCCGCTGTAATCGGTGGCGCATTGCGGCATTGAAAACCAACATCCACGCTCTGCGTCGGTTGCACGCGCTTGGCAATCTCCAGCGCCTGCCGAGCCTGCCGCACGTCAATGCCTACCGGCTTCTCACAATACACATGCTTGCCGGCATCCACCGCGGCTTCAAGATGCTGCACATGGAAAAATGGCGGCGTTGAAATCTGGATCAAGTCCACGTCTTTTGAAGCCGCCATTTGCTCAAACGCATGCGGACCTTGAAACAGCAGCTTACCGTCGATGGGTGCGTGACCTAGACCCGCATTCAACCTGTCGAAATGATCGCGTCCGGCAGCCAGATTGTCCGAAAACAGATCGCCCAGAGCCACCACGCGCGCCGTCGTATTCTTCGCAAACGATTCTGCCACTGAAGTGCCTCGATTGCCGCACCCCAGCAAACCATGGCGCACCGCAGAGTTCGCCTCATAGCCGAAGGCCGTGCTCGTCTTGAGCAGCAGCATGCCGGACACCACCCCTGTTCCTGCCTGAACAAATTCCCGACGATTCATCAAGTCCTGCTTTCTTTGCTTTGAGAATGCCTTGCACCTGGCCATTTCATGTCGTCTACTCAGGCCAGAATTTCGTGCAGAATGCCTTCCAGGTAAACCTTCTCCTCGCGCACGTCCGCTATCTGCTGGGGCCCTGAAGTTTCTCGCTCAATCGTGATCGCTCCCGTATAGCCAATACGATGCAACTTGGTAAATACACCGCGGAAGTCCACCAGCCCCTTGCCAATCAATACTTCCTCACCTAGTTCACTTGGATTGGTGGGCCAGCGACCATCCTTCGCATGCACGCTCCGAATATGCGGACCGAGAATGTCAACCGCATCCACCGGATTCGCCTTGCCATACAAAATCAGGTTGGCCGTATCGAGTCCCACCCCCAGGTTGGGCATGTTCACGTCGCGAATCATGCGCGACATCGTCGTCGGCGTCTCCTGCCCGGTTTCCATCAGAAAGTGCTGCCCATTGCCCTGACAGTGCTGCGCCACGGTACGGATGGCCTCCACAGTGCCGGGGTACTGTGGGTCTGCCGGGTCTTCGGGAATGAACCCACAGTGCGTCTGCACCTGTCCGATCCCCACCATCTTCGCGAAATCTGAGACCTGTCGGAGAGCATCTATTCGAGCTGCGCGCATCTTCTGAGGCACTAGTCCGATCGTGGACGGCCCTTGCATGAAGTTCCATTCCAGAGGACCGGGCCCTACAACTTCAACCGTGGTGGCAACCACGTCATACTTGGCCAGCAGGTCCTGAAACTGCTTTGCCAGATCCGACGAGAACCCATTGATGTATCCATCGAGAGAAAGAAAGCAATTCGAGAAGCCCAGGTCGTGCACGCGCCGAATCGCTTCCTCAGGGGCACCAAACGGCGTAATCAACAAGCCCAGAGCCATCGGCTTTAATCCATCCGCGTTGGTCATCGCCAAGGCGGCAGTGCCCAGTGCTTCCACAAATAGTGCCGCAGAAGTCATACCCAGAAACATCCTTCGATCCATCCCGAATCCTTTCTGCTTATCGAATGCGTACGCCCACGTACTTTGTCATTACGCGCCAATCTACGCCATACGCGCTTGCTTGTGCAATCTGCTCGTCAGTTGCGCACGGAGAACAACTGTCGCGCAAAAAAGCATGCATCAACCCTTGATGAATGCTCATGGATATCATGCTGTGGCTATCTATCTACCGTTGCTGCGGTAAGGATCGAACAACAACCTATCCTTACATACACCTCATAGCTACTACCCAGTTCTGCACGCCACGCGATTTTCACTGGTGTTGTAAGCGACATGAGGGCCAACGAATTGATGAACCGCACTGCCTTTCGTCGTTCGCATCTGTCATTTTTGCTAGTTTTGTTCTTTCTATGCAGCTCTTATCATGCCTCAGAGCGCTGTATTTAGGGAATCTTTGGGGATATCTGGGGGCAGAATGAATCGCCAGGGCCAATGGAAAGCCTCTCTTCTCACCATGTGTGTTCTTGCCCTCTCCGGCTGCGAAGACCTCATTCCCCACGACACCAAGAGCCTGCTCATCCCAGCTTTTCATCGCTCCGAAATCATTGGCATGGTGGCGGGCTTTGGAACCACCTTTGCTGCCTTGCCAGATCTCATCGCCATGTTGCGACGCAGATCAAGTAAGGGCATGAATCCGAGGATGTGTTCCATCATGGGCGCTTTTCAGATCTTGTGGGTTTACTACGGTTTATTGATTGTTTCACGTCCGGTCATTGTATGGAACGTGATCGCAGTTGTGACCAATTCCCTCAGTGTCGGCGCATACTTTTATTTCGCTCGTAAGGAAAAGACACAGCCACTTCGTTGAGTCTGGCGCTACACGGAAGGTAGTGCTGATCCGCTTCTCCATTAGCTTCTCCAGGGAAACCTCCTCGAGACTGTTGCAAAGCCAATCCTGAGTAACCAATTATTTCCAGATGCCGTTGTAATTCCCGAACGTCCAACCTAACCCAAAGCTTGCCCCATAGTCGCTTCCAGAGAAGTGCGCGGGCGGCTGATTATCCCAGCTTCCGTAGAAGGAGATATTCCAGGTAAAGTCTCCAAAAATCTTGATGTAATACGTCGTATTCAAGTTGTTGTAAACCCGCCCAGGTTGGTTAAGCGCCGGAAATGTTATTGCTTCAAGAGTCAATTTCGTCTTGTCAAACTTGAAGAGCGATGCATCCACTCCCACCATGGCGGCAGCCGTATTCTGGCTGGGCAGTCCAAATTCATTTTCGCTGTATCTTGTGTTCTGGTAAGCCATGCCGCTGAAAATATTAATCGTTGAACGATTCGTGTTCTTCACATAGCGGCCAATTCCAGCTCCTAGATTGCTCTGCAATTGAATATTCTGCTCGGTGCTTTGCAGCAGACTTCCAATTCCCGTATAAAACCAGTTATCCCAGCGCATCAAATGGCGAAAGTATGCATTCAGATTATTTCGCGTGGAAGTTGCAACCCCGGCACTGCTCGTCAGTGTGGAATTGAAGATTGCGCCAGATGACCATCGTTCACGCAGATAATCCGCGTCAGCACCCAACGAGAATTGCGTCGTTTCGTTAGCCTTCGAAAAAGTAAATCCTGAATTAATAGCCCCATTGAATCGGCGCCAGAAGCTTTCAGAAGTTTGATTGATTCCAGCAACCTCTCGATGTCCCACCTCTACTGTTTCGCCGGCATCCTCCATGGTCTCAATACGCAATATTTGGGCCATCTCGGTCTCTGCCATGGAGAGCGTCCCTGTATAGATTCGGCCGTCCTGCATTCTGACGAGAAACAGCTGTTTGCTCTCGACACGCTTCACCTTTGACCAATCCACCTGTACTGTACCTTGAACGTAATCCAAGCCGATATATAACACGCCGCTGTCGAGCCCTTTGATCTCGCATGTGAAGCGGTCTCCGTTATTCATGACCAGCACATCTGACTTGTCTCTCGCAAGAAGAGGCGAAGCAATGAGAAACATAGCGAAGGCAATCAGGGATGAAACCCTCATATTCGTTTCCAGATCTAAGGCGGAGAAAATCCTCAACGCTTTCCAGCTGGCTGCTTCCCTCAAGTAACATCCACAATGCAATCTGACGCTAACCAATGGACAGGCAGCACAACTTTCCGCTCACAGTCGCTGCCTTTCAGGAGAGGATAAAGCGCCAAGCCTGCGCTTAGAACTAGGAAGAGTTCTAGAGCATCTCAGAACAACAACGAGTGGTAGACACCTGTAACCGGGATTTCAAGGCATCGGTCCAGAGCCTGCATTTTGAAGAGGGCGTGTGCGCCATGCGGACTGAGCCCAACGATGGCATACGATACCGCGTTCACGCCGCACATCGCGGATGACACAACAATGTTGTGGAGCTTGTGCTCAACGGCACGAAATGCAGTCTGATTGGTGGATGAATGGTGGACGCGGTAGGAATCGAA
>JAKAFB010000045.1 GCA_021818105.1 Acidobacteriota bacterium
TCCTCACAGCCTTCCGCAAGCTCCTTGACGGCGGTGGCTCCCTCATCGTCATCGAGCACAATCTCGACATCATCAAGTCCGCCGACTGGGTCATCGACCTCGGTCCCGAAGGCGGCGACGGCGGCGGTCACATCGTCGCCGAAGGCACCCCAGAAGAAATCGCCCAGAGCCTCCACTCACACACCGGCCACTGGCTCGCCCGCGTCCTCTAACCCAACACCCCTTGTCCTCCTGAGCGAAGCACGTCTGCTGCCTACCCACTACGTTGTCATCCTGAGTGCAGCGAAGGATCTGCTTCTGGTCCTCTTAATCTCCGGTTAGCCGGTCGTACGGGCCCTTGGCGGATTTAGGACGTCAGGCTACGTGCAGCACCGCCAGTTTGCGACACTCGCGTTTGCGGGGACCGATCATGATAATTCCCAACTGTTGGGGTCCGTGGTCTCCCCGGCACCCTCATTTTGGGCTGTGAAAGGTTCCCGAGATCGTGGCCACCTGACTATTGGTCAAATTTGTGCGGAACTCTCACTTTTGCGGGAGCGGCGGCATTCCTAATTCGGAACGGACTTCGTTGAAGAGCTTCGTCGCCTCAACCTGATCCCTATCTTCTGAGTCATTCTGCATCTTCCACGTCTCCTCCCCCTCTTCGGCCCCCCAGACCTGCTTGAGCTTCGGGAGTGGATTTTGTTGGAGGAATTGTGCGGTTTGCTCGGCATCCACCTCCATTTCAAAGGCTTTCTGCATTTGAGCCAATACCTCGGCATCGCGTTTGGTGCGAGCGAGTGGCCGCGCCGCGTGGAGGTACTGCTGCACATCTGCCACGCTTCAGTGCGGGTCCATGGCCGCAACAAGTGTTCGCTTCAGGTCCGAACTCAGATGGCGCTGATACAGGTGATAGCCAAGAAATCCGGCCAAGCAGACTGCTGCCAGGACGGCCCCTGCCACAGCCAACGAGACTGCCTTGCGCATGATCTTTCCCTCCCGCCAGCTACTTGCTTGGGGCTGAGTCCAGACCCAAAAGAGCAGCCAGCGTCGGCTCGCTTGCAATGTTCCTCTGTAGGTTCTCAAACCGCAGCCTAAGCCCGTTGTTGATCTTGTAATTCGGGTGTTTTTTCCAATACCAATATTCCCCAGCCACCCAAAGGTACGCGTCAAGCTCAGCGCAATCGCAAGTCAATCCAGCAACTCGTTTGAGCGTCTCAATGTCTTCTGCAAACCTGTGGTAACGCCTCGCGTCTTTGGATTGCATCCGGCGGCCGAGATGCCTTCCTACCATCCACTCTGCAAACCCGTCTAGAATGGGAAGCTTCGGATCAATGAAGAAGTGAGCATATTTAGCAGCAAAACTGTGATTTCTCTGATTGGTCACTCCGCGAATCTCATTAACCAAGTGTTCTACCAAATCTGGCCCTGTCCATAGATTCGCTCTCAATACTCGTTCAACACAGTCTGCGGCTTGCGTGATTGCGATGATGTTCGTGCTGTAAAGATCGTTGAGCACAATCGCCTTGATTTTCACCGCATCGAGAGGGTTTGGGAAAGCCGTCCTCAGCTGCTCGAATTCCTTGCTTTCCCAACCGTCTTCTTTCCAAAATTCCTTCGCGGCATCGATCTGGCTCTGCTTCAGCGGTATCGCTAGGGTTTGGATTGTCTCCATTGCGGGATCCATTGCTATTCGAATCTGAGAAAGTTGGCACAAATTCTACTATTTGTTAGCCGCTTCATTTTATCAAGGTCCACCGGCGAGAACGCGGCGGGTGGCACACCCTTCGCGATGCCGACTTACCGCAGATGAGGGTGTCCCATCCTTTCGGCCCGCGGTTGGCCGAAAGGGTGGGAACCACATAAGCTCGCTCTTCGCCATGAAGGGCAAACTCGTCCGTTACCAGAAAGCCGGTGCATTTCACTTCATCACCTTCAGTTGCTTTCGCAGGCAGCCGCTGCTGAATGGCGGGTGGCCCCGGTGCCAAGGGAAGTGAATCCAACCACCGAAGATGGGTGCCCCCGGTCCCTCGCTGTCGGGGACCGGGGAATCCACCACCCTTCACCCCTCCCGTTCTTCTCTCCCACCCACAGAACCGGCTGCCCATTCATGCCGTCCGCGCAGCGCAGGCCATTCCTGGAACCCCGAAAAAATCCTCCCCTCAATTTGCAGATAATTACCAGCACTTCGTGCACAATCGATACAGAGTCGAAGCAGGTCTTGGGCAAGGGCATCAGGGCATCCGGCAGGGGTACCCCCCACCCCCTCCCCTACCCCCCTTATTTATTCTTCTTTTCCACAGAAAGTTTGCAGATTATTTCGAAGATATGTGAAACGGAATGTACATTCCGACGACTCTTCAGGCCGCTCGTAGCAACTGCACGCCGGTATACAGCGCGAGATGTGTACGAAGTGCTCATCCGTCTCCGCCGTGCCCATCGTGAGCAGGCACCAGCAGGTTGATGTTGTATCCACGCTCGGCAGCCACAACTCCGCATTCCGTGGCGTAGTGCCATAAGGATTTTTCGCGCGCAGGCATCGGCAGGGCTGTGCGGAGCATCCTAACGCGTATAATCACGTTGAGTTTGCCCCTATTTCTCCCCCCGGAGGTAGCAGAGAATGCAGCTTTCCCCCAAGCAGCTCGTCAAGGCCGCAATGGCCGGAGCGCTCGTTTCCCTTGTTGCGATTCCGCAGAACATGTTTGCGGAATCCACTGAACACCTGGTCAGCCCGTCCGACCTCCAAAAGGCCGCCGTTGACGTCTCACAGCAACGGCAGCAGAACCTCGATAGCCTGAACCAGTTTCTTGCCTCCGCAAAGGCGCAAAAGGCCATCGAGTCCGCCCACATGAATCCGCAGGAAGTGCAGAAGGCAGTCGCCGGTCTCAACGATGCAGAACTGGCTCAGCTTGCATCGCGCGCCAACAAGGCACAGTCCGACTTTGCCGCCGGGAACATGTCGGATCATGATCTGCTTGTGATTCTGATTGCGATTGCGGCATTAATCCTCATCATCGTTGCTGTGCACTGAGAACAGTTCCAATGCCACGCAGCATCGTCAGAGTCGCGCTTCTGATGTTCTGTCTGTGTGGCATTGTGTTCGCTGCCAACAGCGCAGGTGTTTGGCTCGACGTTCCCTTCATCAAGCAGGACCGCGATGGCTGTGGCGCTGCCAGCATTGCCATGGTCATGCAGTACTGGCAGCACCAGCAGCATGGGCCCATCAGTCCCGGCGCGGATGCCGCGCACATCCTTCGCGTCCTGCACTCAGACGAGGCGCATGGCATCTACGCTTCCGCCATGGTCAGGTACTTCCAGCAAAGCGGGTATCGAACATTCGCGTTTTCGGGTGCCTGGGCCGACCTCCAGCATCATATCGCTCAAGGCCGCCCGCTCATTGCAGCGCTCAAACCCGATGCAAGCAGCACCCTGCACTACGTCGTCGTCGCGGGCATTGATCCTGTGCAGGATGTGGTGATGCTGAATGATCCCGAGCAGCGCAAACTGCTCAAGGAAGATCGGAAGCAATTTGAGCAGGAATGGAAGGCCACAAACGACTGGACGCTCCTCGCCGTGCCCGCATCCACCGCACACTGAATTGCCCAACTGTTCCTTGATATCGCCTGCTTTTCGAGCAACACACGCAACTCGCATGCTCTACGCAATGTGTGCATCGCAGCCTTCAGCACGCGCAATTCGCACGCGCGATCGCCGGATAGCATTCTACAGACCGGCTTGGCCCATTGCGCTTCTGCTGTTGTGCCTCTGCCTGGGACAAACTGCCCGTGCAGCGCATATCCAGGAACCAACTACGCAGGTGTTGCAGCAGCTTGCAGACGCACAGCAGTGGCCTCAAATTGTAGCCCTGCTCGAACGCGTACATCCGCGTGATGCCGAAATGGACTTTTTCTACGGATCGGCATTGGCACACATGGGCCGGTATGCCGACGCAGAGCGCGCGCTGCGAAGCGGCCGCCGTGCTGCTCCAGCCGATTCGCGCTTCCCCGTCGAACTGGCCGGCATCGCCTTTCGCCAAAAGAAATATCCCCAGGCCGCGAGCCTGTTGCGGGCAGCCGTCCGGCTCAATCCACGCGATTCCTACGCGAATGATTTTCTTGCCACGGTCTATTTCCTCGAGGGCAATCTTGAAGCAGCTTTGAAGTATTGGAACCGCGTCGGCAAGCCCATGATTGAATCGATCCAGATGGAGCCGCAGCCTCGTGTCTCGCCTGCCTTGCTCGACCACGCCTTCGCTTTTTCACCGGCCGGCACATTGCGTCTGCGGGATCTTCTTACGACGCAGGCCCGAATACGCGGCCTCGGCATCTTTCCGCAATATCACTTCGATCTCACAGCGCGAAACGATGGCAGGTTTGACGTTCAGTTTCGCAACTGGGAGCGCAACGGCTTTGGCGAAAGCAGGTGGGCAGCTCTGTTTCTTTTTCTGCGCGAACTGCCCTTTCAAGGCGTTGACCCCGAGTACTACAACGTGCGCCGTCAGGCCATCAACTTCGTTTCCATGGTCCGCTGGGATGCGCAGAAGCGGCGTATCCTAGCCCACTTCTCCGGGCCGTTCGAGCATGGCGCAAAGTATCGCTATGACTTCGTCACAGATCTGCGCAATGAGAACTGGGTGCTGAGAAACTCTTTCGCGGGGCCTGTGCCTGCACTCGCAAGCTTCAACACTCGCTATGGATTCATCGGATTTGATCTGGCTTCATTTGCAAGTGGTCGTGTGCGCTGGTCAGCCGGTGCGCAGCTCTCGCATCGCGATTTTCGCAACGTAAACGCCGGGACCGTGCTTACGCCGCAGATGCTTGCTGCTGGTTATCAACTCAAGCAGGTAGCAGATGCTTCTGTGTCTCTTTGGCGCTTGCCCGAGCGCCGCCTGAGCATCGACGCACAGGCGGCGTCGCAGGCTGCGCGTCTCTGGTCGCAGCACGGTGAAGCCTTTGAAAAGCTCACTGGTTCACTCAACACCCATTGGTTCCCGCGTGCCGAGGGCGATGACTATGAAACGCAGCAGATCCTTCGCACGGGGAAGACCTTCGGTCAGGTTCCATTCGATGAGCTCTTCATGCTAGGCCTCGAACGGGACAACGACCTGCCGATGCGCGCGCATATTGGCACACGCGATGGCCGCAAGGGTAGCGCGCCTATGGGGCGCAATTACTTTCTTGTGTCATGGGAAACGGACAAGAATCTCTATAGCAATGGACTGATGACGCTGAAACTCGGCCCCTTCCTGGACTCGGGCAAGATTACTGATCCCTCCACATCGCTTGGCTCGTACAAATGGCTCTGGGACACGGGCGTGGAAACGAAACTACGCGTGTTTGGCAGTACGGTGGCCTTTTCGTATGGCAAGGATCTTCGCTCCGGAAACAACGCGTTCTATGTCACACTGCTTCCATAAGTCGCCAGGTGTGCCTCTGCAGCGTGCAAAATGCCGGCGCGGCCTGAGAAGATGGAGTTACGGTAGATATGGACGAGATAGCCGCAACGATCCAACCTGCGATGCGCCGTGTTGCACTGATCTATAACCCGGCCTCCGGGCAGTATTCAGCGCGACGCGCGGCCATCATACGCGAGGCGATGGACCTGCTGCGCAGCGCGGGCAAAGAAGCCGAGGCGATGGAAACCTACGCTCCCGGCAGTGCCGCCCTGCATGCAGACGAAGCAATTCGCCGCGGCTTTGACACCATCTTTGCCTGCGGTGGTGACGGCACTGTGCATGAGATTCTGCAGCGCCTTGTCGGCACTCCCGTTGCGCTCGGTGTTCTTCCCATGGGCACCGCCAACGCGCTGGCGCAGGACCTCGGTCTTGGCAGGTCGCCATTGAAAGCTGTTCGGGCACTGCTTGCGGCTTCTCCCATGCAGGTTCCCGTCGGCCGCATCTTCTATCGCGACAGCTTCGGCGCCGAGCAATCGCGCTATTTTACCGTGGCCGCCGGTGTCGGCGCAGACGCACTTCTCATGTCGCGGCTCGATGCCGAGCTCAAGCGTCGTTTCGGCTACGTTCTCTATCTCATCGAGGCCCTCCATGTATGGGCCACGAGTCCATTTCCTCTGTTCAAGGCAGTGCTTACAAAGTCTCCCGGCAAGCCTCCGCGTGTTGAGCATGTTTCGCAGCTTCTTGCAGTGCGTGTGCGTTCGTTTGGCGGGGCTCTTGGCAAACTCGCTCCCGGCGCCACGTTGCGCAAAGGCGCACTACGGCTTCTGGCCTTCAAAACACGCAGCCGCTTTCGCTACCTCACCTTCCTGCTGGCTGTGACGGTAGGGCGGCACACCTTTCACCGGCATGTGGAACTGCTCGAGGTTGACACTGCCGAGTGCACTTCTCTCGACGGAGATCCAATCTACGTGGAGGCGGACGGCGAGGTATTAGGCACCCTGCCCGCGCGCATGGAAATCGCATCGCAGAAGCTCACGCTGCTGGTTCCTGCCGGCGCTCAGCCGTAAGTTGCCTTCTGCCGGTCCGGCCTGCAATCATCGCTGCGACATTTCCCCTTCGAGGATCAGGCATGAAAGTGGATACACTCGTTCTCTGCGCAGCGCTGGTAGCAATTCCTTCGGCATCATTTGCTCAAACGCCTGCCTGGCAACCCGCTCCCGGTCACGTCACACTCTCTCTTTGGCCAGGGGTGGCTCCCGGTGCGCCCGCCAGCGCACCCGCTGAGGTAGACACAACCACGCCCAAGGATGCGCTGATTGCAGGCCGCCCACTCATCCGTCTGGGAAATGTGTCCAAGCCGACGCTGACGGTATACGCGCCCAAGGGCAAGAATACCGGTGCTGCCATCGTCGTCTTTCCCGGCGGGGGATACAGGATTCTGGCCATCGATCTCGAAGGTGCTGAAGTCTGTGACTGGCTCAACTCCGCCGGTATTATCTGTCTGTTGGTCAAGTACCGCGTGCCGGATACCGGCCCATATCCCAAGTCGGCCGCGGCATTGCAAGACGCTCAGCGGGCGCTGGGCCTCGCGCGCGAGCATGCCCCGCAGTGGCACATCGACCCCAACCGCATTGGTGTCCTCGGCTTCTCTGCAGGAGCGCATCTGGCCGTGGCGCTGAGCACGCACTACGAACAGCGGCTCTATGACCCGGTGGATGCTGCTGACCGGCTCAGTTGCCGCCCTGATTTCGCAGTCATCATCTATCCCGGCTACCTTGCGCTGACTGAAGAGGGCATGAAGCCCAACCCGGACATCCGCCCCACCGCACAAACTCCACCCACGTTCATCCTGCAGGCAGAAGATGATCCCGTGCATGTGGAGAATGCGGTGGAGTACTTCATGGCGCTGAAAAATGCAAAGGTGCCCGCAGAACTGCATATTTACGCGGAGGGCGGCCACGGCTACGGACTGCGCCGCACGGAGTTGCCCATTACAACGTGGCCAAAGACTGTCGAACTCTGGCTGCAAACCATCAAGGTGCTGCCAGCGAAGTAGACGCTACAATCTCTTCATGGTGCTCGCCGTTCTCACCGTTTCCGACCGCTGTTCACAGGGACTTGCAACGGACACCGCTGGCCCTGCCGTGACAGCGCTCCTGCGAGAGCAGTGGCCCACTGCCCAGATACAGTCGGCCCTTGTCCCCGATGAGGAAGAAGAAATCGTTGCACACCTTTTGAGCTGGTGCAGCAGCGAAACGGCTCTCGTTGTCACGGTCGGCGGAACAGGCCTTGGGCCGCGCGATCGCACGCCTGAGGCGACACGGCGCGTGATCGAAAGGGAAGCGCCGGGCCTTGCGGAAGCCATGCGCGCCAACGGTGCTGCCAGAAATCCTTATGCCTGGCTGTCGCGCGGCGTGGCCGGCCTCAAGGGTAGAACTCTCATCATCAATTTGCCCGGCAGTCAGCGCGGCGCAGTTGAGAGCCTCCACTCAGTTTTGGTACTCATCCGTCACGGATTAGAGATTGCGGCCGGCGGTCAGACACACCCATAAATCGGATTACTTGGGGAAATTGCACGGCCTTATCGTCCCCCTATAGGAAACGCTTCCCAGCGCGGGCCCTAATCTGGCTCGCGCGCGTTTCTGCCCATTTTCCCATCCACACTCCAAGTGGCGGGAAAAATAGCGCGATTTTGTGGTCTGCTATGGCCGGAGCCGCTACAATCAACTTGAGAAACACAAGAAAAAGCGTAGAATCGTGCCATCCGTGAGTAACCCAAGGAACAACCCCTCTGACCGCCGTCGGCCAGGCACCGTCAGTATCCGTGACGTGGCTCAACGGGCCGGTGTTTCCATCGCCACCGTCTCTCGCACGGTGAATCGTATTCCCACGGTCAACCCCGAACTCGCTGAGCGCGTATGGAAGGCGATTGAAGAGGTCGGCTACCTGCCCAATACGCAGGCGCGCGCATTGGTTTCCGGGCGCAGCCATATGCTCGGCCTCATCGTCTCTGAGATTACCAACCCTTTCTTTCCTGAGCTGATTCAGGAGTTTGAAAGCCTCGCCGTTGCGCGGGGATACGAAGTGCTCATCGGCTCCACGAATTATGATCCAGGCCGAACGGAGAGCCTGATGCGCCGCCTCCTGCAGCGCAACGTGGACGGGGTTGCCGTGATGACCTTCGGCGTTGAAGAAGACTTGGTGCAGAAGCTCGTAGAGCGCGAGTTCCCCCTGGTTTTCGTCGATGCCGGACCGGACCTGCCCAATATCCACGTGCTCAAGGTGGATTACGCCGAGGGCATCCGTCAGGGTGTGCAGCATCTTGCCGCGTTGGGGCATCGCAGCATCGCCTTCATCAGCGGTCCGCTCTCACAGCGCTCACCCACCGCGCGCCGCGATGCATTCCTGAAGTCCATGGCAGAACTGGGCCTTCGGGTTCCTCCAGAACACATGGTGGAAGGCAACCACACCATGGAAGGCGGTATTGTCGCCATGGAGAAGCTGATTGCGCTCGATACTCTGCCGACTGCCGTCATGTGCTCGAATGACATGACCGCCATTGGCGCACTGCATGCGCTCTATCGGACAACGCACAAGGTGCCGGAAGATATCTCGGTGGTTGGATTCGATGACATTCATCTAGCGCAATTCATGCTGCCGCCGCTGACCACAGTACAGATGTCCTGCAAGGATCTGGCCGCCGCTGCGGTGGAGGCATTGCGCGCCGGCATTGAGGGGGATCATTCGAAGGCGCTCAAGAGGGAGTGGGGGATTCCTACGCGCCTGGTTGTCCGCCAGTCGTCCGCCTTCCCGCGCGGCAGTCTCCCTGCCCGCGTGCAAGTCGCGTCTCGCGGGCAGGCGTCCTGACGCAATCTTTCGGCAGTCCGCGCGCTCACGACATGCTCGTTCATCCTTTTTTGAGTTTCATAACATAAAGTAGCCGGCGTTTGGCTGTTACGCGGGGAATAGAAATTGTGTCTAATATCAGCAAACGGATCTTTCCCCGCGAGGTCGCCTCATGCTGATTCGCAAACCGTCCGATATTCCCTCATCGGCCATCACGCCCAAGGAGCAGTATCTGAATCGCCGCCGCTTTCTGCGCAACGTCGCTTCGGGAGCGGTCGCAGTAGGCGCCGCCGCGCTGGGCGCGGACCGGCTGACTCAGGTCTTCTCTCCAAAGGTCGCCGCATTTGCGGGAACAAAGTTGCAGACCGTCCAAAGTCCATTGACCACAACCGGCGAGCAACTGACCAGCTATGAGGATGTGACACACTACAACAACTTCTACGAGTTTGGCGTGCAAAAAAGCGATCCGGCGCAGAATGCCGGCGGCCTGCCCACGCGCCCCTGGACCGTGCATGTGGAAGGCCACGTGAAGAAAGCCAAGACCTTCGACATTGATGCGCTGCTCAAGCTGCGTCCGCTCGAAGAGCGCGTCTATCGCCATCGCTGCGTGGAGGCGTGGAGCATGGTGATTCCGTGGGTCGGCTACTCGCTGTCGGAATTCATCAACCAGTGCGAGCCGCTCAGTGGCGCGAAGTACGTTCAGTTTCTCTCCTACTACAACAGTGGCGTGCAGCGTTGGGCCTCACAGACGACCATCGACTGGCCTTACTCGGAAGGGCTGCGCATGGATGAGGCTATGAATCCGCTGACGCTTCTTACTTTTGGTCTATATGGTGAGGTGCTGCCGAATCAGAACGGGGCGCCCATCCGCATTGTGGTGCCATGGAAGTACGGCTTCAAGTCGGCAAAGTCCATCGTGAGGGTTCGATTCGTCGACCGCCAGCCCTCGACCACATGGAACGAGATGGCGTCCAATGAATATGGCTTCTATTCCAACGTGAATCCCAATGTTGACCACCCGCGCTGGAGCCAGAAGGTCGAGCGGCGCATTGGGCTGCCATTCTGGCAGCAGCGTCGCGCCACGCTCATGTTTAATGGCTACGGCGACCAGGTGGCTTCTTTGTATACGGGCATGGATTTGAGGAAGGACTTCTAAGCCGAATGCCCAAGTCCATCCTTGTACTGCTCAAGGTACTCGTGTGGTGTGCCTGTCTGTGGGCATTCGTGAATCTGGTTTGGGGGGCAGCGACCAACAATCTTGGCCCGGATCCGACTGCGACCATCACCTTCAGTACAGGCTTGGCCACGTTGCGTCTCCTCACCATTTCGCTGGCCATCACGCCGGTGCGGCGGTTAATCCCGAAGCTCAACTGGTTGATCAGGTTCCGTCGGCTGCTGGGCCTGTTTGCCTTCTTTTATGCAACGCTGCATATGCTCACGTGGGTGGCTCTCTACGCGGGATTTGATGTAAACGCGATGTCGGTTGACATTTTGAAGCGCCGCTACATCACTGTGGGCATGGCCGCGTGGCTGCTGTTGTTGCCACTTGCGGCCACATCCACCAACTGGGCAATCCGCAAGATGGGCGGCAAGTGCTGGAACCGCCTGCACAAGTTGGTCTATCTTGCCGCCGTCTGCGGCGTGATTCATTACTGGTGGCAGGTAAAGCCCGGCGTGCTCACACCGCTCACCATCACCCTTGTGCTCGGTGTGCTGCTCTTGGCGCGGCCTGTGCTTGCATGGTCGCAACGGCGTAGAGTGCGCACCGTCCCGGCTTGATGGCTTGAACTACTCGAAGCGCAGCATGGCTTGGGCAACGGGCAAATAGCTTTTGCGGTGCATCGGCGTGGGACCCAGCTTTTGCAGTGCAGCCTTGTGGGCCGGGCATGGATAACCCTTGTGCTGCGCAAGGCCATATCCTGGAAACCTGCGATCCAATTCAACCAGCAGGCTGTCACGGTATACCTTGGCAAGCACGCTCGCGGCCGCAATGGAGAAGCTTGTTGCGTCGCCCTGCACGACGGCCAGCTGCGGGCCATCCCAGTCAATCGTGTCCCGGCCGTCAATCAGCAGATAGTCCGGACTCAAGGCGAGCTGCTCCACCGCGCGGCGCATGGCCAGCAGGGAAGCCTGGCGAATGTTGATTTGATCAATGGTCTCGGCGTCGATGGATGCGATGGACCAGGCCACGGCGTTCGCGCGAATCTCCTGGTCGAGTTCAGTGCGTTTTTTCTCGGTCAGTTTTTTTGAGTCATTGAGGCCCGATAGCGCATATCCGCGGGGCAGAATGACCGCTGCTGCAACAACGGGCCCGAAGAGAGGCCCGCGGCCCGCCTCGTCAAGGCCTGCAATGCGTAAGGCACCGCGCTTGCGCGCTGCTTCTTCCAGCTTCCATCCGCAGACCGGAGAGTTGACCATACGCTCCAGTATATAAATCCGGTGCGTCCAGCCAGATGTACGCAAACCATCCCGGAGTATCGCAAAAAACAACCCCGGCTGGGCCGGGGTTGTTGTATTGCATGATGCAGCGGGGTTACGCCTTCGCCGTCTGGCGCTCCACTTCCTTTAGACGGGCTGCCTTGCCGCGCAGTCCGCGAATGTAAAAAAGCTTGGCGCGCCGCACCCTGTAGCTGCGAATCTTCTCCACCTTGTCAACGACCTTGGAGTTGAAAGGGAAGATGCGCTCGACGCCTTGGCCAAAGCTCATCTTGCGCACGGTGAAGGTGCCCTGGGGGCCACGGTTGATGGCAATCACAAGGCCCTCAAAAGCCTGAAGACGTTCCTTGTCGCCTTCCTTAATCTTGACCTGGACGCGAACCTGATCGCCGGGAACAAAATCGGGCAGATCTGTGCGCTTCAACTTTTCTGCCAGGCGCTGCATGACTGGATGAATGGACATAGTGGTTTCCTGCGTTTGAACTCAGAAATCTCAGTGTAACAGAGAGATGGTCGTAAGGCCAATCTCTTCTAATTCCTGCTCTAGCGTGCCAGGGCCGTGATAAGCCTCGCACTTTCATGCGCCGAACGCGCATGCCGCTGCTCTGCTGTATGCCCCTGCCTCAGCGAACGAATGGGATATACGCCTTAACCATCGACTGGTACTCGGCAAACTCATCCTGGAAGCGATTGACAAGCGCCAGTTCCTCACCGTAAAGGCGCAGCTCCAAACCCACGAGGAAAGTAACAATCCCCGCCAGTAGTATTGGAGTGGTAGCCCACGCGATACCGGCGGCCAGCAGCATGCACAGTGATGCGGTGTACATCGGATGACGCACGATGCCGTATGGACCAGATTTCACGAGGACCACGAAGTCACCGTAACGCTCGTTGTAGACCCAGCGGCGACGAAAATGCTGGCGCGCTGTTACTGACAGTAGGAGCGCCAGAAAAGCAAGAACCATTGAAGCGATGACGGCTGATTGTCCCCGCAGAAAAGTCTGTACTGTCTGTGGTCGCACCCGGGCAAGGACGAGCGCGAACGCCGCCAGATTCATCAAAATGCCCAACCGTATAGCGGCGGTGCCAGGAGCCTGCTTTTCCCTGTCCTCGTGCCGGCTGGGCCATATCAACGCCAGGAGCCAGACCACTGTGCACAGCGCGAGTTCCCCAACTGCAATTTGCTGGAACATAAGTTAATTATTTCACCGATTCCCCGCGCGAATCATGGCCAACAGTCGTTTATCTTCTTCGTTCAACACTGCTTTGTCCAGCAGGTCAGGACGATTAGCCAGAGTCTTGCGTAGTTGCTGCTCCCTGCGCCATCGGCGAATCTGCTGGTGGTCGCCCTGGAGCAGCACGTCCGGTACATGCAATCCGGCAAATTCGGCGGGTCGCGTGTAATGAGGATAGTCAAGCAAGCCGCCGGATCCGTGCTGCGACCGCGGCACGCCCTCCTGGTCAGCAGCTATCTCGGTGTCAGCAGCGCCAAAACTTTCGAACTCACCGGAAGCTTCGTTGCCTAGCACGCCTGGTACAAGGCGCATGACCGCATCTACGACGACAGCCCCAGCGAGTTCGCCCCCGCTCAGCACGTAATCGCCTATGGATAACTCCATGTCGCAATAGAGTTCGTTGATGCGCTCATCCACCCCTTCGTAGCGCCCACAGAGCAGCACGATTCGCTCTAGGCGTGCCAGTTCGCGTACCAAAGGCTGGGTCAGCGTGCGACCCTGGGCTGAAAGAAGAATCACCCGCGTCTGCTCCACGCCCGGTGTGCCCTTACGTGTTGCTTTTGGTTCAATCCTCAGTTCATTCAAGGCTTCTGCGAGGGGCTCCGGTTTGAGAACCATCCCTTCGCCTCCGCCAAACGGACGGTCGTCCACCGTGCGGTGACGGTCATGCGTGTGTGCGCGCAAGTCATGCACGCCCACCGACACTAATCCCTGCATCTGCGCGCGGCGCACGATTCCGTGCTCAAAGATGCCGGAGAAAAAGCCGGGAAAGATGGTGATGATCTCAAACCGCATGACCGCTCGCTCAGAGTGGAATCAACTGCCGCATCAAGAATCTCTGCTGTGACGTTTCAGTGGCGGGATGGCGTATTCAAATCCATCAGCCCTTCCGGCAGGTTCATTTCCACACGCCTGCCCTCCACATCCAGCCGCCGAAGGAAGCTTTTGGCAAAGGGTACGAGCACTTCTCCTGCAGCGCTGCGAACCAGCAGCATCGCGACCGGGCCAGCCGAGCGGTCCACGCTCTCAATCCTGCCCACAGTGCGCGGTGTCGTTCCTGACACATCCACCAGACTGCAGCCAATCAGGTCGCTGATATACACCTCATCCTCGCCCAGCTTAGCTCGCTCCTCAAGAGGAATGGCGACCATCAGCCCGGCCAGCGCTTCGGCGGCAGAGATGGAATCAATCCCTGCGAAGTGCAGCACAATGCCCCCCTTGTGCAGCCAGTGGTTCATAAGCTCCACCTGACGCGGAGGTGCAGAGGCCGACTCGGCAACAAGCCACAGCCGCCGCCGCTCGGTGAATCTCTCAGGAAAGTCGGTGAGAACTTCGGCGTACACCTCGCCCTTGCGCCCTTGCGGACGGCGAACGCGTGCAAGCCAAGTCCATTCTTGCACCGAAGTCATGCTGCCCTCCGGTGCGTTCCTGGACGGCATCCCGCCAGCATCCTAGGCTTCGTCTTCTTCTTCCAGGATGTCCAGCGTGTAGCGATGATGCAGCTTCATGCTGACAGCGCCCAGAATGGTGCGCACTGACCGGGCCGTGCGCCCCTGCTTGCCGATGACCTTGCCCACGTCTTGCGGTGCAACACGGAGCTTAAGGACGGTGTTGTCATCCCGGTCTACGGATTGCACTTGCACTGCTGCCGGATCATCCACCAAGGCTCGCGCAATCTCGCGAACCAGCTCTTCGACTGCAACCATATCGTGTTGGGTCATGCGCTTGCCCCTGACCAATGCGTCCAAGGAGATGCCTCTTGGATCGGTTCGCCACCTCTAACAGCACATACCTGCCGCAGTCATCACTTCGAACTGCGGCAACCGAACGACCTCGAGCAAAACCTCGTCATAGGGGAAGGAAGTGTCAGGCCACAGCAGTTTCAGCCGCAGGAGCCGGGTTCTTGTTCACCAGCTTCTCGACGATGGGCGAAAGCTGTGCTCCGACCTTGCGCCAGTAGGCGATGCGATCGTGCTTCAGCTCGACTGTGGCTGGGTTGGTGCGGGGGTTATACGTTCCGACCACCTCAATGGAACGGCCGTTGCGGGCACGGTCCTTCTCAATCACCACAATCCGATAGTAGGGCTGCTTGCGGGCGCCAACACGCGCCAGACGAATCATTACCACGGCGATACGGTTCCTTTCACGCTCCAAAACTTTTGGGTCCTGCCTGCCATTGGGTACGGCCAATGTCCATCGCCCGTGGCTCCGGCCAAACGAAAGGCCAGACTCTACGCCCGGCCTTCGCGAGACTCAACAACTAAGTATCGCCGAAAGTGGGCATTTGAAGCAAATCCGGACACATTTTCCGCCCTTCAGCAAGGGAGGTCTTCTCACCACGTATTCGATTCCCGCGCCTCCTGTTGGTGGTCTCTGCCGAAATGGCCAAATCTCGCGCAGCCGCTGCATCCGGCAAGCCGCGTAGCCGTGCCGGCTGAGCGGCGCACCTGATAGACGCCGCTCTGCCCCGGTGGAGAGCAGCCTCTGTTGCCTGCCGCACAAGAAAGGTGGCTCCGTGGGCCTATCCCAGTGCATGCTGCAGTTCGCTGGCGTTTGTGAAGGTCGCAGAGAATCGCGGCAAGGCTGGCGAATGCACCTTCTCTGGAGCAATCAGGTGGTGGCCTAAGCAGTACCCGGCGCAGGCTCAGCGCGATGCACTGCGTGCGTTTTGCGCTGGGAAGAGGAACCGTAGCATGGGGCGCACGCGTGCAGACCAACTTTCCTCGTCGTGCATTCCGCCCTGAATCTCTTCAAAATGCAGGGCCTCTTCCGGCCGCCATCCATGCATCATCAATTGCTGCGCAAGTTGCGCAACATCGCGCACAGCATGTTGCCCCTCTCCATCCCCCACGTCCAGCCAGATGAGTGGCCGCTCCCCGGATGCTCCGGCCTGCTTGCCTACGTAGCCCAGAATGCTCCGCTGATTCCACCAAACACTGGGAGACAATACCGCCAGCCGACCAAAAAACTGAGGGTAGCGCAGGCCCAGGTAGAGGGTCACCAGACCTCCCAGAGACGATCCCCCAAGCCCCACAGCGTCTCGATCGGTTCGCACGCGGTACTGGTCTTGGATCCAGGGCATCAAGTCCCGGGTGAGCAGCGCGCCATAGGCATCCGCTTCGCCACCGCCCATTTGCCCGTGAGGCTCGTGCGTATACTCGGCCAGCCTCCGCGCGCCGGTGTTGTGAATGCCGACAATCACGAGTGGTTCCACTTCACCAGATTCGATGGCCCCATCCGCATGCTCGCGCACGCGCCAGCTTCGGCCGCGCACAAGAGAGGATTCCGCTTCGAAGAGGTTCTGCCCATCGTGCAGATAGAGCACCGGATACAACCGGCCAGGTTGCTCGTCATAGTGAGGTGGCAGATACACCGTCACGTCGCGGGCATCGGGCAAGTAGCGGCTGCGAAAGGCACGATGCACCTGTAGCCGCGGATGCTTCGCCTCGTGGATGGTCGGCTGAATGCCTTCATGCATGCGGAACTTGCCCGGTCATGGCATACAGAATCACGTTTGCCGTTGCGTTTTCGTCCTGATGTGATGAAATCATCAGGTTGTAGAGGTGAGGATGATCCCACACCTCGCTGAAATTTTTCTGGATGTAATGTCTGCGCTCCGCATCCACTGCCTGCATGCGCTGTTCAACGTTCACGCCGGGCCCAAGGCGGGTACGCAGCCGCTGCACGCGATCCCGCGCTGGAGCGTAGACAAAGACATGAAAGACATCTGGCTTTGATTGCAGAATGCACTGCGCGCCGCGACCCACAATCACGCAGTTGCCATCCTGTGCGGCCTGCTCGATGATCTGGCGCGTGAGGGCGAGCATGGTGTCAGGGTCAAAGGTGAAAGTGTCTTCAGGCACCACTCCGCCTGCGAGAGCCGTGCTGCGCATGGCCTGCCGGTTCATGCGCGCGAGCCATGACTCCACATGCTCGTCAAAGTGGCTCACAACGTTTGGGTCTACGTGTGCCGTGTTGGCAATGGCTTCAATCAGTGCGCTATCGAGCAGCTGCCATCCCAGTCGCTCTGCAATGATCTTGGCTACCCGCCCGCCGCCGCTTCCAAACTCCCGCGAAACCGTCAACATCCGATAGCCCATGCCTGCTCCCGTAACTGCCAACGATGCTACTTTACTCCGATTGAAGTCGCCCGTGCAGAATGCCGAGTTCCCCGAGCGGACGTACTCCGGATGCTACTCCTCCGGACAATATCTGCCAGCTGCTGCCGTACACTGGGGGACAAAGGTTGCGGCCGACTGCGGAGCCAGGGGTTGTGCTGTAACTGCGGAGGACGCTGCATGAAAAAGATCGGCGTGCTTTTTGGTGCGGAGAACAGCTTTCCCAGTGCGCTGGTTGAGCGCATCAATGCGCGCAATGTCAACGGGATAAGCGCGGAATTTGTGGAGGTGGGCGCTCCACAATTGGACAAAGCACCGCCTTACGCCGTCATTCTTGACCGGGCATCGCACAGCGTCCCCTTTTACCGTGCCTATCTCAAGCACGCGGCGCTCAAGGGAACTGAAATCGTCAACAATCCGTTCTGGTCCTCGGCAGACGACAAGTTCTTCAATTACACGCTGGCCGCAAGGCTGCATGTCGCCGTGCCGCCAACCGTCATCCTGCCTCACAAGCAGCTGCCCAATGGCACCACGGACCGTACCATGCGCAACCTGCAATTCCCCCTGGACTGGGATGGCCTTTTTGCCTACGTGGGCGAGCATGGCTTCCTGAAGCCGGTGGACGGCGGCGGCTGGCGCGACGTGCATCACGTGCACAGCCGCGAGGAGTTTTTCAGAGCCTACGACCAGTCACGGGATCTGTGCATGATCTACCAGAAGGCGATCGAATATTCGCAGTACTTTCGCTGCTTTGTGATTGGCCGCAGGAAGGTGAGGATCATGGCCTATGATCCGCGCAGGCCGTATGAGGAGCGCTATGTTAAGAACGCTCCGCCCACCAGCCGCTCGCTGCTGCGCCGCATGACGCGTGATGCCATTACCCTGTGCGACGCGCTGGGCTACGACCTCAACACAGTCGAGTTTGCAGTGGAGAAGGGCATTCCGTACGCAATTGATTTCATGAATCCAGCCCCCGACGCTGATCTCTACTCTGTTGGCCAGGCCAACTTTGACTGGATTGTGAAGGAGGTTGCAGACATGCTGATTGCAAAAGCAAAGTCGGCTGCGCGCGCGTCATCACTTCGCTGGACGGCTTTCCTCGGAGCAGGAACGGGCCGGGCCAATGGCGCAGCGAAAAAGCGTACAGCCAGAAAACCTATTACCGCACGGCCCGAGTCTCTTTCGGCCGCCCCTGCGCCCGCTCCAGCTGCGCCAACGGAGGAGCAATTGCGCGCTGTTTCACTGTGCCGGTCATCTATGCTGGAAGTATGACGACAACCGGAACTCCAACGCTACGCACACTCGGCAACTCTGACCTGCAGCTTACTCCCATAGGCTTTGGCGCCTGGGCCATTGGCGGGGGCAACTGGGAGTTTGCCTGGGGCCCCCAGGATGACAACGAATCCATTGCCGCCATCCATCGCGCTCTTGACCGTGGCGTGAACTGGATTGATACCGCTGCAATTTACGGCCTCGGCCACTCGGAAGAGATTGTGGCCCGCGCGCTGAAAACCGCCAGCCGCAAGCCGCTCGTCTTCACGAAGTGCTCCATGCGCTGGCACGCAGACCGCACCATCTATCGGTCTCTCAAGGCCGAATCACTCGCCGAAGAAATCGAAGGATCGTTGCGTCGGCTCGGGGTGGACACCATTGATCTCTACCAGATTCACTGGCCCAACCCGGAAGCTGAGATTGAAGAGGGATGGGAGACGCTGGCGCGCTTTCGTGAGCAGGGCAAGGTTCGCTGGATTGGCGTTTCAAACTTTTCGGTCGAGCAGATGAAACGCGCGATGCAGATTGCGCCGATTACAAGCCTCCAGCCGCCTTACTCGATGCTGCGCCGTGCCATCGAGCAGGATATCCTTCCCTTTGCCCATGCCCACGGCATTGGAGTGATTAATTACTCGCCCATGGTCTCCGGACTGCTGACCGGCAAGATGACCGCTGAGCGCGTGGCAAGCTTCCCCGCCGACGACTGGCGCCGCCGCAACGTGGAGTTCAATGAGCCCCGCTTCAGCCGCAATATGAAATTGGTGGAACTGCTGCGCATTATCGGCAATGAGCACGGCGTAGAGCCTGGTGTAGTGGCCGTGGCATGGACACTACGCAACCCCGCCGTCACTGCGGCCATTGTGGGCGGTCGAAGTGCACAGCAGGTGGATGGTGTTGTGCCGGCGCTGCATTTCCGCTTGACCGACGAGGAATACGCGCGCATCAATGCCTTCCTGGCTGATAGCGCGGACTAAGTTGGGACAATACATGGCAATGAAAAGCCCCGGCCTTGACCGGGGCTTTTGTCTTGTGTGTACGCAACTGCCTACATTGCGGCGACAAAATCGGGAAGGACCAGCGCGGCGTTCTCCTGCAACAGGCGCGTCATGCGGGCTGCCATTCCTGTATAGAGGGTTGCCGCGCGGAATGCATTCACGCGGACCCCTTCACTGGCCTGGCTGAATGCGTACTTTGCGAGGGCCATCAGCACGCAAACGCGAATCTGCATCGCGTCGCTGCGCAGGGCTTCAATCAGCTCGCGGTCAACCGACTCACAGTTGCGCTCGGCGTAATCCGCCATTTCAAGCATCACGCGGGCATTCTGGTACATGGCCCAAAGACCATGCGCGCCCTGCAGGCGGGTCCAGGTTTCATCCGGGTTGGCGTCCAGTCCCTCTTTCCAGAGGAAGTGCTCACTTAAATCGCGCGCGCTCCAGTCCGCACGAAGACGGGCGACAAGTGTTTCCCATGACTGCGCGTTCCGGCGGAGTACGCCAGCTCTCCAACGGCCAAGGTAAACAGCCACAATCGCGATTGCAGCAATTTGAAGCAGAGGCAGGATCATCTTTGGTCCTCAGGTCGGGGCATTTGCACCGTCACACTACGCGGCTGATCCAACTCCTTCCCGACGTTCCTAATACTTGTAGCAGATGCCTCTGCCGTTGTGGCAAAAAAATCATCGGCATCGCGTAATTTCTTCCCGAATTGGTACCCATTCATTCGCGTCACTTAAGTAACCTATAGTAACCATTACGTTTAGTCAATGATACTTTCCGGTAAGAAAGGACAAGTGATAGAGAATTTTGGTTCAAGCGCCAGGAGTGGATAGCTATCTCCTGGTAACCTACTTTGCTGTTTACTCTGTCGCTTCCTGTCGGGCTTGCTGGCTGCGGAAAAAACAGATAATCCAGTAGATTTGCACCCCAACGTAGCTGAAGGAAGCCAGCAGGTCCAAAGAGAGAAATTGACGCCCAAAGGCCTGGTGCGTGTGCAGGATGTTGACCGTCAGGTCAATGAGGAAGTAGAACCCCAGCCCCGTTGCCACCTGCAGCGCTCTCCCAGGCCAGCTAAGGCCGCGAATCGTGCTCAACCAGATCAGCGTCAGGAGAGACGCGAACTGGAGAATCGAAAAGACCTGACGCATGCGGATGGCAAGGAATAGGGTTTGTGGAACCTGCGTGGGGGATGTCCAGCGTGCCAGCGACCAGACCATGACGAGAGCTACGCAGAGCAGCAACACAACAATGGGTCGGCCCGGAGATCGCATCCGGTTGTGCCGGAGCGTGACACGGCCCAGCTCAATGAGCACAGCGACCTGGAAGGCTGCATCCCCGGTAATGTTGATCAAATAGAACCAGCCGTAGTCCTGGCGGAGCAGTTGAATCACAGCCAGAGCCGCCAGGCCGCTGCCCAGGCACCAGACCTGATAGGAAAAGAAAGCCGGCAGCGCCCGAAAGACGCGCTGGTGAAACAGCAACGAAAGCAGTACCGCGTTCAGAACTACAGAGGCCAGCGGCAGGGCCGTATCCAGCGTCACTGCCTTTCTCCCTGATACAAGGTCATTAACTGAACGTCTGCACCAATTTAACTCAATTCCTGCTTTTACGAATGCCTGCCGGATTGTGAATCCTCATCCGAGGAGGTAGCCATCGCCAGACGGGCGGCTCGCGCGTTGCCCGCCAGCGCCAGCAGGAACTGCTCCATCTTTGGCGTGAACTCGCGACGAGCTGCTTCCTTTTGGGCGAACGCAAGGGCCCAATACAGCAGGGAGATGACATAGCTCGCAACAACGATCTGGTTCAAGTGGCCGTACTGGGCTAGAGAGGTCTGGTGCGTTCGCAACATTGCCGCAGCAAGGCTCACTAAAGAATAGAAGCCGAGCCCGGTGGCAACTTGTAGCTCACGATCGCGCCAGCCGATGGAAAGCAACTGGCTGCAGCCGGCCATCAATAGAAACAGGAGGATTCTCAAGACCGAAGTCGTCTGTTGAATTCGTACGATGAACTCAATCTCATAGGGCAAGTTCGCAAGAGTGTGAATTCCTGTGAATGGCCAAATGAGGGATCCACAAATAACCAGAAAGAGCCCAATCCCAAGCCATGAAGCGCGCGGCAAATGACTTCTGATTGGCCTCAATACCGACCAGCCGATCTCAATAAGCACGCCAAAGACCAGCAGGGAATCAACAACCGTTTCAATTAAATAAACTGTGCGATAGATATCAATGTAGTAGTAGCGAATGCCAAGATTTCCAGCGTTGCTCAGCAGATCCCAAGCGCAGTAAGCAGAAAAGATGGGCAATACACGCCAGATGCGCTTGTAGAGGAGCAGGCCGACGACGGCGACCTCAATGACGATCCCAGCGAGCCAGAGTGCATTTTCTATACTCATTACCCATCTGCCGAACAGCGCTCAGAGCGAAGGACTAGTTTCACTGAGTTTAGCAACCGACCCACATATTCCTGTCAACCAAAAAGAGAATTGTGAGGCCCCTACGTTATTAAGCGGTCGGGAATGGGCTCATGGGAATAGCAGTTGCAACGTGTGCCGTTGGGAACGGGCTCATGGGAATAACAGCTGCAACATGTGCCGTTGGGAACGGGCTCATGGGAATAGCAGCTGCAACGTGTGCCGTTGGGAATGGGCTCATGGGAATAGCAGCTGCAACGTGTGCCGTTGGGAATGGGCTCATGGGAATAGCAGCTGCAACATGTGCCGTTGGGAATGGGCTCATGGGAATAGCAGCTGCAACGTGTGCCGTTGGGAATGGGCTCATGGGAATAGCAGCTGCAACATGTGCCGTTGGGAATGGGCTCATGGGAATAGCAGCGACGATTTTTCCTGTCGGATAGGGACTCATGGGAATCGTGGCGGCGGAACTGGCGGTAACGGCAAAGGCAGCGCCCAAAATGATGGTGCAAATCTTCAGTGAGCTCGTGAGCATTAGGTACACCCCTTAGGAGAAATCTGTGATGCATCGAAAGACTAACCCAAAAGTGTTATGTTGGCTACCAAAAAAGTAACTAATTTTGAAAAATTATTTCTGAACTGCGATTTTCCTGTGCTAAGCGGGGATGAAATTGACTAGAAGCCGACAAATCAGGAGGTTAGCAAACCCAATTTGTGCGCTGGATCACATCCAATTGAGGCCGTTTTGGGCCAACAGGGGGGCTCATACATCACTTTTGTCACCTCGTGCTGCCCATTTTCAGGGCATTTTGCCGCGCGTGGTTACCGGCCTGTGGAAGGAAAATTGAAGGTTTTTTCGTTCAGCTTGCTGGCAAAACGCAAGTGACACGTAACCCTGCATGTCTGAGTCGGTTGAAGGGACGCTGACGCGGTTCTTTCCAAAGATGGTTTTCAAGTGAAAGCTTGGAACGATTCTTCGGATAGCCCCCATTACCTAATCGATTACCCTGCACAAACTTTCGTGCCCTAGGTTGGCTGGAAAAAGTTCGATACTGTAGCGGTCAGGTCTACACTCAGAACCCAGAAACGTGAGAGCCGCGTATGCAGCAATCAGAATCGGAACTGCCAATGGGACAGGCGCACAAGGAAGTTCGCTGTGCTGTACGTTTTCCTCTCCGCCTACAGGCGGTGCTATCGATGGGCGAACGGCAGTTGAATGCGCAAACGCGCAATGTCTCCTCGAATGGCGTGCTTTTTGAGCTGGAAAAGTCTCTGAAGGTGGGCCAGAACATCGATTTTTCACTGCAAATGCCGGGCGGCGTCTTCGGTACCCCCAGAGATGTTATGGTTCGATGCCACGGACGTGTGGTACGCTGCTCGTTAAGCCAAGGCCAGTATCAAGCTGCCGCTACGATCGACGGATATCAGTTCGTTCAGCAATAACGGCAAGCATTGGCTCCTATGTTGCCGGTTATGGATATCCTGGACGATTCTCCCGAAAGCGAAATTCAAGATGGACCGGTAAAGCCCGGGACGATTCGGATAATCCTTGCCGATTCGCAGACCATCTATCGCGTTGGAATTCGCAAGATCTTTGCGCTGGAAGATGACATTCGGGTCGTCGCCCAGGCCGAGTCTTTCGAAAGTCTTCGGGCCGCGCTGGACCGCTCGCCTGCCGATGTTGCGCTTGTGGAGGGCAGTCTGCTTACCGCTACGCCGAATGCAATTCCGGAGCTGCTGCGGCAGGCGCCCAATGTCAAATTGATTGTTCAGGCGGTGGCGACCGACGAGGGGCAGACGGTGGACCTGTATCGTCGTGGGGTGCGTGGCATCATCTCGCGCTCCATTTCGCCGGATTTGCTGGTGCGGTGTGTGCGCAGAATCCATGAGGGCGAGACCTGGATTGATAACCAGTCAGTGAACTGGGTGATCGAGGCCTACCGCGCACAGGCTGCGGCGCTGGTATCGCCGCGCAGCCAGCCGCGCCTTAGCCCCAAGGAAATGGCCATCATTGCCTGCATCACGCAGGGTAAGCGGAACAAAGAGATCGCATTCCAGCTGGGAACGACGGAGCAGGTGATTAAGAACTACCTGCGCAAGATTTATGACAAGCTTGGCGTGTCAGATCGGCTGGAGCTGGCCCTTTATTGTCTGCACAACAAAATCATTCAAACGGATGCAGATGAGGAAGCGGCGGTGAAGAAGCTGGCCGCGCGCTAGAATCACGCCAAGTTGTAAGACTCATCTCTGGATTGGGCGGGCTAGGACTTTTTCGCGCAGGCCGCATCTTCAATTTCACCGCCGGTGCAACTGACTGGCGAGGCCGTGTCACCGCAGGATTTCCGCGCTAGTTCGAGCAGGCGCGTCAGCTCGGTAAGTTCAGTCTCACTTAGGTGGCCGAGCAACTCCTTTGGAGCCTGCTGAATGGCCGGGTCCATTTCCTCCAACAACCTGAGGCCGGCATCGGAGATGTGCGTCCAGACGACGCGGCGGTCCTGGCGGTCACGCTGCTGGCGGATGAGTTTGAGAGCCTTGAGGCGCCCGAGGAGACGCGTAATGTCGGGCACGGCGGTGATCATGCGGTCGCCGATAGCTGAGCAGGTGAGACCTTGCGGGTGAGCGCCGCGCAAGATGCGCAGCACGTTGTATTGCGTGCCGGTAACTCCCCAGTCGCGGGTACGACGCTGGAAGGCGCGCTGCAGGCAGTCGGCAGTACGCATGACATTCAGCAGCGTTTCTTCATGCACGCTTGAAAAAGGGCGCGTCTGGGCAATTTCACGCTTGAGGCCGGCCATGGGGTGTCCTCTTTTGCGATTCTTCCGGTTTGCAGGGATGAGGGCGGTTTGTGATGGCCTCATCCCTGCTGAACCAGTTTCCTCTACTGCTTGACGACGTCAAGCTCAATGGTGAGCTTGACCTCATCTCCGACGATGGACGTGGGATATTTGGTGCCGATGCCAAAGGCCGAGCGGCTGAGTGTTGTTGTGGCAGAGAAGCCCTGGTGCGGCTTGTGATCCATGCCGGGAACCGGGCCGGTGGGACCTTCAACCTCAAGCGTGACGGGCTTGGTGACGCCATGGAGCGTCAGGTTGCCGTTCACGCTGAGTCCGTTGCTGCTTTTTGAGACGCCGGTGCTGACGAAGGTCGCGGTTGGGTACTGGGCCACATCAAAAAAGTTGGCGCTCTTCAGATCGTCGTCACGCATGCTCTGGCCAGTGCTTACGGAGCCTACGTCGATGGTCATGTTGACGGTGGACTTGGTGACGTCAGCATCGTTCATTGCAATGGTGCCGCCACTGATGCCGAAGCGACCATGCACCTTGGAGAGGCTCATGTGCAGGATGGAGAAGTCGACTTCACTGTGGGCTTTGTCGGGAACCCACGTGGAGGTTTGAGCCACGGCAAGAGGAGCCGCAAGCGCGAGAATGCCAGACAGAAGTGCCAAACGCTTCATCAATCGAATCCTTTCAAACTTGGCCAGAGGCCGCAGGGGATATCCGGCGGCAGAAGGGCTGTGCCGGATTGGCCGCGGGAACGGAGAAGACGAATCGCGCCACGCGGGGCTTGCTTCTACAGATAATGACGCGCCCGGGGAGATATTAGTTGCAACAAATATTTTGTAAGACACGTGCCAGGCAGCTTATGGGCAAGGCCTGCGGACTGTAATCATGCGTGTCTGCTATGCTCCCGGTAATGTCCTTTGTCCGCAATTTCCAGCAACTTAGCAGCAGCCAGCGGCATGCGTTTGTGGCCTGTTTTCTGGGCTGGACGCTCGACAGCCTGGACTTCTTCCTGCTGATCTTCTGCGTGAAGGCGATTGCGGCGGACTTTCACACGCTGCCCTCGGCGGTGATGGGCGCGGTGTTTCTGACGCAGGCGTTCAGGCCGGTGGGCGCAGTGGTGTTTGGCATGCTCGCAGACCGATACGGGCGGCGGCCGGTGCTGATTCTGAACATTCTGAGCTTTTCAGTGATCGAGCTGGCGTGTGCGTTTGCGCCGTCGCTGCATGTGCTACTGGGGCTGCGGGCGCTGTTTGGGTTTGCGATGGGCGGCGAATGGGGCGTGGGCGCAGCTTTGGCCTTTGAGACGCTGCCGAAGGAGGGGCGCGGCACGTTCTCGGGGATTCTGCAGGAGGGTTACGCGCTGGGGTCGATTCTGGCATCGGCGGCCTTTGCGCTGTTCTTTCATGCAATCGGGTGGCGCGGGCTGTTTGTGCTGGGGGCGTCGCCGGCGCTGCTGGTGCTGTATGTGCAGGCACGCGTGGAAGAGTCGCCGGTGTGGCTGGCGGGAGCGGAGCGGCGCGCGGTGCCGCATGCGGGGCCGGTGATTCCGCAGCATCTGCGGGAGTTTTTGCCGACGTTTCTGTTCCTGGTGGTGCTGATGACGGCGTTCATGAGCTTCTCGCATGGGACACAGGATTTGTATCCGACGTTTCTGGCGGTGCACATGGGTTTGTCGCCGCAGACGGTGGGATTGATTGGCGTGCTGTACGGGCTGGGCTCGATTGCGGGCGGGATTGCGTTTGGGGCGCTGTCAGAGCGCTGGGGACGAAAGCCCGCGATCATTGCCGCGGCACTGCTCTCAATTCCGGTGATTCCGCTGTATGCGTATGGGCACACGGCAGCAGCACTGGGAGCGGGCGCGGTGCTGATGCAGTTCATGGTGCAAGGCGCGTGGGGCGTGGTTCCGGCGTACCTGACGGAGCTTTCGCCGGCACCCGTGCGGGCGACGGCTCCGGGACTGGCGTACCAACTCGGCGGGCTGATTACGTCTTGGAACGGCGTGCTGCAGGCCAAGGTGGCGGAGCGCTGGGGGAATTATCCGGCAGTGCTGGCGGCAACGGTGGTGATTGTGGCGCTGGCGCTGGCGGGACTGGCGGCGCTGGGACACGAGGCCAAAGGACGCGATTTGACAGCGTGAGCCGGAAATGCGGTCAATTGTTGATTTAAGTATATTATTTTGAATGTCTTAAGCGTTAGGGCGCGTGGGAGTTTCTCAGAAGCGCGTAATTCTCTGCAAGCTTTCTGTGGAAAACAAAAATATTTAAGGGGGGTAGGGGGTACTCCCTGCCGGACGCCCTGAGCTCGGACCCTGCTCTGACTCTGTTCTTATTGTGCGCGAAGTGGGGGTAATTCTCTGCAAACTGTGGGAGGATTTTTTCGGGGGTTCCCACCCATGGCGTGCGCTGCGCGGACGGCGTGGGCGGAGCGCCG
>JAKAFB010000046.1 GCA_021818105.1 Acidobacteriota bacterium
CGGGGCGGTGTCAAGGGTCAAGATGAACGCCAAAGTACGGCGCCCTTGACTCCGCCCCGACCACCACTAGACCCTCTGCGCGTTTTTCAGTTGACAGGGGTGCTGGCTGTCATACATGGGGCACCCGGCGGAACTCACGGAGAAATCCCGGTGTCTAGGGCACCTGGCGACCCGCCAGAAAGAGCGGAGTCCCCTTCTTCATTTTGGTTTGCTCGTAGCCGATGACCACCGCGGTGGTCACTCCAGCAGCGACTATTCCCAGCACGATTGCGGTTTTCTTTCCTTTGGAGAGTTTGTCGTTTCGCAGGCGGGTAACCTGGGCATACTCAATGGCCTTTGATTCGCTTGCGCCTTTTGGACGCAGGGTGAAGTTATCCTCTCCAATGGCGACGATCATGCCGCTAACTTCAGACTTATCGGCGAGATTCACCGTGACGCCGCTGCCAATGCCACGTTCCTGAATCTGAGCCTTGGCGGTGGCCGCATCCAGTGGCTTGGTGCTTGCAAAAGCAGTTTCGGGAATGAGAAGGGAAGGAACGAGCAACAGCGCTACATTACGCAGAATGCGATGGCTTGTCATGGGTGTCCGGTCTTTCAAGGTGGGTGAAAGACCAATCCTCCGGTCTATCGGGCCGTAGTTGCTGGCGCGTTAGGCGGGGGGGAAGTTAGCGCAACCGAGCAGGCCTGACCCAACAAAGCTATACCTGTTTACCCTGAAAGTCGAGATACCCTCGATCGATGAGTTATATCGTCGTTTACCGCGTTTCGGTAAGGGCTTCGGTGGCTTTGCTCATTTTGGCGGTGCGTTCGAGCTTATCCCAGTTGAAGGGTTTGCCGTCGATGGCGCGCTTGAGGGTTTTGAAGAGCACGATGGAGAAGACCTGGCGGTAGGCGAAGCGCTGCAACCAGATATGGAAGAGGAGCCAGCCGTCGCCCTTGTTGGCGGGATGACGACGCTCAAGGCTGAAGGCCACGGTGGATGTGACGAAGTCAATGAGCAGGAAGCCGACGAAGTAGACGACGAGCTTTTGCAGGCTGGCGGCGGAGGCGGCCTCGGGGTGGTAGTGACGGTCCACGACGTAGTTCAGGACTCCGTACACAAACATGAGGTCAATGAAGGGCGAGACGAGCGGTAGGAGCATCTGGAAGATGAGGATATTGGGCAGAGCGAAGAGGCCCATGGCCTTGTTGCGCACGAAGGCGAGGCGATGTTTCCAGACGGCTTGGAGGATGCCGAAAGACCAGCGGAAGCGCTGTCGCATGAGGCCCTGCATGTCGACGGGTGCCTCAGTAAAGGCGAGGGCGCGGTCCTCATAGACGACTTTGCACTTATTTTCGAGCAGGTGCATGGTGAGGTCGGCGTCTTCGGCGACGGTGTCAACGGGGTAGCCGCCGGCTTGCTTGACGGCCGAGGTGCGCCATGCGCCGATGGCTCCGGGGACGACAGTGACGACGTTGAAGAGGTCGAGGGCGCGGCGCTCGAAGTTCTGGCTGGTGATGTATTCGAGGGCCTGCCAGCGGGTCCAGAGGTTGACGCGGTTGCCAACCTTGGCATTGCCGGCGACAGCGCCGATGGCGGGGTCTTCGAAATGGGGAATGAGTTTGCTGATGGCGTCGGGGGCGATGACGGTGTCGGCGTCGATGCCCACGTAGAATTCCTCGTCGAGCAGGTTGAGGGCGAAGTTGAGGGCAGCGGCCTTGCCGCCGTTGGGCTTGGTGACAACTTTTACACGGCCGGCGGCTATCTCGTCCTGATAGGCTTCGCGGGCTATATCGAAGGTGCGGTCGCTGGAGCCGTCGTCGATGACGATGACGTGGAGATTGGGGTAGTCAGAGTTGAGCACCGAGCGGATGGTGCGGACTATGACCTTTTCTTCGTTGTAGGCCGGGACGAGGACGGCGATGCGCGGGCAGAAGCCGGGAGAGGCCTCGCGATGCGGGCGGCGTAGGCGATCGATGATGGCGAAGATGCCGACGAGGATGAGGCGCGCGCTCATGAGGATGTCGCCAAGGAAGAAGACCATGACGATGAACTGGCCCATGAAGGCGAGCGTGGAGAAGGCGATGGAGTCCGGGATGGAGCGGACGTGCTGCCAGAAGCTGAGGCGGGGCATGACCTCGGCGGTGGTCTTGCCCATGAGGGCGGAGACGGGAACGATGGTGTAGCCGTTGGCGCGCAGGGTGTCAATAAGCACGGGCAGTGCGGCCACGGTGACGGAACGGTCGCCGCCGCCGTCGTGGAGGAGGATGACGGAGCCGCGGAACTGCGGCTTGGTCTTCATGACGTGGAGCTGATCGAGCACGGACTGTGCGATTTCAGCGGGTGTTTTGCGGGTGCGCTCGTCCCAGTCATTGGTGTCAATTTTGTTGCCGATGATGGTGAAGCCGTTCTGTTGCACGCGCAGGACGGGCGCTGCCTGGTCGTCGGTGTCGGGCTCCTCGTCGATGTCGTAGGGCGGACGGAAGTAGAGGGGCTGCACGCCGAGTTTGCTGGCGAAGAGGCGCTCAGTGAGCTTGACCTCTAGGTCGAGCTGGCGGTGCGAAATCTCACTGATGTTGGGATGCGTGAAGGTATGATTGCCAATCTCGTTGCCTTCACGGACGACGCGCCGCATGAGGCCGACATTCTGCTCGGCCTGGTCGCCGATCATCATGAAGGTGGCGGTGGCGTGCTTACGCTTGAGGATGTCAAGGATGCGGGGCGTCCATCGCGGGTCGGGGCCGTCGTCGAAGGAGAGCGCGACCTGGTTGGGATGGTAGCCGTAGTAGTGCACGGTGTAGCTGTGCGGGTACACATCCATGTGCTCGTCGACGATGAGCTTCTTGCGTGGGTCGGGCTCGTCGGTGTCAATCTGTACGGTGCGCTTGCCGGGCTGAGGCGATCCGGTGACGCGCATGATGTCGCCTTCGCCCTCGCTGTCAACGTCGTGGCCGGGACGAGGCGATCCCAATTCCTGAAGTGAGGCGGCATCGCTGGGCTTGTCCCAGACGTTCCAGAGGGAACTGTCCTCTGAGCCGAGGCGCCAGAGGGCAAAGGTCTGGAGGCCCAGTTCGCGCGCTGCGCGCATTTCATTCAGCAGGGTAACGGCATCAAGGAACCAGACGACGTGGCGCTGGTTGTCGTCCTCGTCGATGTATTCGTAGTGCGGATTGAGGGAGTTGTCGTCGAGGTTGAGATCGGCGTCGGAGTCTGCTGCGCGTTGCCAGGCAGCGGAGACGGAGAGGTCTTCCGTGTCGAGGACCTCTGGCTTGGGAGCCTTGCGCGGGTGACGGCCCTTGGTCGCCGGGGGAATGGAGAGCGTCCAGTCATAGCCGTAGTTGCCCAGGGCGCAGATGATCTTTTCTTTGGGAACGATTTTGAGGATGCGGCGCAGATTGGCGACGAACCAGTCCTGGCTGGCGATGGGGCCGGGGTCGCTGTCGACCTCGTGCTGGTCGTAGTTCATGAGCACGATGCCGTCGGAGTTTGCGGCGATGGTCTTGAGGTCGTTGTCTGAGCTGGCGACGGCGACGTTGACATAGAGGCGCAGATTGCGCGCGTGGAGGTCGGCGTAAAGCTCCTGAATGAAGGTCAGGTAGGCTGGGTCGGCGTCATCGGGCAGGCTTTCCAGGTCGAGCGAAAGGCCGTGGTAGACGGGGAGCGCGGTGAGGAAGCGGATGATCTGTTGGCGCAGAGCGGCGCGCCTGGCGTCGTCGGCCAGTACCTTGCCCACGCTGTCATCCCAGCTTTGCGTGCGGAGACTGTAGTTGTTGAGGAGAGGGAAGACTTCAGTGTCTTCGGGCGGGGCGAGAATGACACGCTTGACCTCGTCGTGCTCGTCAGGGTCATGCACGGTGTTGCCGTCGACGACGGAGTACTGATGAAGCGTCTCGGTGTCCATGGCGGTGAGACGGCCATCGGGGGCGTTCACATGCAGCCATTGGGGGAAGAGCATGTCAATCTGGTGGACATGCGCCTTGAGGGAGGAAAGGCTGGCGGCGTCGTCAGGAGCGTAGTAGGCGGCGCGCAGACCTTCGCCGGTGTTGAAGGGAATTTGCGAGGCCTTGCGGGTGGTCTTGCGACGGGCGGGGCGCTGGCCCTTGGCGCGCTGGGCGGTCGTTCGCTCCGGTAGTGCGCGGTAGTTGTGCTTGAAGGTGGGCAGCAGGAGCTCCGGCAGGGGCTGGCTGCGCAATAAGTTGAAAATAAAACCTGCCAGAACGAGGGTGGTGACGACCACTGTGACATCCAGAACGCGGCGGAGACGCTTCCAACGCTTCCGTTCCGGGTCGAAAAAGATTTGCTTTTCGTGCATGGACAGGTTGGCTTCCTCCGGCGCGAAAACCGGGGAAACGGTCTACGCTATACAGTACAAATCGTATGGAAGCTGCAGCGTCGAGTCAATTAAAGGTGGGGCGTTCGGGCACAGGCCGGGCTTGGTGGCGGTGGGCGTCAGGGACGCTGGCGCTGGCCGCGGGCGCGGCGCTGCGGTTGGGCATGTTTGTACATCTCTTTGAAGCGAATGGAGATACGCTGCTTTACGGCGGCATCGCCAAGAACCTGCTGCTGCATGGGGTGTATGGGTTCGAGGTGGGCGGGCGGATTGTGCCCACGCTCATCCGACTGCCGGGGTACCCGCTGTTCCTGGCGGTATGCTTCAAAGTCTTTGGGATGGAGAACTACGCCGGAGCGGTGTGGGTACAGATTCCACTGGAGCTGGCGGGTTGCCTGCTGCTGGCCGATGTAGCCCGGCGAATGGCTCCATCGGCCGCGAAAACAATGGCTGCGCATGCCACGCTGTGGCTGGCGGCGCTGTGCCCGTTCACGGGTGTGTATGCGGCCATGCCGCTGACGGAGACACCGACGCTGTTTGTGATTGCGCTGGCGCTGTGGGCGGCGGTGCGATTCAGAGAGAGTCCGGGCTGGGGCGCGGCGTTGGCCTTTACCGTGGCGGTGACGTATTCGGCGCTGCTGCGGCCGGACGGCGCGCTGGCTGCGGTGGCATTGGCCCCTGCGATAGGCGCAGCCGTGTGGCAGGCGCGGCCCGGGACGGAGCGGCGGCGGCTGGTGCGGATAGCGGCGGTGTGCGTGCTGCTGGCGCTGGCTCCCTTTGTGGCTTGGACTTGGCGCAACTGGATGGCATTTCACATTGTGCAGCCGCTGGCCCCACGCTATGCGAATGACCCCGGAGACGATCCGCACCTGGGCTGGCAGCGTTGGATGAAGACCTGGAACATCGACTACGTTTCGACGTACGCGGTGTACTGGAATGTGCCGGGCGATGTGCTGGATTTGTCTGCGCTGCCGGCGCGTGCCTTTGACAGTTCGGCGCAGCGGGCGGAGACGGAGGCACTGGCCGAGGAATACAACCGCAACGGGTACAAACTGACGCCGGCGCTGGACGCGGGCTTTGCACGGCTGGCCGAGGAGCGGATTGATGCGCACCCGCTGCGCTACTACATGTGGCTGCCACTGGGGCGCGTGGCAGACATGTGGTTCAGGCCGCGCGTGGAAAACCTGAACATTGACCTGGACTGGTGGGTGTATGCGCACCACAACGCGGAGACGCGCTTCAGCTGGGCCTATGCAGCGCTCAATGCGGCGTACGTCCTGCTGGGGCTGATCGGGCTGTGGCTGCGGCCGAAGCTGTGGCCTTATCTGCTGGCTTATTTTGTGCTGCGCAGCGCGCTGCTGGCGACGATAGAGGGGCCGGAGGCGCGCTACACGCTGGAGTGCTTTCCCATGCTGTTTGTGCTGGGTGGCGTGGCGCTCAGCACGGCGGCCAGCCGGATGTTGCGCACAACATCCGGCTCATAGCGACTATCGGTTCACGTAGTGCGTCTCGTGGTTGGTCTTGAGCTTGAAGGCGTCGCTGGGCAGGCTCTGATTGACGCGGATGTTGCGATAGGTGCAGATGCGCGATTGGCCCTGGCCCTCATCAAAGACCTGCTTGAGGCTTACGCCGAGCTGTGGATCAATCCAGATGGTTACCTTGGGCAGATTTCTGCGCACTTCGGGGTCCTTGGGAACGAGTTCGAGCTTATCGGTCTTGACTCCATCAAGGGTTTCCTGGCCGAGATACTGGATCTCCCACTTCTCAGCGAGTTCCTTGCCGCTGGCACCGAAGCCGAGCATGAACCAGCTCTGGTACTGGCTGAGCTTGGTGAGCGTGGTGACCTGATTGATGGCGTGCTCGTAGAGGCGCACGACGCCGCTAGCCACGATGATGTCCTTGGCGACGGGCTTTCCGTTGACTTCCTTGACGTGGACGCCCATGCGGTAGGACTTGCCCTTGCGGTCGTAGTAGACGACGCCCTTCTGCACGTCCTTGTCGGGTATAGGCACGGTGGTAATGGAGTCGAACTCGAAGTCGGCCGAGGTGGAGCGGAAGTTGTCCGAGGCGACGTCGAGCTGGTGAAGAATTTTTTTGAGGTCATCAGCCGCGAAGGCTGCCCGCACGGGCAGCAAAGCAAAAACAAGAGCTGCGGCAAAGACAAGTTGGGTCTTGAGTCTCATGCGTTTCCTTTGAGCAATTGGATGCGCGAACAGGCTGCGAGGTACTACGGCAAATCCCAGGAAATGGTTCAGTTACTGCATTAGTGATGCGCCCAGATGCGCCAAATGAGGTCTCCCTGGGAGTCCTTGGCAGTCTCCCAGCGCTCAACGAAGACGGCATCGCCAGTGACGGGCTCGATGGCGGTGCGCAGTATCTTCCTGACCTGTTTCTCTGTGGCGCCAGTGGGAATCTTGACGTCGGTGGCCTGCACGGAGACGATGAGGCCGTGGGCGCCGTCGCCGATGACCTGAATGGGATGCAGCGGTCCAGCGGCGCGCGAAGGCTTGTCGCCATAGTCCCACAGGTGGGGCGTGACGAAGATGAAGAGCAGGATGAGGGTGACCATTACGTCGTAGTGGACATTGCCGCGGGGGTATGTCCAATAGAAATAGCTTTTGAAAATCTTCTTCATGCTGCGCTTATCGAGTGATCCTTTCCAGCCCGCCCATGTAGGGCCGCAGAGCTTCTGGAATCACGACCGAACCGTCGGCCTGCTGGTAGTTCTCAAGGATGGCCAGCCAGGTGCGCCCCACGGCGAGGCCGCTGCCGTTGAGCGTATGGACGAACTCGTTTTTGCCTTTAGCACCCTGGCCGGAGGGTTTGAAGCGAATGTTGGCGCGGCGCGCCTGGAAGGCCTCGAAGTTGGAGCAGGAGGAGATTTCGCGGTAGAGTTGCTGGCCGGGGAGCCAGACCTCGAGGTCGAAGGTTTTGGCGGAGGAGAAGCCGGTGTCGCTGGTGCAGAGCAGCATGCGGCGGTAGGGGAGCTCGAGAGCTTCGAGGATCTCTTCGGCGTCACGGGTCAGCTTTTCGTGCTCGGCGTCAGATTCATCGGGCCGAACGAACTTGACCAGCTCGACCTTCTGGAACTGATGCTGGCGGATGATGCCGCGGGTGTCCTTGCCTGCGGCTCCGGCTTCGGCGCGGAAGCAGGGCGTGTAGGCGGTGAGGCAGATGGGCAGCTTTGCGTCGTCGAGGATTTCGTCGCGGTAGAGATTGGTGACGGGAACCTCGGCGGTGGGGATGAGCCAGTGGTCGGCGTCCTTGAACTCGCCGCGGCCGACGGCGTCGGCGTCGGCATCAGAGCAGCGGAAGAGGTCCTCAGCAAACTTGGGCAACTGACCGGTGCCGAAGAGCGACCTGGAGTTGACCATGAAGGGTGGCAGCACCTCAGTGTAGCCATGCTTCTGGGTGTGCATGTCGAGCATGAAGCTGATGAGCGCCCGCTCCAGCCGTGCGCCTGCGCCCATGTAGACGGCAAAGCGCGCGCCGCTGAGCTTGGCAGCGCGTTCGAGGTCAAGGATGCCGAGCGCCTCGCCCAACTCCCAGTGTGGCTTGGGTTCGAAGTCGAACTGGCGCTTCTGACCCCAGTTCTTGACGATGGTGTTATCGGCCTCGCTGGCGCCGACGGGGACCTCGTCACGGGTGAGGTTGGGGACGCTGGAGAGCGCGAGCCGCATCTGCTCATCAAGCGTGGCGGCAGACTTGTCGAGATCGTCGAGGCGGTCCTTGAGGGCGCGCGTCTCTTCCATGAGGGCCGTGGCGTCCTGGCCGGATTTCTTGAGCGCGCCGACCTGCTGCGAGAGCTCGTTGCGGCGAGCCTTCAGTTGCTCGGCCTGCGTGATGGCATCGCGGCGGCGCTGGTCGAGGGTACGAAAGTTGCCCAGCAGTTGGGCCGGGTCGGCCCCGCGGGCGCGCAGCTTGGCTTCCACTAATTCCAGGTTGCCCCGGACAAATCCCATGTCAAGCATCGCTATCCAGTTTACTAGACATGGCGGGATGGGACCGGCCGCGGGGGCAGAGAATGAGTTTGCGGGCGCATGCCACGAGGGATGGCGAGGCGCCGGCGGGAAATCAGCTCTTCTTTTCCGTCACGGCAGAGAAGGCCGTGACGAGCTGGTGGACACGCTTGCTGCCGCAGTGCGGGCAGGTGAGCTGGGCTTTTTCCACGTCTGCCATGTGGAGGGTTTGCGTGAACTCCTTGTTGCAGTCCTGGCAATGAAAGACGTACTGAGACATGGCCGTTCTCCTGCGAAGAGCATGATAGCGCCGTTTGGGTAGTCCTGAGCCGGCGCGAAGAGAAAAGATCAGCAGCCCCGGAGCCCGTCTGCCAGAGTCAGGACGGAGATATAAAGCTGCATTTGGTCGAAAGGGTTGAGGGGCGAGACCATTACCGCAGGCCTGCTATCTGTGTTCCCACAGGCAGGGAAGCAGCCCAGGCACAGAATGCATCCACCTGCTCCGGGCTTGGCGCTGAGCCCGGATGCAACGGACGGTAATACCAGAGCGGCATCTTGGACTCCTTCATCATCTGGCAGGCGCTCATCAGGCGGATGCGCGACATCTCAGGGCTGAGATTGTTCCAACTGGAAAAGTCGAGCCGGGCACGGGCGCGGCGGATGTCCTTCTGCAACAGATGGGACGTAGGCCAGACGCCTCCGTACCAGGGAATCTCTCCCTGAGCCGAGTGGCAGCTATAGCAGGACTGATGCAACGTGCTTCTGATTTGCGAATTGGGATGCATGCTGGCATCGAAGGTGGATGCTGCTTCGACCCTGGGCAGGTCATAGTCGGGCCGGCGGGACTGCATTATGAGCAGAATCAGGACGAGGAGAGCTCCGGTAATCCAAATGATGCGACGCATGGCTACTGTCCCCCCTTCGATGTTGCGGTAGAAGCGAGCGACGTAAGCGGCTGCGCACCACTGCGTTGAAGAGCTGTTCTGAGAGGTGGAGCCGCGCCGGGCTTGATGTAACTCTGTGGGATTTCGCCTCGCAGCGAACCCAGGAAAAGCACGATGGAGTGGACTTCGTCCTCGGAGAGTTGGCGGCCCGACTGATAACGCCCCATGAGCCTGACGGCATCGCCGATGGTCTTTACGTGGCCATCGTGGAACCATGGACCGGTTTCGGTGACGTTGCGCAGTAGTGGCACTTTGAAATAGAGCAGGTCGGCCGGCTGGTGGGTTAGCGCCATGCGGCCAACGTCAGTGTGCTGGTCGGGCCAGTTGCGATACGCACCCAGCTTCTGGTAGGAGTTGCCGCCCATGCCTTTGCCCGCGTGACAGGATGCGCAGCCTGAGCGCAGAAATATCCGCAGGCCCTTCTTCTCTTCGTCAGAAAGCGCGCTGGTGTCGCCCTGAAGGTACTTATCCCAGCGTGCGGGTGTAATCAAGCCGGACTCGAAGGTGGCAATGGCGTCGGTCACGTTGTCCATTAAGACCGGATCCCCGCTGCCGGGATAGGCCTGTTGAAACTGGCGCACGTAATCGGGGCTGGAATGCAGGTATGCCAGAACGGCCATGGGATCTGGCATGCCCATTTCCACCGGATTCATCATGGGGCCCGCAGCCTGTTCGGCCAGGGTCGCGGCACGGCCATCCCAGAACTGGGCGAACTGCAGGACCGCGTTGTACACGGTGGGAGAGTTCCGGTCGCCCGGCTTCTTATCGTGTCCCAGGGAGACGGAGTTGCCCGGATCGACGCCGTATTCAGCGAGATGATGGCAACTGTCACAGGAGACGGAAGCATTGACGGACAAGTGATTGTCATAGAAAAGCCTACGCCCCAGGTCCACCCGCAGAGCGCTTACCCCGGTTGCAGGCCCGGGGGCTTGCACAGGAGCGAACATGAACAGACTCTGCGGAGCGATGTCCGCGCTGGGACGTGTGTCGAAAGAGATGCCGCCGCAACTGGTCAGCAGGATGAAGGCTGAGGCGAGCGCAGTCCAAATGGCGCACTTGAGGACGATGCCTGCAAGCCCCTGACTGGCTGCGGGTTCACCTTTTGATTGCATGGCTTGAAGGGCTCTTGGCTTTGCGACTCCAGTGAACTCAATCTCCAACCTGCTCATAGGCCCCCTTTCCGCTGCCGCACCAGCTGAAGCGCTGGCGATTGGTCAGAAGACAAAACATCTACACCTTATGCTTTACAGCAAAACGAGTGCAGCGTCAGTGACGGGCGAACGCAAGAGGTGTGACAAAGAACCACGGTCACGCATCCGGCCCAGGGGGCGTTTCTGGGCTTACGGCTTTGCCCCAGAACCCTTTTCGGGACTGGATGTTACGGGGCCGGGCCAGCCGGGCAGGTGCTGGTCACCAGTGATGAGACGAGCGCCGCGGGTGAAGGTGAAGTAAGTCCAGATCCATGCGGCGAAGACGGAGAGCCGATTGCGGAAGCCGATGAGGAACCATATGTGCACGGTGAGCCAGGTGATCCAGGCGGGCAGGCCGCTCCAGTGGGCCTTGAAGGGCCACTCGACCTTGGCGACGGCGGCCATGCGGCCGATGGTGGCCATGTCGCCCTTGTCGAAGTAGCGGAAGGCGGGGCGGGGGTGGTGGGCGAGGTCGGCGGCGATGACGCGGCCGACGTGATCGCCCATCTGCATGGCGGGCTGGGCCACGCCGGGCACCTGGCGGCCGTCCTGCTGAATGTGTGCGAGGTCGCCGAGGACGAACACTTCAGGCAGGCCGGGCGGGTTGAGGCTGTCATCGACGACGACGCAGCCGCGGTGGTCAAGAGGCGCACCGAGCAGCTTGCCGAGCGGCGAGGCCTGCACGCCCGCGGCCCACAAGGTGACGACGGCATCGATGCGCTGGCCGCCGGCTTCGACCCAGCCGGGGCCTACGCCGGTGACCTGAGTGCCGGTGCGGACCTCCACACCAAGGCGGGTGAGCTGGTCTTCCGCTTTGGCGGAGAGATCCTGTGGATAGGCGGCGAGGATACGCGGAGAGCCCTCGAGGAGCAGAACGCGGGCCTTTGCGGGGTCGATGTGGCGGAAGTCGTGGTGCATGTAGAGGCGAGCAATGTCGATGATGGCTCCGGCTAGCTCGACGCCGGTGGGACCGCCACCGATGACGACGAAGTTGAGCGGCGGATGCCAGCCCTGCTCCTGCATCTGGCGCTCGGCCAGCTCAAAGGCGAGCAACACGCGGCGGCGAATCTCGATGGCATCTTCAATGGTCTTGAGGCCAGGGGCGAACGGCGCCCAGTCGTCGCGGCCAAAGTAGGAGTGAGTGGCACCGGTGGCGAGGATGAGGTAGTCGTAGCCGAGCTGCGTGCCGGATGCGAGCGCGACCTGGCGTGTCTGCACGTCGATGCCGGTGACCTCGTCCATGAGGACCTGAGTGTTGGATTGCTTCCTGAGGATGGAGCGGATGGGCTGGGCGATGTCTGCCGGGGAGAGGACGGCGAGCGCCACCTGATAGAGCAGCGGCTGGAAGGTGTGGTGGTTGCGGCGGTCGATGAGGGTGACGTCCACGGGCAATAGTGCGAGGCTTTTGGCAGCGTGCAATCCCGCAAAGCCTCCGCCGACGATGACTACGCGGGGGCGATGGGACTGCGCTGCGGGTTGGCGTGGCATGGTCAGTTCACCCAAGGGAAGAGCCTCTGTTCATGAAGATGCCTGAGAGGGGCAAAGCGTCACAAAGAACAAAGAGGAGCGACGTAGCTTCCAATTCAGCAAAAATCGATGCATAATCGAGCCCTAATTCGGATCAGCTTTTATTGACTGGGCAGCATTCCGCGTTCCTGGGCGACAAGCTCGGTAATGATGCAGTCTCTGTCTTTTCTGTCTTTATTGAAAGGAGGAATGCTCATGAGTGCAGAGGTATTTGAACTGAAGAGTCTGAATTCACCGGACGAGGTCAGAAGGTTTGAGAAGGGCAAGGTCGAGCTTGTGCGGGTTGGCGGAGCAACGGTCGGGCGCGCTACTTTCGAGCCCGGATGGAGGTGGTCTACTTGCGTCAAACCGATTGCGAAGACTGACAGTTGCCAGGCAGCGCACTATGGCTACGTGATCTCTGGGACGCTGGCAACACGGATGGACAATGGCACCGAAAAAATTGCGAGGGCCGGCGATGTGCTCAACATTCCCCCGGGACATGACGGTTGGGTGGTCGGAAACGAGGAGGTCGTTCTGATCGATTTCCAGGGAATGCTCGATTACGCGAAAAAGAGCCAGTAGGAGCAGGCCCGAAGCGAGATTGGTCGGATTGGGAACATGGAAGCCTGCCTGGAGAGGCGGTAGGCACGTCCTGAAGGATGGCGCGCAGGGGCTGTGCCCGCAGCTGGATTGGGGTGCGATTTCATTTGTCTTGTCCGGGCGCTGCTGCACAACCTACAGTGTGGCTCCAGTCACATAGGAGTCTGCCCGGCATGAACGGAATGCACAGAAAACGGCCCATTCTCAGGAGCGCTGGAGCCGTTGTAGCGGGCGTGTTTGTGGGCGTTCTTCTTTCCCTTGGCACTGATTCGCTGCTGCGCGCCATCGGCACTTTTCCCGCGCTGGGCGAGAGCGTGGCCGATTACCAGCTGGCGCTGGCTACGGTCTACCGGACTGTCTATGGAATCGCGAGCAGCTATGTGACTGCATGGCTGGCCCCAAGCCGGCCCATGACGCATGCGCTGGTGCTCGGCTTTCTGGGTCTGGCCGCAAACGTGCTGGGCACGGTATCGACGTGGAACAAGGGACCGGCCTTCGGTCCGCACTGGTATCCGGTTGCGTTGATCGTGCTGGCCTTGCCCACGGCGTGGATTGGGGGCAGGTTATTCCTGCTGCGCCATGCTGCCCGGGGAGCGGGGTAGAAGCGGCAACTGCGGTGTTACGGATGCCGGTCGATGGCGACGCCGAGGGTGCTGGTGTTGCCGCTGGCGGCGATGCCGACGGTGTTGGTGGCGACGCCGGGAAGGGTGGCGGGTGTAAAGACAACGGTGCCGTCGATGGCGGAACTGGCCGTGGAGGTTTGCGCAGCCAGAAGCGGCGAGGCGGCGCAGCGTCCGCGCGGCGGGCAGGGCGGCGCCCATGCGTAGAGAGTCTGGTAGAGGGTGACGGTGCCGCCGGCCATGGCGTTGCCGTTCAGGTCGCGCAGGCGCAGCACGATCTGGCTGGGCGTGGAGGAGACGGCCATGGTCTGCGTGGTGCCGGCGACAGCGACGAGGTAGGCGTACTGCGGGCGCGCGCCGGTGGCGGTGAAGGCGACGCACTGGGTGGTGCCGTTGACGCAGGCGGTGGCGGTGGCCTGCTGACCTTCGGCAAGGGGCCCGACGGTGAGCGTCTTGCTGGCGATGCCGTTGGCATTGGTGAGGACGGGCGAGGTGTCCGATGCGGTGATGCCGCTGGCTGACTGCCAGACGACGGACTGGCCGCCGGCGGGTGAGCCGTTCGAGAGCGCGAGGGCCTGCGTGGTCCACGTGACGGTGGACCTGGCGGCAACGGAGAGCGTGGGCGTGAGCGCGGCCAGCGTGGGCGGTGTGCCGCCGGTGAAGTGCGCCTGCAGGCTGGCTCCGTTGGAGAGCGAGGCGGTGACGACAGCGGGGTTGGTGTCATGCGCTGTGACAGTCATGGTGGCGCGCCCGTCGCCACTGGCGGCGACGGCGCAGACGGTGAGCCCGCAGCCCAACGTGGCCGTGCCGCTTGTGACGGTGTAGGCGACAGTGACGCCGCCGGCCGGGGCGAGGTTTGAGCCGACGGCGGCAACAGTGAATGCGAGGGGCACGCCGATGGGCACTGTGCTGGCGGGTGCGGTTACGAGAGTGAGAGAGTCGCCGGTGCCCGCATCGTAGCTGACGCCGGCCGTGATGATGCCCGCGGCATAGAAGAGCGGGAGGTCATCCACTTCTACATCGACGGATCCGGTGACACCCGCGGCGGCTGCGGGGGCGATGGCGGTGATTTCGTTGGGCGAAACGCTGGTGACCACGGCGGACTGACCGCCGACGAGGACCGTATCGGACGGGCGAAAGCCCATGCCATGAATCACGATGGGTCCGCCGGAGGCGGACAGGTGCGTGGGCGTGACCGTGTCCGCATAGAGCACCCAACCGTTGTAGCCGTAGTCGGGGCGGCCATCACCGCGCGTGTCGGCGATGCCGAGGCGCACCACGTCATCATTGGAGACGCCGACGCGCAGCCAGGTTTCGCCGGTGGCATAGCCGTTGAGGCCCGGCGCGGAACCCACCGCTGCGGAGCCGACGGGATCGAAGACGTCCCAGACACCGAGGGCGGGCAGAGCCTTGGACTCGCTGGGCATGCCGGACTCATTCAGCGCCTGCGTGACGACGGTGAAGGTGCGTCCGGCGCGTACAGGGAAGGTCAACCAGTCGGTCTGGCCGATCTGGCCGAGACGGCCGCTCCACAGACCGGTTGAGGGCAGCGGGCGCGGCTGGGATTCGGTGCCGATGGCGTCGCTGGAGCCGCTGGCAGCGGAGTCGCAGATGTTGACGGTGAGCGTTTGCGATGCGCCTACGGTGAGGCCGGGCACGGCGAGCACGGGCATGGCGCCGGAAGGCGCGGGTGAGCCGTCAATGTAGGGGCCGACGGCATTCTGCTGGATGTAAAGCGGATTGATGGGCTCAAAGGTGATCTGGTAGTTCGCCGAGGTGACGCCCGGCGGCAGGGGCATGTAGCGAAGATCGAAGGAACCCTGCAGCGTGGTGTTATTGGAGCCCCACATGGTGAGTTGGTTGCCCTTTGCGTCTGTCCAGCCGGTGACAGGGCTGCCGTGCTTGCCGTTGAAGTACGCGCCGGAGACGAAGGTGACGGTGTACTCGTAGAGCGGGTCGCCGTTCAAGTCCAGCGGGCGCGCGACGACGTTGACGCCCTGCATGCCGGTGCCTTCGCGGAAGGTGAGCGTACCGGTGATGGAGACGGTGTTGGCGGCCGTGATCAGCTTGCCGGGGAAGCTGGCGAGGTTGGCCGACGTGATGGGATAGAGGCGATTGAGCGCGGCGATGTCGTCATAGCGCAGCACGCGGGGGGTGGGGATGCAGTCGCCGCCGGTGGGGCCGCACAGGCCGCTAAGAGGTTGCATGACGGGCCAGCCGAGCGTGCCGTTGGGCAGGTTGGAGGTGAGCGCGTCAGGATTGACCTGCGAGAAGTCGAGGCCGAGGATGCGGCCGAAGGCGCGCTCCAGTTCGAAGTTCATCATGGCGAGGAGATTGCTGCTGGTGGCGCAGAGGCCGTTGAGAAGAATGATGCCGTGGGCGAAGGTGGCGTTGGTGTTGAAGTTGTCCAGCCAGACCCAGACGCCGTTGTTCTGGCAACTGGTGGGGTCGCTGGCGCCGGAGCCGAAGATGGCATTGATGACGGAGCCGTCCGCATCGAAGATGACGCCGACGGGGTAGCTGGTGGCGGAGGGAGCAACGTCAGAAGGCTGCGCGATGACCTGATTGCCGGCGATGATGTTTGCGCCGCTTACATCTTCGTTGAGTGGGCCCGCGTTCGTGAGCGTGACGCCGGCGGTGGGAACAGCGCTCCACAGGGCTGCGGCCGCGTCCACCATGGCGACAGCCTGGGTGTTGGTGATGGAGCTATTGAGTGGACCCTGGTCAACGTAGTAATTGACGATGCCGCCGGACCAGTGGACGGGCTGGCCAGTGACGGCGGGGTCAAAGAAGCTGACGCCGGCGATGTATTTCGGGCCGCCGGCCATGAGCGTAGCGGGCGCGAGCAGCAGAGCCGCGGTGGCGATGCATGCGTGTAGATAGCCCACGATTGGATGAGTGTTGCTGAGCACGCGAGAGACTCCCAGCGAGGGAGCAGGCATGCCGGTGTCCGAATCCGAGTCACGATTCTTAGAAACGTCTTATGCTCTCTGGAATGGATGGCAGGAGCACGAGCCGCCTGGCGACGTGCGATGTCTGCGTGTCAAGGTTACGGCGGTGCTGTGTGCATACGGGGTGCGGGGCGGCAAAAAGGGGGATGTGATTCCTGCATTCTTCGCTAGAATTGCGGTGGAACACGCTGAACCTGCCGTGGGGGGTCGCTGCGCAAAGCGCGCGCGGGCAGTGTGTGCATGTCTGGCATTCACCGTGATGAAGCTGAGGAGTTGATGCCGGCGGAGGAGGTTCGTCATCGCCACACGACTGCGATTGGGAGATTTGCTGGTACGGGCAAAGCTGGTTACTGAGGCCCAGATTGCGGAGGCACTGGATCGGCTGACGCAGAATGGCGGTCGCCTGGGTGACAACCTTGTGGCCATCGGTGCCATTGATTACAAGACGCTCGATGCCTTTCTGCATCGTATTCCGAAGGAGCCCACAGACATCAAGGCGACGGGCATCGATGAGATTGACCTAATGGCCATGCTGCTGAAGCTCATCTACCGCGACCGCCTGGAATCGACGCGTCAGTTTGTGGACGCCATCAAGCTGCCGTATCCGATCGTGCTGGACCTGATCCAGATGGCGGTGGATCGGCAACTGCTGCAGACGCTTGGCGCGCGCTTTACGGACAATCCGATTGATCTGCGCTACTCCTTCACGGAGACGGGCCGGCGATGGACGCTGGATGCTCTGGAGCGGCTTCGCTATACGGGGCCTGCGCCGGTGACGATTGAAGAGTTCAGCGATCAGGTGAACCTGCAGAAGCCCACCAACGAGCTGCTTTCCTTTGAAAAGATCAGGAAAGCGCTGGGGGATCTGGTGGTGGACGATTCGATCGTTGAGCAGTGCGGCCCGGCGTTGAACTCAGGACGCGCCATGCTGCTTTACGGTCCGCCGGGCAACGGCAAGACCTCCTTCGCGTATCGCTTTGCGAGCGTCTTCAATGATGTCATCTATGTTCCCTACTCCGTAATTGTGGAGGGACAGATTATTCGCCTCTTCGATCCGAGCATCCACCACCCAGTGGATTCGACCGGCCTGGAGCAGGACAACGAGCTTTCGATTGTGCGGCGCGAGGCCTATGACGCGCGCTGGGTGCCGTGCAAGCGGCCCTTTGTGGTGACAGGCGGCGAGCTGACGCTGGACATGCTGGACCTGCGCTATGACGATACGGGGAATTTCTATGAAGCTCCGCTGCATGTGAAGGCGCTGGGAGGATGTTTTCTGATTGATGACTTTGGCCGTCAGCTGGTGAGCCCGAAGGACCTGCTGAACAGGTGGATTATCCCGCTGGAGAACCGGATTGACTATCTGAAGCTGCACACGGGTAAGAGCTTCAGTATTCCCTTTGAAGAGCTGATCATCTTCTCGACGAATCTGGACCCGGAAGATCTGATGGACCCGGCGTTTCTGCGTCGCCTGCCTTACAAGATTCCCGTGGGAGCGCCGAGCCGGGAGAACTACAAGCGCATCTTCGAGAGGGAGTGTGAGCGGCAGAAGCTGGAGATGCCGGACGATGCGTTTGAAACCATTGCGTACAAGCTGCTGCACGAAAAGGAGCTGCATTTCGCGTCCTATCAGCCCCGTTTTATCGTGGATCAGATTGTAGCGACGTGCCGTTTTATGGACCAGAAGCCGCGTTTTGAGCCGCGTTTTATCGACTATGCGCTGGACAACCTGCGGGTACGGCGGGATGCGGCGGGCGTGGCAATGGGCAAGACCCAGGTGAATACGGACCACTGAGCGGCGGCGCGTCAAAGCTCCGGATAAAAGTCAAAGAACGCGTCGAGGCTTTGCTTGAGCTGCTGCTCGATCTGCTCGCGCGAGCCCTCGAGCACGTGCATGGTGACGTGTGCCTCGTTGCCGTTGGCCAGCTTGAGCGTGGCGTCGTGAATCTCTTTCACTTCGCCCTCGGGCAGGAGCCGCATTCCATAGATGAGAGTCAGATTTGCCATGAGCATCATCTTATAGTGGTCCGGTAAGGATGGGGAGGCAAGGCAGGACTCCGGTGCGTGGGCGCAGGCGGCGCGAAACCGGTGCCTGCGGCTACAATCACTTTTGGGAAAGCACATGACAGAGACACGCGACACCGTTATTCTCGGCTCCGGCTGCGCCGGACTTACGGCGGCCATCTATACCGGCCGCGCAGGCCTGAACCCGCTGGTGCTGGAGGGGCACGAGCCCGGCGGCCAGCTCTCCATCACCACGCTGGTGGAGAATTTTCCGGGTTTCCCTGAGGGTATCCAGGGGCCGGAACTGATTGCCAACATGAAGCAGCAGGCGGAGCGCTTTGGCGCGGAGTTTCAACTGGCGCACCTGAGCGCCGTGGACCTGAGCGTTCACCCATACAAGCTGGTGACCTCGGCAGGCGAGATCTGTACACGCACGTTGATTGTGGCCTCCGGCGCCAGCGCGCGATGGCTGGGGCTGCCGAGCGAGCAGGCGCTGATTGGCCATGGCGTATCCAGCTGCGCCACATGCGACGGCTTCTTCTTCCGTGGCAAGGAGATTGCCGTGGTGGGCGGCGGCGACTCCGCGATGGAGGAGGCACTGTTTCTGACGCGCTTTGCCACGAAGGTGACACTGATCCATCGGCGCGATGCCTTCCGCGCCAGCAAGATTATGCTGGATCGCGCAATGGCGCACCCGAACATCGAACTGATGACCAACACGGTGGTGGAAGAGGTGCTAGGCGTGGAGGAGAAGGAAGTGAAGGGCCTGCGCCTGCGCAACGTGAAGACCGGCAACATCACGACATTGCCCATCAGCGGGCTGTTTCTCGGCATTGGCCACGAGCCGAACGCACGCATGTTCAAGGGGCAGATGGATACCGACGAGGAAGGCTACATTCGCACAAAGGACAACGTGTTCACGACCCACAGAGGCGTGGTGGTGCCCGGCGTGTTTGCCTGCGGAGACGTACAGGACCGCCGATACCGGCAGGCCATCACAGCTGCGGGATCAGGTTGCATGGCCGCGCTGGAAGTGGAGAAGTTCCTGGAGGAGCACGGGCGCTGAAGCACCGTGTCCTGAACGATGACTTCGCTCGCTGAAAACCTGGAGCGCGTGGAGGCGGCCATTGCCGAGGCCTGCCGCCGCGCGGGCCGTGCGCGCAGCGAAGTGGAGCTGATGGCCGTATCGAAGACGTATCCCGCGGAGACGATTGCCGAGGCTGCCGCGCTGGGTCTTAAGCTCTTTGGCGAAAACCGCGTGCAGGAATTTGCCACGAAAGCACTGCGTGCGGCAGATCTTCGGGAAACATTGGGGAATTACTCGATCCGCGTACATCTGATCGGCCACCTGCAATCGAACAAGGCGGCGCGGGCGGCGGAGATCTTTGACGGCATCGATTCGCTGGATTCGCTGCGACTGGCCGAGCGTCTGAACGATGCGGCGGGCAAGCTGGGCAAGCGACTGCCCATTCTGATCGAAGTGAAGCTGAGCCGGGAGGAGACCAAGGAGGGCCTTGACCCGGAGTCGCGCGATGCGGAGCAGTTGTTGGAGGCGCTGCCGTCACTCAAGCATCTGGAGGCGCTGGGGCTGATGACGATTGCCCCGTGGGGCGCGCCAGAGGATGTGACGCGAGAGTGCTTCCGCAGCCTGCGCATGTGGCGCGACCGCTGGGCGGCGGCAAATCCAAAACTCAATCTGGACGTGCTCTCGATGGGCATGAGCGGCGACTTCGCGCTGGCGATTGAGGAAGGTGCAACGCGCATCCGCATCGGGACGGCGCTGTTTGGCAAGCGCGCGCCGTACAAGGGGCCTGCATAATGCTGCGAGATACGGCGGACGGCGTAACGCTTGCCGTGCGCGCGCAGCCCGGCGCAAAGAAGACGACAATTGTGGGCGTGTACGGCGAGGGTGCTGCTGCGCAGTTGAAGATCGCCGTGCAGGCTCCGCCGATTGAGGGCCGGGCGAATGAGGAGTTGGTCAATTTTCTTGCGAAGTTGTTCTCTCTGTCACGGACGAATGTCGTGCTTATGTCGGGCGAGCTGGCAAGGAGTAAGGTGATTCTGCTGCGTGGCGTGACACGTGCACGCATTGAATGGCTGCTGGCGGAAGCGATGCGTTAACGCTTGTGGAGCGCCATGGCACAGGCGAGTGCTTCCTCGGGCTCGGGGCGCACGCGGAAGTCGGCGTGGGCCTCGGCGAAGAGCACGTGGCCGTCGCGGCCGATGACGTAGGTGGCCGGCAGGGGCAGGCGCCAGCTTTGCTCGCCATTCACAAAGGGCAGGTTGACGAGGATGGAGAGGTAGTAGTCTCGCAAGTAGTCGGGCACGGTGTAGACCAAGCCGAACTGCTCGGCAACGGTGTTGCCCGCGTCGGTGAGTATGGGAAAGGGCAGGCCATGCTGGCCGGCCATGAAGTCGCTCTGCCGTTCGGTTTGCGGGCCGATGGCGACCATGAGCGCGTTGTGCTCGCGGAGGCGGCCGTAGAGATCGCGCCACGCTTCAAGCTCCGTCATGCAATACGGGCACCAGCGCCCGCGGAAAAACTTGACGACCAGCGGGCCGAGCGCCAGCAGGTCTGCCGAGCGGACGAGCTTGCCGGTGGCGTCCTTCAGCGCGAATTCCGGCGCCCGGGCGCCTACGGGCAGGATTCGTTCTTCGATGCCGGAGGCAAACAACTCCGCGATGGCGCGCTCACCGATGGCGAGGCGGTCAGCCTGCACCAGTTGCCGCGTGTTGGCGGTAATCTCGTCGAGCTGGTCCTGGAGCGGAGTCATCTTTACCTCATCGCCCGAACTTCTGCTTTGTAAGGCCGAGTGAGCCGAGACCGCCGCGCATCATGTTGCGGGCCAGCCCGCCCTTGCCCATCTGCTTGAACATCTTGGCCATCTGCGCGTATTGCCTCAGCAGCATGTTCACGTCCTGCACCGTCGTGCCCGAGCCTGCGGCGATGCGCTTGCGCCGCGAGCCGGAGATGATCTCGTGGTTGATGCGCTCTTTGGGGGTCATGGAGTTGATGATGGCCTCGAGGCGCACGAACTGCTTCTCATCCACGTTTTTGGCGGCCTGCTGCATACCGCTGAACGGGCCGACAGAGGGCAGCATCTTGAGGATGGACTCCATGGAGCCGAGCTTCTTAATCTGGCGCAACTGATCGCGAAAGTCTTCGAGCGTGAAGCCGTCACCGAGCAGTGCTTTCTTGGCGAACTCCTCGCTCTTTTTGCGATCGAGCTTTTCCTCGGCTTTTTCGATCAGCGACATCATGTCGCCCATGCCGAGGATGCGGCCGACGATGCGGTCGGGGTGAAAGGGCTCGAAGGCGTCCGGCTTTTCGCCCACGCCGATGAACTTGATGGGCTGGCCGGTCACATGGCGAATCGACAGGGCCGCGCCGCCGCGCGCGTCGCCGTCCATCTTGGTGAGGATGATGCCCGTGAGGCCGAGGCGATTGTGGAAGTCGAGCGCGGAGTTGACGGCGTCCTGGCCGGTCATAGCGTCGGCGACGTACAAAATCTCCTGCGGATTGAGCAGCTTTTTGAGCCGCACCATCTCATCCATCAGCTGTTCGTCAATGTGCAGGCGGCCTGCGGTGTCCACGATGAGCGTGTCGCAGCCCATGTTGCGGGCCTCGCGGCGGGCTTCCTGCGCCAGCCGCTCCACCAGCGCGGACCCGGCAGGCTCGCCCTTCTGGTCGCCCTCGTAGAGCTTGGCGTCAATCGACTTGGCGACCACCTTCAGCTGCTCGCGCGCCGCCGGGCGATACACGTCGACGGAGACAAGCATCGGCCGATGCCCGCCCTTCTTGAGCCACGCAGCCAGCTTGCCGCTGGTGGTCGTCTTGCCGGAGCCCTGCAGGCCCGCCATGAGGATGACCGTCGGGGGCTGCGAGGCGAATTTGAAGCGCGCCGTGTCGCGGCCCAGCAGCTCAATCAGCTCGTCGCGCACGATCTTGATGACCTGTTCAGAGGGCGAAAGCGCGGTGAGCACCTCGGTGCCCATCGCCTTGGCGCGGATGTGCTCAATGAGGTCCTTGACGACGTTGAGGTTGACGTCGGCCTCAAGCAACGCCACGCGGATTTCGCGCAGCGCCTCAGCCATGTTTTCTTCAGTCAGCGTGCCCTGGCCACGCAGGGTCTTGAAGGCGCGCTGGAGTTTGTCTGTAAGGTTTTCAAACATAGGTCAACTACAAGTGTATCGCGCCACCTGCGGTGGGGCAGACGACGCTTGCGTGTCATGAGCAAGTGGGGGAGCTGGACCCAATCCTTCGCCATTCCGGGGGCACGAGGCTTACTCCGCCGGGGCGATGAGATATTGCTCAAGCTTGCCGTCGGGGTAGGTGTAGGTGGTCAGCATCAGCGACTTGTCCGGGTACACGATGCGGAAGGCGCGGAAGGTCATGCCGCCGCGCAGAGCCTCGCGCACCTGGCGGAAGGTGAGCGGCTCGCCGAGCGGGGCGAGGCTGTTCTTGAAGTCGGCAATGGCCTCGGGCGTGAAGTAGTCGCTGAGGTTGGGCGCGAGCAGGCTGCGGTCAATCTGGCCCTTCTGCAGTCCGCGGTAGATGTCCAGCGCCTGCTGCTCGGCTGGCTTCAGCGGGTATCCGGCGACGACCGGAGCGGCCAGATGCGCGATGATCGAGGCTGCACCCACGGCGTCCTGATTGGTGAGCACAGCCACGGCCGCGCCGTCGTCGACGAGCACTTCATTGTCGGACACGAACCCCGACACCTCTCCCGAGTGCGCAATCACGCGGTGGCCGTCGCTCTCCATCACCTGCACGCCCAGCCCGTAGTCCGTGCCCTTGCCGTTCTTCAGCTTCACCTCAGTGAACATGTTTTTGTAGCTTTCGGGCGAGAGGATCGACTGGGCCAGTAGGCTCTCGTCCCACAGCGCGAGGTCGTGCGCGGTCATGGCCAGCTCGCCTGCGGCAAACATCCAGCCGCGGCCCTCCTTGGGCGCCACGCGCAGCGGCCCGAGGGCGTGGCGATAGTAGGCCGTCGCGTCGGTCTGCGTGAGCTTGTCCTGGTCGGAGTCCCACACGGACTTCATGCCCAGCGGATGAAAAACGTGCTCGCCGAGGAAGTCCATGAGCTTCTGGCCGCTGACCTTCTCCACAATCGCACCGGCAATCACGTAGTTGGTATTCGAGTACTGCCACTGCGTGCCGGGCTCAAAGTCCAGCGCCTTCTTGCCCCAGATGTCGAGAATCTGCTGGGCGGTTGTGGGCTTGAGCATGGGCGTCATCAGGTAGTCCTCGGGCCAGTAGTCCTGGTAGCCGGAGGTGTGTGAGAGAATTTCGCGGATGGTCACGTCGTCGCCGCGCGTCAGGCCTGGCACATACTTGCCCACCGCGTCGTCAAGGCTCAGCTTGCCCTGCTGCTGCAAAAGCAGAATCGCAGCGGCGGTGAACTGCTTGCTGATGGAGCCGATGGAGTAGCGCATGTCCGGCGTGGCTGCGACGGGCGGCCGCAGGCGCGCCTTGCCGTAGGCGTGTGTGTAGACGAGCTTGCCGTGCTGCACGATGGCAACAGAAGCCGAGGGGACTCCGGTCTGCTCCAGCACCTGCGCGGCGATGCGGTCGATTCTGTTCTTGAGTGCGGGGTCGATGGTGTCCACGGTTTGCGCAGAGAGTGCAAAGGGCAGCAGGGCGGCAGCGGCCAGCAGGAAAAAGCAGCAGGAGAGCCGGAGGATACGGAACATGACGAGACAGGACTCCTTCCACCGGAATGGTATCAATTCGGCGCGGCAGCGGCTGAATCGAAGGGGCAGGAGTCAGGCGGTGCAGGCGACGGTGAGGACGGTGATGTCGTCCTCCTGGCCCCAGCGCTGGGCGGCTTCGGCGATTGCGGCGGCGGGCTGATTGCTGATTTCTTCAGCACGCTCGAAGCCGAAGAGTTCGCGCTTGCCGTTGGTGGCCTCGACGACGCCATCAGAGATGAAGGTGAGGCGGTCGCCGGGAGTGAGCTTGTGGTGCGATTCCTCATAGCTGCTCTCGGCGGCAATAGCCAGCGGCAGGCCGGATGCGATGGGCAGCTCCTTGCCGTTGCAATAGGGAGATAAGTGGCCAGCGTTGGCGATGGTCATGGCGCCGTCGGCTGCGATGGATGCGACGGCGCAGGTGGCAAAGCCGCTGATTTGTCCGTGCAGGACGCGGTTGAGGTACGCGAGCACTTCCGCTGGCGCTCGCACAGCGCAGCCGCGCAGCGCACCGACGATGGCGCTGACGGTCATGGCGGCCTTCAGGCCCTTTCCGCTCACGTCGCCGACGACGATGAGCAGCGAAGCGTCGTCGCCGGGGAGGATCTGGAAGAAATCGCCGCCGACATTACGGGCGGGGCGGTATTCGCTCTCGATGAGCCATCCGGGCACATTGGGCGCATTGCGCGGGATGAGGAGATGCTGCACCTCCTGCGCCTGTTTCAGATCATCTTCGGTCGCCTGCTGACGCTGCATGGAGGAGCGGAACTGGCCGAAGAGAACAAAGGAGAAGCAGACAAGCGAAGCACAGTTTGAGATCAGGTCGATGGGAATGATGACTCCGAACGGCTGCCATGCGGTCCGCATGTGCAGCAGGCTCATCCAGGGCACAAGAACCTGAAAGGATTGAAAGAAGATCGCTAAAAAGAGTGGCCACTGCCGTCTTTCTGCGCCCTTCCAGCCGAGCCAGACGATTGTGATCATCACCAGAAACACAGCGGAACCCGTGACGCGCCCGCTGATTCGACCGGCAATCAACAGCTCAGGGGAAGCTGTTCTGATCCGCAGTACGATGGTGAAGAACTCCAACTCCGCCAGGTTGAAGATCGCCAGGCCAAGAATGGTCTTGAATAGCCATCGTGCTCTCTGAACCCCGAAGTAGACCCACCAGGTGAGTAGCCAGAGATAGCCGGAGACTAGACTCGCGAGACCTATCAGCGCCTCCAGCCAAACTTCGTTCATCCACCCGGCGACTGTTGAAGAAATCAAGGCGGAGTGGATGACTGCGAAGACGCTTGCGCCCAATGGCCAGAGCAGAATCTTTTCACTGCGGCTGAAGGCGAAGATCATCGCTATGAGCAACGCGAAAAGAAAGTAAAGCAGGCCAGCGGCATCCGCAGAGGCCAGACGGAGGTACTCTTGTTCTCGCTCCACGCGATAGACCGCAGTAGCCGCGCCGGGCAGGCCAATCCTTGGCGGCCCGTGCATTCCGCCCCTTACTCCGGTCCCCAGCGACGCAGGCGCCATATAAAAACGGAAGGCAATCAGCGTTGACCGCCCCGGCCCGGGACGATCAGCAGAGACAGGCAGAGCGAACCTCGACCCACCGCCTTCATCCAGTTCTGGAGTGGAGCCGTTGAACTTTCCATAAGAGCCGACCGGATGGCCGTTCGCAAAGACCTGGAAGGCGCCGTCGAACCATTCCGGAGAGAGCAGCGTCAGCGGGCCATCCGCTCCACTGATGCGCACCCTCATGCGATACCATGCGTATCCCGCATACCCCGGATGCCCCCGAGACTCCCACCCCGCAACGAACCCAGGAATCGGCACTCCTGGAACCGTGGTTTGTGGCGTGGGCGTGAGGTCGACTGTCTCCCAATGCGAATCGTCGAAGTTGGGATCTGCCCATTGAGGATTGTCGCCGATGTGGAACTTCCACGGGCCATAGAGCGCGATCACGGATTGGCCCAGCGTGACGGGCACGGCGTTTGGCCGCGACTCTTGCGCGCGCAGTCCAGCGCAGGCTGAAATCATGAGCAGCAGAACCAGCAGGTCGCTCTTCTTCATGCGATGGCCGCCTCCAAATTCGCTGTTGGCGTCAGCGTGAGCACGGTGATGTCGTCTTCCTGGCCAAAGGCACGGGCAGTCTCCGCAATGACTTGCGCCGGCTGTGTGCTGAGTATCCGGGTGCGCTCAAAGCCATAGAGTTCGCCCGTTACGTTGCGGGCCTCCACGACGCCGTCGGAAATAAACGTCAGGCGATCATTTGGACTCAGGCGATAGGTGACCTCTGCATAGGCGGCCTCGCCGCTAATCCCCAGCGGCAGTCCTGGGTCGACAGCGAGTTCCTCGCCGTTGCGATAGGGTGAGAGATGGCCCGCATTGGCGATCGTCAGCTGGCCATTCTCGCTTATGAGAGCAACGCAGCATGTAACGAAGCCATTGACCTTTCCGCGCAGCATGCGATTGAGGTTTTCCAGCACCGCGGAAGGACGGCGCGACGGCTCGTTTGAAAGTGCGCCCACAATCGCGCTGACCATCATCGCCGCTTTCAGTCCCTTGCCGCTGACGTCACCCACAACGATAAGCAGTGAACTATCCTCGCCGGGCCGCACCTGGAAGAAGTCACCGCCGACACTGCTTGCCGGAAGATAGACGCTTTCCACTGCAAAGCCGGGCGTGACGGTGGCCGCCGCAGGAACCAGCAGCGACTGCACCTGGCGCGCCTGCTCCATTTCCACTTTCCACTGCTCGCGCCGCCGCTGGGTGTGCAGAAAGCGGCGAAACATAAGAATGGTGATGATGCCGAGCAAGAGCATGCTGGCGATTTGGCCGAGACTCAATTCGTATCCGAGCGGGACAAATGAAACGGGGGCATGCAATACCAGAAGCTCTTCTTGATAGAGCGAGATCGCCGCCAGCACGACGGCGGGCAACGCCATCCACCCTTCGGTGGGGTCCTTGCG
>JAKAFB010000047.1 GCA_021818105.1 Acidobacteriota bacterium
GAAATGGTAGGCACGATTGGATTCGAACCAACGACCTCTTCCGTGTCAAGGAAGCGCTCTAACCAACTGAGCTACGCGCCTATAGTGCAGACATCCTTATCTTAGCAGGGTCCATGCGGTGAGGAAAGTCACCACCGTGCACCGGCTACATCTTCTTTTTTGCTGTACCATCATCGTTTGTAAGCAGATATCAGACGCACGGTCACTGCGGGAGGTTCTGCGAATCAGCTTCAGTCCCTAAACCGCTCGTATCTGGTGCAGTATGGAGAGGGGAAGGTAGGACTTCGGCCTTTGGAAATCTCATGACAGGTACTTCGCTCACGCGATTGAATCCCTTTCGTAACGCACCAAACCTTCTCACGGTTTCGCGGATATGTCTGGCGCCGTTCCTTATCTCCTCCATCCTGGACAACCGCTTTGAGATGGCCTTCGTCCTGTTCCTTATTGCGGGTGTCACTGACGCACTAGATGGCCTGCTAGCCCGCCTGCTTCGGCAACGCACAACGCTCGGCCTTTACCTTGATCCCGTCGCCGATAAATTGCTGCTCAGCACGCTTTTCCTCGTCCTCATGTACAAGGGCCTCATGCCGATGCATATAACGGTCCTGGTCTTCGGCCGGGATGTCGGCATCCTGCTTGTCTCTGCAATCCTATTCGCTGCCGCCGGTCGGCGAGAGTTCCACCCCAGCGTCTTCGGCAAAGCCAACACCCTAGCCCAGATCACTGCAGTGGCTGTCGTGCTGCTTCACCAGTTTGACCGCGCACCATGGGTCGTACTGCTGCGCTCTCTTTCGTTGTATGCCACGATGTTCCTCACCGTGGCATCCGGCCTGCACTATGCCTGGCTCGTCTCGCGCCGTGCTCCTGCAGCCCCACCCGCTACAGGCACAAAATAGGTCTCTCATGCGCTGCGTACAGTCGCATCGCATCGGCATTTTGGGCTGGATTTCGGCTCTAAACGGGCTTTTCGAGGTGTTTACTCGTTTTCCGCGGCTTCTTCCTGCTCGGTACTCTCCTCTATCACCATGTCGTTAAATTCTTCGGAGTCAAATACTTCGCCACACTCCAGGCACTCGACAAACTCAGTGTCTTCATGCCGGGAAACGATTCGTACCCTGGGGTGCTTGCAGCCGGTCACCATCTCATCGCTATCGGTTGAATTTTGGTGCTCTTTCCGCAGATTGTAGCGAGCTTTTGCTGTTTTTCAAGCGGCAAATTGCCAGCTATCTTCCTTCCTCACTCACGGCCAAACTCATTCTCCAATCCCTCGCCGCCCCAGCTTGAAACGCGGACAGATTTGGTCGTATACTAAACCCGGACCGAACAAGTCGCATATTCATGCTCAATCTGACAAAAAAGGCAGATTACGGACTGATGGCGCTCAAGTATCTCGCCGAGCACCCGGAGACGGTTGCCATGAGCGCCAAGGACATCGCCGACGCCTACGGAATTCCGGCGCAACTTCTAGCCAAGATCCTGCAAAAGCTCACCAAGTCCGGCCTGCTCAAATCCCATGCCGGCATGAACGGTGGCTATGCCCTTGCGCGGGATGCGCGCGAGATTTCAGCCTACGAGGTGATTCACTCCATCGACGGGCCGTTCTTCATTACATCCTGCACCAAGGGCACCAATGGATGTGAGCTCACGCCAAGTTGCACCATCAAGGAGCCTCTGGCGCGTGTCAATGAGACCATCGCCGGCGTCCTGCGCAGCATCAGTATCTACGACTTGTCCGACCACGAACAGACGGCAGGTCAAAGTGAGAGATCCAGTCCGCTGGTTTCCCTCGCGCGTTAACCTGTTTGATTTTTTCCTCCGCTCCGGCAACGACGGGAAGATGCGGAGCCGCACAGTGAGGATGGAGAAGAAGATGACTACAGTTGTTAGCCAGATTGAAGTACCGGCAGGCGTGACCCTGCCTATTTACATGGATAATCACGCCACAAGCCCACTCGATCCCCGCGTGCTTGAGGCGATGATGCCCTACTTCACACAGAAGTTTGGCAACGCGGCCAGCCGAAACCACTCCTTCGGCTGGGAGGCTGAGCAGGCCGTCGAGTCTGCACGGGAGCAGATCGCTAAACTCATCGGTGCAACTGCCAAAGAAATTATCTTCACCTCTGGCGCCACGGAGAGTGACAACCTCGCCATCAAGGGCATTGCGGAGATGTACCGCGAGCGCGGCAACCACATCATCACCCAGGTCACCGAGCACAAGGCCGTGCTGGACACCTGCAAGCGCCTTGAGAAGTACGGCTATCGCGTCACCTACCTGCCTGTGAAAGCCGACGGCCTCATCGATCTCGAAGACCTGAAGCGGGCTATCGACGACCAGACCATCCTGGTCACCATCATGTCCGCCAACAACGAAATCGGCGTGCTGCAGCCCATCCGTGAGATTGGCAAAATCTGCCATGAGAAGGGCGTGCTCTTTCATACGGACGCGGTGCAGTCGGTGGGCAAGGTACCCATCAACGTCATCGACGACAACATCGATGTCCTCTCGCTCTCCGGCCACAAGATTTACGGCCCCAAGGGCGTGGGTGCTCTCTATGTGCGCAGGCGCAACCCGCGCGTGCAGATTGCCGCGCAGATTGACGGCGGCGGCCACGAGCGCGGCATGCGCTCCGGCACGCTCAACGTACCTGGCATCGTGGGCCTCGGCAAGGCCTGTGAAATCGCGCTCAACGAAATGGAGAGCGAGGCAGCCTACCTACGCGGTCTGCGCGATCGGCTCAAGAACAAGCTGGAGTCCGAACTCGACTACATCCACGTCAATGGCTCCATGGAGCACCGTCTACCCGGCAACCTCAATGTGAGCTTCGTCTACGTGGAAGGCGAGTCTCTCCTGATGGGCATTAATGATGTGGCCGTCTCCAGCGGTTCGGCCTGCACCTCGGCCACGCTTGAGCCTAGTTACGTGCTCAAGGCCCTGGGCCTCGGCGACGATGTCGCTCACAGCTCGATTCGCTTTGGACTAGGGCGCTTTAACACACAGGCTGAGGTGGACTACGTGGCCGCCAAGGTTATCGACATTGTGAAGAAACTACGCGAGCTTTCGCCTCTCTACGAAATGGTGAAAGAAGGCATTGACCTGACCAAGATCGAGTGGCAGGCGCACTAAGACTGAGAACACGCATCGGCGGGCTTGCCTGCCGAATCCAATAATTGACGCGGCTTCCCCCGCAGGAGGATGTGAAGAACATGGCATACAGCGACAAGGTAGTGGACCACTACAACAATCCACGTAACGTGGGCACGCTCGATAAGAGCTCGCAGGAGGTCGGTACCGGCCTCGTCGGTGCGCCAGAGTGCGGCGACGTCATGCGGCTGCAGATCCGTGTGAACCCTGAGACCCAGGTCATTGAAGAGGCCAAGTTCAAGACCTTCGGCTGCGGATCAGCTATCGCAAGCTCGTCGCTCGCCACCGAATGGATCAAGGGCCGCACCGTTGAGGACGCACTGGCCATCAAGAACACCGACATCGTGAAGGAGCTTTCCCTTCCGCCGGTCAAAATTCACTGCTCCGTGCTCGCAGAGGATGCGATTCGCGCCGCCATCGGTGACTGGAAAAAGAAGAATGGTGTCGCCGAAACTGAAACAGCGCCTGCGGAAGCCAAGGCGTAAGCGTTCCATCGATGTTCCTGGGGTGCGGCCTATGCGCCGCGCCTGCATGACGGCGGCGGGAAGGGAACAGTCCGTCAGCGAACTTTGGGAAAAGGCAATTATGTCGAACATGGTCACAATCGAAACAAAGCCGGCCGAAGGAGCTGTTGCGCAATCAACTGCGCAGCAGGCGCCTCCGCAGGGCATCCATGTCACGGAACGCGCCGTCAAGCGCATTCGTGCTGCCATGTCCAAGGAAGGCATTTCGCCCACAGAAGGCGGTCTGCGCCTCGGCGTTATGGGTGGCGGTTGCTCGGGTCTTTCCTACTCCATCAAGTTCGACACGCAGCCTCGCGATCGCGACCGCATCTATGAGTTCGATGGCGTGCGCATCTTCGTTGACCCCAAGTCGTTCCTCTATCTGCATGGAATGACGCTGGACTACGAAGAGACGCTGATGCGCCAGGGCTTCAATTTCATCAATCCGAACTCCTCGCGATCCTGCGGCTGCGGTTCGTCGTTTTCTTCGTAGGTTTTTGCCGGAGTTCACTCATGTTGAAGGTTCTTGATTCCGCGGTTCCGGTTGCGTGCTGGTCCTGTTCCGTGGCGCATAATGACGCCACACTCTTTTGTCCGCACTGCAGCAAGATTCAGCCTCCTCCGGGAGGCGATTATTTTTCCGTCTTCGGCCTCGAGCCTCGTCTCAATCTCGATCTCGCAGCGCTGGAGCAGGAGTTCCATCGTCTCAGCCGCAGGCTGCATCCTGATCGCTTTGCCCGCGCCGGTGAAAACGAAAAGCAGTGGAGCCTTGCAGACACGGCGCTACTCAACGACGCCTATCGCACGCTTAAGGACCCAATCCATCGCACCGAGTACCTGCTCAAGCTGCATGGTGCCGAGATTGGCGATGAGCACAGCGGCAAAGATCGTCGCGATCCCTCGCGCGTCCCTGCCGACCTGCTTGAAGAGGTATTCGAGTTGAACATGCAGCTGGAGGAGATGCGCATGGCGCGCTCCGCCGGTGAAACCGACACGGAATTACAGGCCAGTCTCGAGCAGGCCAAGCGCAAGTTCGACGGCCTGCTCGAAGACGTGGACAAGGATCTGCGCAACGAGTGGCAGGCTTGGGATGAAGGCGACGATGTTGCGCGCAAAGCAGCACAAAACAAGATGGTGGCTCTGCTCGACCGGCGGCGCTACCTCAGCAATCTGGTCCGCGATGTGACTGAGACTTTGGGAGCCTAACAGACAAGCATGTCAGATGGACGCGTAGTTGGAATCGACCTGGGAACAACCAACTCCCTCGTCGCATATATGGAAGGTGACAAGCCGGTGGTCATTCCCGGCGTAGACGGCTCCAATCTTGTGCCGTCCGTGGTTGCGCTGGACCCCTTGCCGCCCAATGGCGGCCGTCCCACCGTGACCGTGGGCAATAGCGCGCGCAAGGCCCTTATCGAGACACCCGAGCGCGTCATCTACTCCGTCAAGCGCCTCATGGGCCGCAGCCTTGAAGAAGTTCGCAACGAGCTGAAGTTCTTCCCTTTCCGTATCGCCAATGATGTGGAAGCGGGCGAAGTGCCGCGCGTGCAGCTCGGCGAAATGCGCTTCACGCCGCCCGAAATCTCCGCCTATGTTCTGCGCCAGCTCAAGCGCAACGCCGAGCGCTTCTTCGGCTCGCCTGTTACGCAGGCCGTCATCACTGTGCCCGCCTACTTCAACGATGCGCAGCGCCAGGCCACCAAGGATGCAGGCCGCATGGCAGGTCTAGAAGTGCTCCGCCTCGTCAATGAGCCCACCGCCGCGGCGCTTGCATACGGCCTTGACCGGGCGAAAGAAGGCACCATCGCTGTCTACGACCTCGGTGGCGGCACCTTTGACATCTCCATCCTCAAGCTGCGCGACGGCATCTTTGAGGTCCAGTCCACCAACGGCGACACACATCTTGGCGGTGACGACATCGACAATCTTCTGCTGGCTATCGCGCTCGATGAGATTCACGCCGAGCACGGCGTGGACCTTCGCGCGCATCCCAGCGCTGTACAGGGGTTGCGTAAAGCTGCCATTGACGCCAAAATCCGGCTCTCCTCCGAACAGGCGGCACAATTTGATATCGAGCTGCCCAACGGCGACCGCTATCAGCGTGAGATCCCCCGTGCGGTCTTTGAACAGCTCATTGAGCCGGTTCTCCAGCGCACCGCCGCGCCATGCAGGCAAGCTCTGGCCGACGCTGGCGTCACGCCTGAGCAGATTGATGAAGTCGTCATGGTGGGCGGTTCTACGCGCATTCCAGCTGTGCGCCAGCTTGTCGATGAACTCTTCAACCTGAGTGCGCGCGGCAAGAGGCCACACACCGAGCTCAACCCCGATGAAGTCGTCGCCCTCGGCGCAGCCGTTCAGGCTGACATTCTCGCCGGCGCTTCGAAGACCACTGAAGAAATGTTGCTGCTCGATGTGACTCCGCTCTCGCTCGGCATTGAGGCTCTCGGCGGCGTAGTCGCACGCATAATTCCGCGCAACTCCACCATCCCCGCCTCTGCCACGGAGCACTTCACGACCGGCGTCGATGGCCAGACCAACGTCGCCATCCATGTTGTGCAGGGAGAGCGTGAGCTCGCCGCGGATTGCCGCTCTCTCGCCCGTTTTGATCTCAAAGGTATTCCGCCCATGAGCGCCGGCCTTCCGCGCATCGAGGTCCGTTTCCTCATCGACGCTGATGGCATTCTGCAGGTCTCCGCGCGCGAGCAGCGCAGCGGCAAGGCAGCACAAATTGAAGTGAAGCCAACCTATGGCCTGACTGACGAGCAGGTTGAGAGCATGATCCTCGATTCCTTCGATCACGCCGAGGAGGATTTCGCCAAGCGCCTGCTCATCGAAGCTCGCAATGAGGCAGATACAATACTCTCCGCCGTTGAGCGCGCGCCGCAGAATCCCGCCTGGCAGCAACTACGCGGCGAGGAGCAGGCCGCCATCTTAGCTGCGCGCGACTATCTCTCCTCCGTAAAGCAGGACAACGATCTCAACGCCATTCGCAATGCAACGGTTGCGCTCGACCAGGCCACGCGCCGCTTCGCTGAGCTCATGATGGAAGCAGCCGTCACCAGCGCAATTCGCGGCAAGACCATGGAAGCCGCCGGCGAAGAACTGGGCGACGAAGTCACTGCGCCACATCCCATGGCTCCTGCCGAGTTCAAATAGCGCGCTGCCGCAAGGACACCGAAAACTATGAGCGAAGTAAACACAAAGAACATTACCGCCGACAAGCTCGTACGCGTCACATTCCTTCCTGAGGGCAAGACGGTCGAATTTGAGTTCGGCACCATGCCCTACGATCATCATGGCAAGCCAATGTCGTTTCTTGATGTTGCGGAAAACTTCGGCATCTTTCTCGATCACGCCTGCGGCGGCTCGTGCGCCTGCACCACCTGCCACATCTGGGTCAAGCAGGGAGCGGGCGGTATCAGCGAAGCTGAAGATGACGAGCTGGACCGCCTCGACATGGCCGCTGACCAGCAGCTCAACTCACGGCTCGGTTGCCAGGCCGTCATCACGCGCCCAGGCAACTACGTTGTCGAGATTCCCAAGTGGAACCGCAATTACACCTCCGAGGGCAAGCCCCTGGACATGGCAGTCCAGAAGTAGCTCTGGTAACTAACCCAGGGGCCGAGTTTCCCACATCTCAAAATCGAGATGTGGGAGAGCGCGAACACGACAACCATTCGAAGATAAACAAGGGGGCCCCATGTCTCGCTTTTGAGACATGGAAATACACGAGCTTAGCCGAAGGAGAGAAACATGCCGCGTGAGATTCTCTGGACCGACGCCGAAGAAATCGGCATTCAGCTTCAGGAAAAATTCCCTGACATCGATCCACTCACCGTGCGCTTCACTGACCTGCACCGCTACGTCACGGAGCTCGAAGGCTTCGCAGACGATCCAACCAAGTCCAACGAAGCGCGCCTAGAAGCCATCCAGATGGCCTGGCATGAAGAGCACGAGGACGCGCAGGGATAAGCCACGCCAACACAACAGCCTGAGTGCCGCTCACTCCTGCCCGAGTCCCTCGCTCCATCCAAATGCGGCCTCGAAATACTCAATCTGCTGCTCCTCGCCCGGCACCAGGTACACGCTCACTACATCAAAACGCACCTGTGGCGGCGCCTCCTGCGGTAGTTGCCGCACATACCGCCGCGCAAGCCGCCGCAGCGTCTGCCGCTTGTGCCCATCCACCGCCGTCTGTGCTGGCGTCATGTCACGCGCCGTCCGCGTCTTCACTTCTATGAAGCATAGTAAGTCTCCCTGCCATGCAATCAGGTCCACATCGCCCGGTACATCGCCCGACGACCAGCGCCGCGCCACCACCGTGTATCCCTTGCCTCGCAGGTGATGAAAGACCGCATCCTCGCCCTCGATTCCTGTAACCAAATGGTCTGGCAGGTTCTCCATGCGGCCGCGTATCCGTGCAACCCAGTCCAACCCATCAAGTGTCCGCTTCAGCCACGCACCGCGCATCTCTGTCATCTGCTTCATCGCACACCATTCTCAGCTTCGCGGCCCAAACGCGCAAATGCCGCGCGGGCGTATCGTCCTGCGCGGCATCTGTGTTGTGTTTCTCTGCTGTGTTGTTTACGCGGTAGCTCCAGCCAGTGCCCCGGTCTGCGCAAACTCCTTCTCCACCTGCGTCAGCGCATCTTCCAGGATGTCTAGCGCTACCGTCGCTTCCTGCTCGTTGACCACCAGCGGTGGGCACAGCCGGATGGACGTCTCGCCGCAGCCTAGAATCATCAGGCCGCGCTCAAAGCACAGTTCCTCCACGCGATTGCGCAGCTCCGATGCCGGCTCGCGCGTGGTCTTGTCCTTTACCAGCTCGACTCCGATCATCAGCCCGCGTCCGCGAACATCTCCCACAAGCGCGTGCGTTTTCTTCCATCCGTTCAGGCGCTCCAGCATCATGCCGCCCACCTTCGCTGCGTTGTCGATGGCTTCGCGCTGCAAGATATCGAACGTCGCCAATGCCGCCGCAATTGACACCGGGTTGCCGCCGAACGTCGAAGCATGCGAGCCAGGCACCCAGTCCATCACGCTGGCGCGGCTCATGCACACGCCCAGCGGCATGCCGCTGGCCACACCCTTGGCCATGCACACAATGTCCGGCTCCACGCCGGAGTGCTGAATGGCCCACCATTTGCCCGTGCGCCCAGCGCCAGACTGCACCTCATCCACTACCAGCAGAATTCCGTACTTGTCGCAAATGGCGCGCAGCTCGCGCAGAAAATTCGTCGGCGCCACCACGTATCCGCCTTCGCCTTGGATCGGCTCCACAAAAATCGCCGCCACTTCCTCCGGCGGAAGAATCGTCTTGAAGAGCTTCTCCTCGATGTAACGCGCGCAGCCCAATGCAAAGGCCTCTTCCTCCTGCAGCCCGCCTGTGCATCCGCGATAGGCATAGGGATAGCGCACATGAGTCACGCCCGGAACCAGTGGGGCAAAGCGACGCTTCTGCTGCGGCTTGGACGCCGTCAGTGACAGCGCACCCATTGTGCGCCCATGGAACGCGCCCAGGAATGCGATAATGTGCTGCCGACCCGTGTGGTAGCGCGCCAGCTTCATCGCACACTCCACGGCCTCGGCACCGGAGTTGCCATAGAAAAACTTGTGTGGCCCCGGCATGGGCGCCACCGATGATAGCTTTTCGGCCAAGTCCGTCAAGTGCTCATCGTAGAAGTCCGTTCCGGAAATGTGAATCAGTTCGGCGGCCTGCTTCTGGATTGCAGCTACCACCTCAGGGTGGCAATGGCCGGTCGACGTCACGGCAATGCCCGCGGCAAAATCCAGAAACTCGTTCCCGTCCACATCCTCCACCCGTACACCGCGGCCGCGCTTCGCCACTAGCGGATAGGAGCGCGTATAGCTCGGCGAGATCAGCCTTTTGTCAGCCTCAACAGCAGCTTTGGCCCTTGGGCCCGGCAGGGAACACACCAGCTTCGGCCCGTATTGCGCATGTAATTCTTGCTTGGTCATCATGGATCTCCTCGGCAGATCAGGTTGTGCGGCCTCTGCTTCCATGCGGATCAGTTAATGGAGCACGACCACGGCCCCCAGACTGGGGGCGTCTCATTCCGCGCACCCAGGCGGGTGCGCCATGCGGGCGAGGATCTTCGGCAGCCTGCAGCTAGTCGCCGCCGAAGAGGCTAGGTCGCGTGCGGATAGGCAGCACACGCAGATGGCGCCGCGGGCAGATGCAGCGCGCACGCGACCGCGACCAGCGCTTGGCCGCCGGTATCAAACTCGCACTCGTAGCATGCGCTTGCATGGGATTCCCGCTGGCCCGAGGATAGCACGCAGACCCTCGCCTTTGCTACGTCTTCGCGCACTACTAGCCTTCAACAACCGCCGATGCAGTGGTTTGCAGCCGCTCACATCCCGGGCTTGTTGTCGAACGCTGTCGCCGGCACCAGCGCTGTCGGTGGCTCGTGATCCAGCGTCACCAGGCCGTTCTCAAACGTGGCCAGCGTGGCATCGTCCGAGGCCATCGCCATCCAGCACACCGCGCCCTTCTTCACCAGGCTGCACACTGTCTCAATCGTGTACTGCGCCTGCGGATTCATCTTCAGCGTGCCCTTCACGCGCTCAATCCAAGCCGTATGGCTGCCCAGCGCATACGAGCCATACACTGGCTCACCCACGTCGAAATTCTGCTGGATACCCGCCAGCGCGCCCGTTGCCATGCCGGGCAAATCCTTGTCCGTCATCGTGGACCCTAGGCACGCAAACGGCAGCACCAGCGCCACCACCGACGACGGCGGATTCCCGTGCCGCGCACTCAGCGCAATCTCGATGCAGGCCGCTCCCTGCTTCTCTGTCTGCGTGGTTGCGCTCTCCTGCGCCTGCTCACGCGCCTCCGGCAGCGTCTTGCTCATATCCACAACGTCCCAATCTGCCGGAAAGGTATACGTGAATCCCAGGCTGTTTGCGTAGCTGTGCAATGCAGGCTTAGTTGAGGTTGCAGCGTGTGCGGTCTTGGACGGCATCTGTGCCAGCAGAGAGCCACAGCAGACGAAAAGCAAAGCAATCCAACAGGTACTCATGGCGCCGTCAGTCTACCACGCGCGACAGGCCCAGCTGCGTGACGCGCCGCGCATTACTTCAGCAGATAGGCCGAAGCCGCTGACGCAATCCCCACCAATGCAAACACCATTCCGAAATACCAATATATACGGCTGCGCGTCAGCAGAGTCACAGACGTAACCACTAGCCCGATCTCCAGCAACGCCTCGGCAAGGTCAAAGCGGTCGGCGCGTGCCTCTGCCTGCTCCACCTTCACCTCCAGCGCCTCGGCCTTCTCCTGCTCTTCCTTCAGATCCGCAGCCCACTTCGTCTGATGATCGGCAAAGCGCTTCGCAATCTTCTGCTCCGCATCTTTATCAGCCAGTGTCACCACGCTCAGCACATCCTCTGTCAACGCCGTGTTGTTTGCGCGAATCTTCTTCGCCTGGTAAAAATTCCACTGGTCCGTGGCCTTGTTCTGATCCAGCACGGCTTCGGTGTGCGTGCGATGTCCCAGCACCGTCGTCACGGCCACCAGCACAGCCAGCACGCTCATCGTGAACGCTACCGGCCGCATGGCCGACTCATGGGAGCCATGCTCGGCATGCTCCCGCAGCTCCTGCGCTTCGTTTGCTTCCATCGTGGGGAATCTCTCAGCCTTCCATCGCCGCTTTATTTCCGCTTCCAGCGCACGCCGTCCTTTGAGTCCTCTAGGACCACGCCCTTCTCCGCCAGTTCATTGCGAATCTGGTCGGCGCGCGCAAAGTTGCGCTGCTTTTTCGCCTGTGTGCGTTGCGCCACAAGCGCTTCAATCTCCTCATCGCTCAGCGCCTGTCGCGCTAGCAGCTCTGGAGCCACATCCGCCATGCGTCCCTCAGCCTCAGCCCATGCCAATGCATGCTTTGTTGCCTCCGCATCACGGTCCGCAATCACATCAAACACCGCGTCAAAGCTGGCCAGCACGCGCAACACCGCATCCCGGTCACCAGCGAAAAACTGCCCTTGATCGATGGCCGTGTTCGAAGCGCGCAGCAATTCAAAAATCGGCGCGCGTGCCTCGGCGGTATTCAAGTCATTCGCCAGCGCTTCCATGTACTCGCCCTGCGCCTTCGCAGCCGCGGCCTGCATTGCCGGGTTCGTGCCCTCGGCAAAAGTGGTCGTCCTCAGCCGCTCATGGAAGGTCCGCAGCCGCTCAATCGCGTTCGTCGCCTCTGCCAGCCCGTCAAACGTGAAGTTCAGCTGGTGCCGATAAGGCACCGAAATCAGCGCCAGCCGTATCGCTGACGCCTTATAGCCCTTCAGCAACAAGTCGCGCAGGGTGTAGAAGTTCCCCTCGCTCTTTGACATCTTCCGCCCATCCACCAGCAAAAAGCGCACATGCATCCAGTGCCGCGCCAGCGGCTTGTGCGTCACGCTCTCGCTCTGCGCAATCTCGTTCTCGTGGTGCGGAAACATCAGGTCTTCGCCACCCGCATGCAGGTCAAAGCTGTCGCCTAAATACTCCATCGACATCGCAGAGCACTCAATATGCCAGCCCGGCCGCCCGCGTCCAATCGCGGTATCCCAAGCCGTCTCGCCGGGCTTCGCCGCCTTCCACAGGGCAAAGTCGCGCGCCGAGTCCTTCTCGTACTCGTCCACGTCCACACGTGCGCCATCTTCCATGCCGCTCAGGTCCTTCTTGCTCAGCTTCCCGTACGCAGGAAACGACGACAGACGGAAGTACCAGCTTCCATCCTCAGTCTTGTACGCCGCGCCAGCTGCCTCCAGCTTCTGGATAAGCTCCACCATGCGGTCAATGTGATCCGTTGCGCGCGCAATCTGCTCCGGCCGCTCAATGCGCAGCGCCTCCATATCCTCAAAGAAGGCATTCACATACCGCGGCGTGTACTCGCCTATCGGAATCCCCGCCACCGCCGCATTGCGAATGATCTTGTCATCCACATCCGTAATGTTCATCACGTGGCGCAGCGGCACACCTGTCAGCTTCAAAAACCGCCGCAGAACGTCCACCTGCAGAAACGTGCGGAAGTTGCCGATGTGCCCGTAGTCATACACCGTCGGCCCGCAAGCATACATGCGCAAAGTCTGCCCATCTATGGGCACAAGGGGCTCCACTTGTCCGGTCAGGGTGTTGAAGAGGAGGAGGGTCATAGTTCGTGGCTCGTACCGCAGGCCCGTGTGCCACAAAACATCGAGGCAGACCAGGCTCTTTCGATTGTAGCAGCGGGAGTTACAGCCAGCGGGGCGCTCTTCACCGCCCCAGCGCCAGCGACGGATCCGCCGACAAATCCAGCCCTGCAAACTCGCCCGCCACAAACCGCGGCCATGCCGCAGCAGCAATCATCGCCGCATTGTCCGTCGAAAGCGCCAGCGTGGGGAACGCCACCGCCACCCCGCGCCGCGCCGCCTCCGCCGTGAACCGCGCCCGCAGCTCGCGATTCGCCGCCACGCCGCCCGTCACCAGAATCCGCGCCGCGCCAAGCGTCTCCACCGCCGCAAAGGTCTTCTTCATCAGGTCGCCCACCACCGCATGCTGAAAGCTCGCAATCAGATCCAGCACCGGCTGCGAACACAAAGTCAGAGCGTCCTCGCTCGTCAGCGGCGGTCGCGCCCCTGCCTGCACTTGCGGCACCCGCGCCTCTGCCTCCGCACGCATCCCGTGCAACTCCACATGCCGCAGCACCGCTGTCTTGATGCCGGAAAACGAAAACATGAACCGCGGGTCCAGCTCTGCAATCGGAGCCGTCTTCGCCGCCTTCGTCCTCGGGGCCTTACCCGCCAGGTGAACCTTCGGCTTGATTTGTGCGAAAGAAAACGGCACCGCTTTCGCGTTCCCAAACCGCGCCAGCGCATCAATCCACGGCCCGCCCGGATATCCCAGCCCCAGCAGCTTGGCTACCTTGTCATAGGCTTCACCCGCCGCGTCATCCACCGTGCGCCCCATCAGCTTGTAGTGCCACGTCCCATTCATGGGCCGCGCCCGATATAGGTGCGTATGCCCGCCGGAAACCACCAGGGCCACCACTGCTTCTTCATAGGAAAGGCCCTGTGCATTCCCCGCTTCCGCCCTCGTCTCCTTTTCGTGCAGAAGCACCGCGTGAATATGCCCCTCCAGGTGATTCACCGCAATCAGCGGCAGCCCCCGCGCAAAAGCCAGTGCTTTGGCATACGTAATCCCCACCAGCAGCGCCCCGGCCAGCCCCGGGCCGCTCGTCACGGCAATGGCATCCAAATCTTCAAGCCTGCATCCGGCCTCCGCCAGCGCCGCCCGCGTCACCGGCACAATAGCACGGAGATGCTCGCGGCTGGCCAGCTCCGGCACCACACCACCATAGCGCGCATGCGTGGCAATCTGCGACGCCACCACCGACGACAGCGTGCGCTCCCCGCGCTCCACCACCGCCGCCGCCGTCTCGTCGCACGAGCTCTCAATGCCAAGAATCAGCCCATTACCCATACTTCCAGTGTACCGGCCTCGTATCTTTCCCCCGAATCGGATTACTCTCTACGTGGACTATGTTTCCCGCGACGCCCCAATTCGAAGCTGCCCTGCGCATCGTCCGCACGCTGCAATCCGCCGGCTACGAGGCCTACCTCGCCGGCGGCTGCGTCCGTGACCTGCTGCTCGGCCGAACTCCAGAGGACTACGATGTGGCCACCTCCGCCAATCCCGACGTCGTCCTCAACATGTTCCCCCGCACCTTCTCCGTCGGCGCTCACTTCGGCGTGGTCCTCGTTGCAGGCGAGCCAGCCTCGCCCGAGGACACATCCCGTGGCTACAAGCCCACCGAAGTTGCAACATTCCGCTCCGACGGCGTCTACTCCGACGGCCGACGACCAGACGCAGTCCAGTACACCCTCAGCGCCTCAGAGGACGTGCACCGCCGCGACTTCACCATCAACGGTCTGCTACTCGACCCACTGCGCTGGGGCGGCGAGCGCCCTGAACGTCCCACGGATCTTCGCGCCGCAGTCATTGACTATGTCGGCGGCCTCGCCGACCTCGATGCCGGCATCATCCGCGCCATTGGCCGCCCCGAGCTGCGCTTTGAAGAGGACCAGCTGCGCCTCCTTCGCGCCGTCCGCTTCGCCGCCCGCTTCGGCTTCACCATTGAACCCGCCACGCACAGCGCTATTCGCACCCTTGCCGCCCGCATCCACGCCGTCAGCCGCGAGCGTATTCGCGACGAGATCACCCGCATGCTTACTGAGGGCCGTGCTCGCCATGCCTTTGAGTTGCTCGACGAAACCGACCTCCTCGTCCAGGTTCTCCCTGAAGTCGCCGCCATGAAGGGCATACAGCAACCGCCGGAGTTTCATCCCGAGGGCGACGTCTGGACACACACCTTGCTGCTACTCGCTCAGCTTGAGCCCGGCTGCCCCATTACCCTCGCCTGGGGCGCGCTACTCCATGACATCGGCAAGCCGCCCACCTTCCGCCAGGCTCCGGACCGCATCCGCTTTGACGGACACGTCGAGGTCGGCATGGCCATTGGCGCGCGCATCCTGCAAAGCCTGCGCTTCTCCAACGACGAAATCCGCATGATCCTCGCCCTCATCCAGAACCACATGCGCTTCGCTGATGCCGTGCACATGCGCGCTTCCACCCTCAAGCGCTTCTTTCGCTTGGAGGACTTTCCCCAGCATCTCGCCTTGCATCGCATGGATTGCCTCGCCGCCGCCGGCAATCTTGACCACTGGGAGTTCGTACGCAGCCGCTATGAAGCCATGCCGGAAGAAGACGTGCGTCCCCAGCCGCTTATCACCGGCCGCGACCTGATTGCCGCCGGTTACACGCCGGGGCCGCAGTTCAAGCTGATCCTCCAGGCTATCGAAGACGCGCAACTGGAAGGCACCGTCACCACGCACGCTGAGGCCATGCAGTTGGTCCAGATTCGCTTCCCGCGTTCATAACCCGCGTTCTTTCGGTTGCTTAGTCGCAGTGTGGCCCGCGCACGGCAACAAGCCATCACCCGCAATCACTGTCCCGTCACTCCCTTGCCTTCTTCGATCGTGAAAATGCGGTCCACCGCGGGTAGTTGCAGCTTCTCCACCTTGCCGCCCGGCCAGTGAATCTCCACCGCATCCACCTTCGCCGCGTCGCCCAGCCCAAAGTGCACGCGCAGATCGCTCGACGAAAGATAGCTGCCGCCGCTCAGCACATCGCCGCGCTGCCGCACTCCACCTGCCATCAAGTAGACCGTTGCGCCCACCGCATCGCGCGGGCTGCCCGCGCCTCCTATCAGCTGCAGCTCGACCCAGTGATGATGGTCATCATTCACATTGCGCAAGAGCAGCGGCGGCCCGTCCAGGTTGTTGATGACCGCACCCATCTTGCCATCGTTGAACAAGTCGCCCACGGCAACGCCGCGCCCCACGGCCACTTCCGCCAGTCCCGTCCCTTCCACCGCTGGCACCAGCTCAAACTTCCCGTCGTGCATGTTATGAAACAGCAGCGCGCGCTGCGCATAACTCATGCCCCAGTCCGGGTTATCGTCCACGTGCGGATACACATGCCCATTCACAATGAGCAGGTCCTTCCACCCGTCGTTGTCGTAGTCCAGAAAGGCGTCGCCAAAACCCACAAAGGGCATCGTAGCCGCGCCAATGCCCGCGCGATAGCTGTAGTCCTCAAACGTGCCATCGCCATTGTTGCGGTACAGCACGTCATAGTCGTCAGAGAACACAGTATTCACCAGGTCGATGCGTCCGTTGTTTTCGTAGTCGCCTGCGGCAATGCCCATGTTGGAAACCTCGCGCCCTGCCTGGTTGAACGCATACCCGCTCATGTAGCTCTCGTCGTCGAACGTCCCATCGCCCTTGTTGATGTAGAGATAGTTCGGCGTCGAATCATCGGCCACCACAAGGTCTGGCTTGCCATCGTTGTTCACGTCCACAAACACGGTGCCCAGCCCGTAGTAGTTGTTCGGATCACTCACGCCAGCCTTCACACTCACGTCCGTAAACGTGCCGTCGCCATTATTGTGGAACAGATGATCCGGCGCACCATCCAGTCCGCGCGGGCCGCACATCACATTCACCGCGCGGTACTGGCACGTATGAGTGTGCACGCTTGGCGAGCCAGCCACCGGCGGATTCTTGAAGTCATACTTGATGTAACCGGAAACAAATAAATCAAGCCGTCCATCGCCGTCGTAATCGCCCCATGTGGCGCCTGTATAGTCAATCGCCACATCCGGCGTCGTGCTCTTCAGGGCCACTCCCGCCTGCAGCGCCACATCCGTAAACGTTCCGTCGTGGTTGTTGTGGTACAGGCGATTCTGCCCGAGATTCGTCACATACAGGTCCGGCCAGCCATCGTTGTCGAAGTCGCCCACCGCACACCCCAGTCCCCACAAGCCGTTGGCCACTCCCGCCTTCTCCGCAACATCGGTAAATGTCCCGTCATGATTGTTGCGAAACAGCGCCGCATGCGGAGGCTCCGCCTTGCCGGCAAGCGCATCCAGCGTCGATCCATTCACGAGATAGATATCCAGCCATCCGTCGTGATCAAAGTCCACCAGGCACACGCCTGATCCTTTGGCCTCAATAATCACACGCTTTTGCGGAGTGCCCGTCGTGTTGTGCCACTTCGTCAAACCAGCCTGCGCCGCCACATCCTTAAAGACGATGGGGCCTGTCTTCACAAAGCCGCCCGCCGTGATGGGTCGATGCTGCTCGTCCAACGTGGCCTTCTGCGCCGCGCCCGTAGCCATGCTCTCCTGCGCCTGTGCAAGCCCGCACCACAACAGCACCATCCACGCCAAGCCCGCGTGCACAACCCTGCGTTGGCGCGTCCACGCACCATCAAGAATCAAGTTCCGTTCGTGTTCTAGCAATCCGCCAAACTCCATCTGCTCTGCGCCAGGCACTCAACGCTTTACTCACAGCTTTGCCGCTATACTCCTGCAAGCGCCTAACGAATCCAGAGAGTCTCATCAATTCGCCGGCTTGCCTGTCTGGTTCAATTCCTCTGCCTTCATCTTCTCCGCAGCAGCTTCGTCCAATCGTCCCTGCCGCTCATAGGCAATCGCCAGTTGGTTGTGGGGATCGGCAAAAGTAGGATCCGCCGCAATTGACTCCTGGTAGCGCCCCACAGCATCGGCAATCTGCCCTCTCAGCATGAGTTGATTGCCTGCATTCAGCATGAAGTTTGCCCGCTGCCGGTTCACCGCCTGTTGCGACAACGCCGCCGCTTCGCGGCGCAATGTAGAGGCCTGCCCGCGCAAGTCTTTCATTTGCGCGCGTAGTTCTGTCGCCTTCTGTGTGTCGCCTCCGCTCTCTGCGCTGTTCGCCTGCTCAGCCAGATTTGCCGCCTCTTCCGCCAGCACCCCGGCCAGCGTCACGCGCGGTCCCGGCTGTCCCGGCAGCAGCGGAATCGCCTTCCGCAAAGCTTCTGCGGCCTCCGCCAAACGCGAGTCCTGCTTCAGCGTGCTTCCCAGAATCGCCCACGCATCCCCATTCTCCGGCATCAGGGCAACTGCTTTGTTCAGCTCCACCACCGCATCGTCCAGCCGCCCCATCTGCATCAGCAGGATGCCCAGCGTATACGGAGGGTCCTGCAGCTTTGGATCCATCCTGCCCGCTTCACTCAGCTCGGCAATCGCTTCGTTCATCCGATCCTTGAACTTGTACGCCAGCCCAAGGTCATAGTGCAGTTGCGGATCGCTCGGATCCAGAGCCAAAGCCTTCTTGAAGTTCTCTATCGCCTCGTCAAACGCCGAAAGCTGGATCTGCGCCACGCCTAGATTCTTGTACACAACCGGGTCGCGAGGATTCACCTGCATCGCCTGCTGCAGGCTGTTCAGCGCCTCCTTCGCCTTGCCCGCAAGCGTCAGAGCCAGACCCAGATTATTCAGTGCGCTCACATTCTTCGGGTCCGCGGCAATCACCTTCTGAAACCACGGAATGGCCTCCTGCTGCCGTCCCATGCGCTGCAGCGACATCGCCAGTTCCAGCTCCGCCCCCGGCAACTGCGGATTTGCCTTTAGAGCCGCCTCAAACTGCTGCGACGCCGCATCGTCGTCGCCCGCAGCGGCCAGCGTGCGCCCATATTCCAGCAGCGCCTCTGCGCTTGGCGGATCAGCCTTTGCCGCCACCGCAAGCGTTGCCAGCGCATCCGGCAGGTCATGCTGCTCACGATACAAAACGCCAAGATGAATGCGCGCTGGCATGTACGCAGGGTTCAGTTGCAAAGCATGCTCAAAGCGAGAGAGCGCGTCCTGCCAGCGCTGTTGCTGGGCATAAAGTGACCCAATGGCGTCGTCCAGCACTGCACTGCGGCCTGTCAGGGCCTCTTCGCCCATCAACAGGCTAACCGCCTCGTCCGGCTTGCCCGCCGCTGCCAGCGCCCGTCCATACGCGTCATAGAACTGCGCCGGCATTGGCGTCTGCCCCGGTTCCTGCGTCAGGCGCAATGCTGCTGCAAAGTGTGGCAGCGCCTTGGCCGCCTCGCCCGCGTGTGCATAGGCCATGGCAAGATTCGCCTCGTTGCCCGCATCGCGCGGCTTCAGCTTCGCCGCCACTTCCAGCTCCACAATGGCCTCAGTCGCCTTGCCCTGCTCCAGCAGCACCGCTCCCAGCGCCTCATGCCCCTCGGGAATCTGCGGTTGCAGCTTCACGACTTCAGCGAACTTGCTCTCCGCCAGTGGCAAATTCCCTGCCATCCGCGCGGCGAAGCCCTCGCGAAACGCCGCATCCGCCTTCTTCAGCGCGCGCGACTCCTTCGTCTGCTTCCCGGCCTCCGCAGACGCAGCCTGCGCCGCAGCACACACAGGCAAGACCGCCAGCAGGGCGAACAGTGCAACGTGCCTCCATGCGCGAACCCTGGGCATCCCTTACTTTCCTGCCGGCTGCGGATCATTCTGGTGCTGCAGCTGCACAACGGTCTTGAACTCACGATTCGCCGCGCCAAGTTGTCCAATTGCCTTGTACGCCTGCCCCAGCAGGTTATGTGTCACATAGTTCGAGGGGTCCATTCGCTCCGCATGCACAAGGTAGTGCAGGGCCTGAATCGGCTGTTTCAGCTTCAGGAATGTCTCGCCCAGCAGAATAAACGGCCCTGTCGAGTTTGGTTCCAGCAGAACCGCGCGATCCAGCGCTACCTGCGCGTTCGTGTACTGCCCATTACGCAGATACGCATCGCCCAGGCGGTCATACAGATCGGGATTCATCGGGTTGATCTTGCGCTCGGCCTCCAACTCGCTTATCGCCGCCGCCACATCGCCGCGTGCCAGTGCCACCTCGCCCAGCAGCTCGTGCGCCAGGGGCAGCTTCGCGTTCTGCGCCAGCGCCTTCGTTGCCTGGTTGCCCGCCTCGTCGCGCAATTCGCGCCGCAGAAACATCCGTGCCGCCAGCAGGTACGCCTCCGGCGAGTCTGGCTCAAAGCCAAACTGCGCCGCAAAGGCATGGCGTGAGTCATCATAGCGCTGCACATCTGCATAACACAGCGCCAGTACGTAGTTCGGATCAATGTTCGCGCTTTGCACATTCGCGCGCGCGCGTTCCAGCAGGGGAATCGCTTCCTGCACGTGGCCCAGCCGGAACAGGCTCACACCATGCATCTCCATTGACTCACGGTCCTGCGGATCCTGTGTCTCCGCCTTGCTAAAGGCGGCAATCGCCTCCGGAAACTGCTCCCGCTGGTAGAAGATAATCCCCCGCAGCCTCTCCACGCCCGCTGGCTCCGGCGTCTGCGCAGCCAGTTGGTCCAGTTGCGCCATCGCCTGGTCCAGCTGCCCTTTCCCCGCCAGTTCCTGGGCTGTCGCAAATGTGGGCGGCGCTGCAGCCTCGGTACTCGCGGCGCCTGAAGCCTGCTGGCCTTGCGCCATCGGCGCCGCCAAAAGGAATGCCAGAAGAATCCTGTGAATCATAAAGACCCTGTACATCCAGTCTAAATCTCGGCCATGCATACGCAGCATTGGGCCCGAAGCATGCGTGACCGCTGTCACCCGCTCCACCACAGACACAAAAAGTTGAGGGGAGCCGAAGCTCCCCTCGTAGTTTGTTGCGGCTCCTCGCGCGGAATTAGAACTGGACGCGCAGGGAGAACTCGAGCTGACGTGGCGTTCCACCTGCTCCTTGGCCGCTGATGGTACCCGCTGACTCGATATTGCCTCCGGGGTTGCCCGGGTTGATGTGGTTAAACGCGTTGAACGCATCCATGCGGAACTTCGTCACAATATTCTCGTGAATCGTGAACGCCTTGGTGATGGCCATGTCGTCATTGAAGAATCCAGGGCCAAAGTAGGTGTTGCGCTTCACGTTGCCGATCGTGTCGAGGCCCGGGTTCAAGAAAACACCCGTGCCGGGATCATTGATGAGGTCACTCGTCTGCGCAGCGTAAAAGTTGCGCGTTCCTGTCCCGTTTGTGCCCGGCTTGAATCCCGAGAGACTGGTCTTCATCCGTGCGCCATGGTTGGAACTCGGCCAGTTCGGTGCGCTGCCCGGAACGTTCGATCCCGACTCGTTGTAGCTCAGGCTGTAGGGCAATCCACCCGACCAGCTCAGCACCGTGCTCAACTGGTAGCCGCCGATCAGCAGATCAGTCGCACGGTTTACACCGGCGCCAAACTGCTTGCCGTGGCCGAAGGGCAGGTCATAGCTGCCATACATCGTCAGCTGCTGCAGGCGCGTGTTGCTGTCGCGCCCGTGGGTCACGTTGTGGTCCCACGTGTAGTAGCCCGACTGCTCATCGAACGCGCTGGCCCACTGGTAGTTCGCCGTGTAGGCAAGCCCGTGGAACATCTGCTGCGCCAGGGTCACCTGCAGGGCACTGAACTCCGTGTTCTGGTTGTTGCCGTTGTACTGGATGCTGTTGGTCCAGCCGCACATGCCCGGTGTCACAAAGGGCACATTCGGCGTGACGTAGTTGGCGTCCTTACAAGCCGGCAGACTGTACGCATAGTAGCGCTGCAGGAAGTTTGTGGTGCCCGTTCCACCGTTGCTGGAGATGGAGTTTCCCGCTACCGTCGGATCGTAGTGCAGCGTCTGTCCGGTCAGCGAATAAGTTCCGGGCAGGAAGATACCCGCCTCATTCGGGTTGGTGTTATTACTGTCGCCGTCACCCAGAGTGTGCGTGCCCTTGTTGCCCACATACGCCACGGTCAACGTCAGGTTGTTGGTGAGCGCACGCTGCACGCTCAGGTTCCACGCATCGATCGTCGGGAAGTTGAGCGGGTTCGGGCGAGCCTTGGTGGAAACCTGCGAGCCGGGGTTCGGCAGCAGGCCGTTGTTGGGAACCGTTACGAATTGAGCAGCCGTGGGCCCCTGGTCCAGCGTGAACGCCGCAGTCGTGGGTGTGGACTGGTTGATCTGCTGGTTTGCCAAAACCGGCAGGTTCTGCGTGACCGTGTGGCCGAAGATCGAACCGAACACGCCGATGTCGAAGCTCCGTCCGTAGCCGGCGCGGAGAACCGTCTTGTCGCCAAGCTGGTACGCCAAGCCAATACGCGGCGCAAACATCTTGGACGCCTGCCAGCCCCATCCCATGTTGCTGCCGATGCCACCCACGCCGGCCACGTGCAAATAGCCGTCGTTCAGGTTCATCAATGCGCCGTTCTGGGCCGCGTTCACCGTCTCCGGGAAGTAAATCTCGTAGCGGAGACCGATGTTCACCGTCAGGTTGTGCGTGGCGCGCCAGGTATCCTGCGCATAGAAGAAAGTGCGCTTCTGGAATTCCTTAGCGTTGGTGGAGGTAGAAACGTAACGGCCAAAGTTCGTCACGTCGCCCAGCAGGAAGGTGGCAAAGCCAAGACCGCCCTGCGTGGAAGCTGCCTGGTTCGAGGTCGGGCCCGTGTTGAAGGTCAGCAGACCGGCGCGATCCGTATCCGAAGGAACACGCAGGTTGCGGGCATAGCGCAGATCAGCACCCACCTTGAAAGAGTGGTTGCCAACGATCTTCGTCCAGTTGTTCACAATCTGGAACTGATCCTCGCGCTCCGTCAGCGGGCAGTTGCAGCGGTTGACGTTGAGACCGTCTCCGTACGAGGTTTGTCCTGCGTTGCCGCCCACGCCACCCGGAACGTTGGCGATAAAGAAGCCCGGCGAGCCACCTGTAAAGTACGTGCCCATATTGATGCCCGGAATGCCAAGCTGATTCGCAAACTCGACGTTCTGGTCATGCTTGGAGTCGATGACGTTGTAGCGGTAGTACGCCAGGCGGAAGTCCGTCAGCAGCTTCGGGTTGATGGCGATATCCATGCCCGATGCCAGGCTGTCGTTGGCGCCGTTGGAGTTGCCGCCATAGCCGCCGATACCAAAGCCCGGTCCGCCGGCAGCGCCAAAGGCCACAGCGCCAGAGAGCACATCCGTAAAGCGCGAGAAGCGCTCAAACGCATGTGCCTTGTCATTCACCGTGTAGTCCACGCGTTCCGTCCACTGGTTGCTGTTGAAGAGTCCAGTGCCGGAGTTGTGGAAGTTGGAGTCGAGGTTGTGCACATTGGCCGGATCCGACTGGTAGGCAATCCCCTTGGTGTACGGCTCCAGGTACGTCAACAGAGCCAAGGCCTGCTGCGACAGCATGCCCGTCGGAATCACGTTGTTCGGGAACGGCGTTGGCGTGCCTGTCGAGTTGTCGTAAATGATGCCTTGCGGGCCCAGTTGCGCATATTCGCTGAAGTCCGCGCCCGGTGTGCCGCTGGGGCCAACCGTTTTGCCTAGGGCCGTTTCCGTCAGCAGGCTCGTCGGCAGGGTATCCGTCGCCGAGGTGCCTACCTTCTGGCGCTGACCTTCATAGTTGAAGAAGAAGAACGCCTTGTTCTTCTTGATCGGTCCGCCAATCGACGCACCAAAGCGGTTCTTCAGGCCCGGAGGAATAGAGGACTGCAACCCATTTGCTCTTGCGTACGAATCGGGGTACTCCGTGAAGGGATCACGCGCCAGGTTCGCGTTGCCCGTGCGGAAGTCGTATGCGCTCCCGTGGAAGCTGTTCGTGCCCGAGCGCGTCTGCGCCGTCACAACTGCGGATACGGCCTTTCCCAACTCGGCGTCAAAGTTCTGCGTGGTGATCTTGGTTTCCGTCACCGCATCCAATGCCGGGTTGATGACGATAATGCCAAGGATCGGATCTTGGTTGTCCGTGCCGTCCAGCTCGAATGCCGTGCCGCCGAAGGCCTGGCCGTTCACCTGAATCTGGCGCGAACCCTGCGGGTTTTCATCGGCTGCGTGCGACCAGCCCAGAAGCTGTGCGCCCGGCAGAAGTAGTTGCAGGTTGGTAAAATTCTGGTCGCCCACCGGCAGGCTCGAAACCTGCTGCTGGTCAAATACCGTAGACACGTCTGCACGGTCGGTCTTCAATATCGGCTGTTGGTCCGCGTTCACAGTCACCGTCGTCGCTGCCGTGCCTACTTCCAGCGTGGGATCGATGCGCGGCGCCGTATCCGCCTGCACGGTGATGCCCTTGGCCTCAAATGCCTTGAAGCCCTTGGCCGTCACCTTCAGGTCGTATACGTCGGGAATGAGGTGGGGTACGCTGTAGTCGCCCGAGGCGTTGGAAGTCACGGTAACGACCGTGCCCTTGGCCACGTCAGTCACTGTGACAGTGGCGCCCGGGATGGCCGCCCCGGTGGAATCGGTCACAGTGCCGAAGATCGATCCGTAAACCGACTGTGCACTGGCCGGAGCAATGAGCAGCAAACTCGCGCAGGCAAACATCGCCAGCACAAGTGCTGTACGCACACTCTTCTTCATGCGGTCTCCTGAAAGCTGTTGCTGTTCTTTCTGTGTACTTGCTTAGTTCACACCGCCAGCGCGCCGCTTGAAATCAACGAGCTGACATAAAGGCTCCCCCACCGCTCTGGCGGGCTCGCTCAACAAATAATTTTCCGGTGCCGCTGCCCCCGAGTGGTGAAGATGGAGGGCTTAAAAGGCAGACTCCAGAACCAGTCGAAACGATAGCGAAGTGAAACCCATGCTGTCAACGGTTTGGACCAAGAAAAATTACAAAGAATCAAGCACAAACGATATATCAATCCGCGAAAACCTTTACCCGCAGCTTCGCCCCTGCCGTCCCGCACTCTTTCCACCGTCGTTTCATTGGATAACATGCCATTATAAAGCGATTTACTTGGCGTCATTCTCCATTTTCCGGCTTGTTTCTGCACTCCGGACACCACAGCTACGCGGCTAAAGCGCCCTTGCAATAGCCCCACCTTCCACCTAACAAATGAACAAAATATGTTATGTCATATTTAGACCTGACATCCTCTCTTCTCGCAATCCTCCAGAATTGCTTCCAACCCCTGCCATCCGCTTCGTCTGCTCCTGGCGTCGTAGTCTTATCTCCACCAAATGATTGATTTTTCAAGGGACTGTCGTCTTGCTTCCAGCCTCATTAACTTCCAACATGCAGCCTTCTCTCCACGTTCTGCCTATCTCCTCCGTCTGCCCTTTGACTGATTTCTCTCCAATTCATGTCGTCATAACCGGAGCCTCGGCCTGGGATTTTGAGCATGACAATACAGTCATCTCACATCGAGATCGGCCAGCCCAGTTCGCAGTTCGTCACCGCTGCGTCTCCCCGCGTACCCCGTCACTCATTTGGTACCTGGCATCCGCATCGGCCCGTACACACTCGTATGCGACCTTCGCTCCTAATTGTCTTGAAGAAGCTCTTGGGGTTGGTGGCACATGGCAGCTGCGATTTCTCCGCTACGCACTTAAGCCTTTTTCGCCGGCACCAGTGCCTCATTCTTCAGGATCTTCCCACCCTCTTCGACCACGTAAAGCCGGTTCACATCCAGATCCTTCAGTATGTCCACCTGCCCCGAGGGCCAGCGAATCTCCACCAGATCCACCTTCTTCGCCTCGCCCAGCCCAAAGTGAATCCGCAGATCGCTCGCCGAGTAGTACCCGTTGCACGAGCGCACGTCCTCGATCTGGGTCAGAGGTGTACCGGGCTTGGCCGTGAGCACCGGCGTGCCTGTCTGCGCCACGACTTTGATGCGCGCGCCAATGCCCGTCCGGTTACTCTTCACGCCCACCACGCGAATCTTGATCCAGTTGCGCTTCAGCGTCGAGTCGCAGCGCAGCAGTTGCGGCAGTGCGTTCACGCAGTTCACCACCGCGTCCTGGTCGCCGTCGTTGTCGTAGTCTCCAATGGCAAAGCCGCGCGCCTTGGCTGGCGTTGTGATGCCCAGCCCCCCCTGCAGGCTCAAATCCTCAAACTGCCCATTGCGCAAGTTGCGATACAGATACTTCCGCTCCGCATACGCCGCATCCACCTGCGTCCCGTCCACCTCGGGATACACATGCCCGTTGGCGACCATAATGTCCAGCCAGCCATCGTTGTCGATGTCGATAAAGCTCACGCCCCAGCCCAGCAGCCGCGTGTTGATGCCCAGCCCCGCCTGATACGTGCGATCGTCGAATGACCCGTCGCCCAGATTCATGTAGAGGGAGTCCGTGTCACCCGCGAAGTTCGTCTTCACAATGTCCAGCATGCCGTCGCGGTTGTAGTCGCCGATGCTCACGCCCATCCCCGCCTGCGGCTTGCCGTCCGGCGAGTAGGCCACGCCCGCCTCAATCGCCTCGTCCTTGAACGTCCCGTCCTTCTGGTTCACGTAATACGTCGCCGAGGTCGAGTCATTCGCCACGTAGATGTTCGGCCAGCCCGTATTGTCCAGGTCCGCCGCACCGCAGCTCAGCGCATACGTGCCCAGCGTGCCCCACATCCCCGCCTTCTCGCTCACGTCCGTGAACGTCCCGTCCCCATTGTTGTGATAGAGGATGTTCTTCCCGCCTTCCAGTCCCGGCGG